>NZ_JAYDZX010000004.1:0-97438 GCF_035607535.1 Salinimicrobium aquimaris
TGGCTCTTGGCTCTTGGCTCTTGGCTCTTGGCTCTTGGCTCTTGACTCTTAACTCTTAACTCTTGACTCTTGGCTCTTGGCTCTTGACTCTTAACTCTTAACTCTTGACTCTTGGCTCTTGGCTCTTAACTCTTAACTCTTAACTCTTGACATTTGACTCCTGGCTCCTGGCTCTTGAAGTTATTTCTCCCTGTTGAGCAGATAACGGTAATCATCGAAGCTCATTCCACTAAAGATCTGCATGGAGCGTTTAATGATCCCTTGTGAAACTTCAGGAGAAAATCCCAGCCCAATAGCATATCTTCTGAGTAGTTCTTCTTCCTCCTCCTCAATGTCATGATCTGCATAAATGATCCGGAACAGGTCATAAAGTCTTTCCAATCGCCCCTCAACAGAGTTATTGGGATGAATTGGAAATGCGGTAGGGTTTTTAAGGACCTTGGAATATTCATCTTCTCCAATATCCAGTTTCCTCGCAAACCTTTTTAATTGCGCCTCTTCGCGTGTGTTAATGGGTCCATCGGCGGCTGCAAGATTTACAATGGCGGCAAAATGCCCCAGATTTCGAAGATGTTCTCCGGTTCCAAAAAGGTCTGAAAATGACATAACACTGTTTTTACTCAAAGATAGCAAATAGTACCCGATATTTTGAGGTGGCGAATTTGTTTCCCCTGCGGCCTGGACAGGCACCGCTTTTCGGCTCATTTTCCTATGCCTCTAAAAATTTCCGAAGCTATACTACCGGCCCGTTCGGAGCCACTGCGATAGCTAATTCTTTAAAAATGGCATTTTCAGTTTTAATTTTTTCCTAACGCCACAGCTGCCCTGCACAAATATTCCTAACTTGAATTTATGCCGCTCAAAAAGAGAAAAAAACCCCTGCTTTGCTTTGACGACAAAGGGATCTACTGCGAACCCGCCGGAGTTTATCTGGACCCGTGGAAGCCTGTGGATAAGGCGATCATTACTCACGGCCATGCCGATCATTCCCGCTGGGGTCACAAGCAGTACATTACCCACCACACCAATATTCCTATAATAAAACACCGCCTTGGGGAAATAGAAGTTTCCGGAAAGGAGTACGGGGAGACCTTCACAATAAACAATGTGAAATTTTCCTTTTTTCCGGCAGGACATATTATTGGTTCTTCGCAGGTGAGGGTGGAGCACAAGGGGGAAGTCTGGGTATTTAGCGGGGATTATAAGACTGAAGATGACGGACTCGCAGTGCCCTATGAGCCTGTGAAATGCGACGCCTTTATTACTGAATGTACCTTTGGGCTACCAGCTTTTAAGTGGCTCCCGCAGGAGCAGGTGATGAACGACATTAACAGCTGGTGGCAGCAGAATAAGGCTGAAGGTAAAACCTCTATCCTCTTTGGCTATTCCCTCGGAAAAGCCCAGCGGCTCCTGAAATTTCTGGATCCGTCGATTGGCAGGATCTTCACTCATGGCGCAATTGAGAATATGACTGAAGTGGTCCGACCTTTCGCTGAACTTCCTGAAACAACAAGGATCACCCGGGAAACTAAAAAGGAAGAAATTAAAGGCGGAATGGTGTTGGCGCCACCCAGCGCCCACGGCAGTACCTGGATTAGGAAAATGGTGCCTTTTGAAACCGGAATGGCCAGTGGCTGGATGGCCTTTAGAGGCGCCCGCCGCCGCAGGGCTGTTGATCGCGGCTTTGTTTTGTCAGATCATTGCGACTGGCAGGGATTATTATCCTCGATCAAAGCCACAGGTTGTGAAAGAGTGATCTGTACGCACGGCTATTCAGAAATATTTTGCCGATTTCTCAATGAGATTGGGTACGACGCCCGTACCGCCGAAACTCAATATGAAGGAGAGCTGGCAGAGATGAGTTCAAAGAAAGAAGAAAATGAAGAAGACTAAAGTAGTGGTCAGTGTTCGGTGGTAAGTGAGCAGAAAAAATATTCAAGAGGCTCCTCTCCTCTGGAGAGGCGGGGGAGAGGATGAGTGAAAAGTATTCAGTGTTCAGTGATCAGTGGTCATTTGTCAGAAAAAACAATAAACAATAAACAATAAACAATATTCAATTCCCAAGTAACCAATCACTAATCACCAATAACTAACGTGGAGGAATTCGCAGCACTCATACAGGAACTTGACAGCACCAACAAAACAAACGTGAAGGTGGCGGCGTTGACGCGTTACTTTCAGCGGGTGTCCAACAAGGACAAGGTATGGGCTATTGCCATTCTTTCGCACCGCCGTCCGCCGCGGCCGGTAAATACCACCCTGCTCCGCCAGTTTGCCGCCGAACTTGCCAATATTCCGCTGTGGCTGTTCGAGGAATCTTACCACATTGTTGGGGATCTTGCCGAAACCATTGCCCTGATTATTCCTCCGGCAGAGAATTCGAGCGAGAAAAGTCTCACTCAGTACCTGGAGGAGATCATTGATCTAAAAGCCGCCACCGAAGCCGAAAAGAAGGAGTATCTGCACGAGAACTGGGCAGCTTTAAATTATTACGAACGCTTTGTTTTTACGAAGCTCATTACCGGAAGCTTTAGAATAGGAGTGAGCCAGAAGCTCATGACCCGTGCTCTTTCGAAGGCCACAGATATTGATGAAGATGTGCTGGCATATAAGCTTATGGGAGACTGGAACCCTCAAAAAATTTCTTTTCAAAAGCTCATTTTAGAGGAGAATGAAGAGGACTTTCTTTCAAAACCTTATCCTTTTTACCTGGCCTATGCTATTGAAGGAGAACCCGCAGACCTGGGCGATCCCGCCGATTGGAGTGCCGAGCATAAGTGGGATGGCATTAGATCCCAGGTGGTAGTGCGCAATGGAGAACTTTTTGTTTGGAGTCGGGGGGAAGAACTGGTTACAGATAAGTATCCCGAATTTTCGGCTTTTTTGGAGCTCCTACCAGGCGGGACTGTGTTGGATGGTGAAATTTTGCCTTTTCCTGAAGGGGATATAGGAACTTTTAATGATCTTCAAACGCGCATTGGCCGCAAAACGGTTTCCAAAGCGCTGCTGAAAAAGACTCCTGTGATCCTGAAGGCTTATGATATATTGGAGTGGGAGGGAAAGGATATTAGAAGTTTACCCTTTTTGGAACGTCGGGAGATCCTGGAAAAATTGCATAGTACCGTCTCCACTGAAGGTTCCCCGTTTCATATTTCAAGAACGATCTCCTTTGACGATTGGAGCGAAGCAACTGCCGAGAGGGAGCGGGCACGGGAGGTGAAGAGCGAAGGTTTGATGCTCAAGCGCTGGGATTCGCCTTACCTCGTCGGAAGAAAAAAAGGAGACTGGTGGAAATGGAAGGTGGAGCCATTGACAGTAGATGCGGTGCTCACCTACGCCATGCGCGGCCACGGTAGGCGGTCGAACCTGTTTACCGATTACACTTTCGCGCTCTGGCAGGATGATGAGCTGGTGACTTTTGCGAAAGCCTATTCCGGATTAACTGATGCTGAATTCCGCCAGGTGGATGCCTGGATCAAGAGAAATACTCTGGAGCGATTCGGCCCCGTTCGTTCCGTAAAACCTGAACTCGTCTTCGAAATAGCTTTCGAAGGCATCGCCGAATCCACCCGACACAAAAGTGGAGTAGCAACCAGATTCCCGAGAATTTTGAGGTGGAGACAGGACAAGAAGATTGAGGAAGCGAATACGATAGAAGAATTGAAGCAGTTAATCCCTAAGTGAGATCGTGCTGCGACGGACCACCCCGTCTGCCTTCGGCAGCCACCCCTCCTTGAAATAAGGAGGGGAGGTTTTGGCTGCAGCTTTGCTGCAGCTGTATAGGATTCTGGGTCAGGTAATACATCATGTGATGTGGAATTTTAGATGGTAGCACAAATAGCTCCTTCCCTTGCTAAGGGAACCTGCCTGCCGGCAGGCAGGGGTGGCTCCGGCGAATAGCCGGAGACGGAATGGTCCGTTATGGAAACGGGTGCTTCTAATTAGAACAAAAACAAAATAAAACGCAGAATTCATAATCGAAAACCCCTCAAGCCCTACCGCAAAAAGCTCCGCCATCATGGAACTACCGCAGAGGCTTACCTGTGGACGCATCTGCAGCAAAAGAAGCTGGAGGGAAGGAAGTTTAGACGACAGCACAGCGTTCTAAATTTCATCGTGGATTTCTACTGTGCCGAGGAAAAGTTGGTGATAGAACTTGATGGATTATACCATATGAATCCGACAAATGAGGAGAAAGACGCTGCAAGAACCAGGAAGCTGGAAGAATTAAATTTAAAAGTGGTGAGGTTTGAGAATAGAAGTGTGTTTGATAATTTGGAGTGGGTGCTGGAGGAGATAAAGAGAAATTTCAGGAGCGACGGACCACCCCGTCTCCGCTCCCGCGGATCCACCCCTCCTTGAAAAAAGGAGGGGAGCTTTTTGGGAACAGCTTTGCTGTTCCCCTAGCAGGACGATGGGTTTAGAAAAATTATAATTTGAAGTACTACAAAAAATAGTAGCACAATCAATAACTCCTTCCCTTAACAAAGGAACCTGCCTGCCGGCAGGCAGGGGTGGCTCCGCCGCAAGGCGGAGACGGAAGGGTTCAACCGGAGACGAAAACATGAATCAAAAACAACTCATAAAACTTGCCAACGACTGGTTCAAATCCCGGTCCTGGAAATCTTTTGCTTTTCAAAAGGAGTCCTGGAAGGCATTTTTGGATGGTAAGCACGGCCTCCTTAATGCTCCCACCGGTAGCGGGAAAACCTACGCTTTATGGGTGCCAATTGTGCTGGACTACATCAGACAAAATCCCGACTACAAAACCAAACACAAACCCGGACTCAAAGCAATCTGGATCACTCCCTTGCGGGCACTTTCTGTGGAGATCGAGCAGGCGGCAAACCGCTTTGCACAGGACATTGGCAGCGGACTTACAGTAGGTATCCGCACCGGCGATACTTCCCAAAAATTACGTGCCGCTCAAAAGAAGCAAATGCCCGACCTGTTGATCACTACGCCTGAGAGTCTGCAGCTATTATTGGCCTCAAAGGGTTATGAGAAGACCTTCAAGGATTTGAATGCCATTGTCATTGATGAATGGCACGAGCTGCTCGGTACCAAACGCGGAGTACAGATCGAGCTGGCGCTTTCTCGTTTAAAGACTGTTTCTCCAAAAATGAAGATCTGGGGCATCTCTGCTACCATAGGAAACCTTCAGGAGGCGCGGGAGGTGCTGCTGGGACCGGGATCTGAGGCTTTTCAGAATTCTGTTTTAATTCGGGCAGATATTAAGAAGAAGATCAGCGTGAAGTCTATTATTCCGGAGAAGATGGAAACTTTTCCGTGGCGGGGACATCTGGGATTGCATTTGCTGGACGAGGTGGTGCCTATTATCCGGAAGTCCAGGACTACCTTGCTCTTTACCAACACCCGCTCTCAATGCGAGATCTGGTTCCAGCGGATTCTTCAGAAGTATCCCGAATTTGCCGGGGAACTCGCAATGCATCATGGGAGTATCAACAAAGAAACCCGGCTCTGGGTGGAGCAGGCGATCAGAGACGAGCAGCTAAAAGCGGTAGTAGCGACCTCCAGCCTTGATTTGGGGGTGGATTTTGCGCCCGTGGAAACGATCATCCAGATTGGCGGACCAAAAGGGGTAGCCCGATTTCTTCAGCGGGCTGGGCGTAGCGGTCACCAGCCGGGGAAGGAGAGTGTGATCTATTTTCTTCCTACTCATGCCATGGAGCTGATTGAAGCTTCGGCATTACAAAAGGCTGTGAGGCACACCGTGGTGGAAGATCGGATTCCCTACCTGAACTCCTTTGATGTGCTGGTGCAGTATCTGACTACTCTCGCCGTTTCCGACGGATTTTTTCCGCAGGAGATCTGGCCCGAGGTCAAATCCACCTTCTGTTATCAGGCACTTTCCGAAGAACAGTGGGAATGGTTGCTGAATTTCATCACGCAGGGGAGTCAGACGCTGCAGGCCTATGACGAGTATAAAAAGGTGGAGATCGGGGAGGACGGACTCTTTAAGGTGAATAACCGCGCCATCGCCATGCGGCACCGGCTGCAGATCGGAACGATCGTAAGTGACGCGGTACTCGCGGTCAAATTTTTAGGTGGTGGTTACATTGGAACCATTGAGGAATGGTTTATTTCAAAGCTGAACCCTGGAGATGTTTTCACTTTCGCCGGAAAGAACCTGGAGCTGTACCAGATCAAGAATATGCAGGTGATCGTTAAGAAGTCGAAGGTGAAGAATTCCCGCTTCCCCAGTTGGGCAGGAGGAAGGATGAGCTTTTCGGCCGAAATGAGTGAGCTGCTGCGGGAGGAGATGTTCGTGGCTTCAGAATTAGAAGCCGATTCGCAGCAGAATGTCAGTTCGAGCACCTCGGCTGCGCTCGACGCAGGCTCCGTCGAGAAGTCAATCGAGCTCAAGGCGATGCATAACATCTTCCAAAGGCAAAAAAGAGAATCCATTATTCCCAAAAAAGATGAATTTCTCATCGAGACCTTCAAGACCCGCGAGGGATATCACGCAATTTTTTATCCTTTTGAAGGCAGGTTCGTCCACGAAGCAATGGCAAGTCTTCTGGCTTATAGGATAAGTCTGCTGTCGCCCATCACTTTTTCCCTGGCCTTCAATGACTACGGCTTTGAACTACTTTCCGATCAGCAGATAGACATGCAGCAGGTCTTTGACAATAATCTTTTTTCTGCGGAATACCTGATGGACGACCTTCAGAAAAGTTTGAATGCTACTGAGATGGCAAGACGAAAATTCCGCGATATTGCCGTTATTGCAGGAATGGTCTTTACGGGCTTTCCGAATAAGATGATCAAGACAAAGCATTTGCAGTCAAATTCGCAGCTGCTATTTAGTGTTTTCAGGGACTATGAGCCGGACAATTTATTGTTTCAGCAGGCGTTTAGAGAAACATTCGAGCATCAGCTGGAAGAAGGAAGGTTGAGATTGGCGATGGAGCGAATTTCGGAACAGAAATTGGTTTGGAAACAATGCGAAAAACCCACACCTTTCGCCTTTCCGATCATCACCGACAGGATGCGCGAAAAGTTATCTTCAGAAAAACTGGAGGACCGAATTAAGAAAATGATGGCACAATGGGGTGACCTGTAGCTTCAAAAATGACAAAAACACTTACTCTTCATAATAATACTTTTATTTTACATCCCTCCGGAGCGATGTTTTGGGAAGAGGAAGACTTGCTGGTGATAAGTGATGTACATCTGGGGAAGGTGTCGCATTTCAGGAAGTTTGGCAGTGCGGTACCACAAAAAGCTATTGCAGGGAATTTTCAAAAAATGAATGAGGTAATTGCCTTTTTTGAACCCTCAAAAATTGCTTTTTTGGGAGATCTTTTTCACAGTTCTTTGAACAAGGAATGG
The DNA here is from genome assembly GCF_035607535.1 of Salinimicrobium aquimaris. Classification (NCBI taxonomy): domain Bacteria; kingdom Pseudomonadati; phylum Bacteroidota; class Flavobacteriia; order Flavobacteriales; family Flavobacteriaceae; genus Salinimicrobium; species Salinimicrobium aquimaris. The sequence continues at coordinate 7,357 of NZ_JAYDZX010000004.1, forward strand.
TTGTTCTTTGAGCACTGGCTTGATCAAATTTCTGCGGAAGTCATTCTTGTTGAAGGAAACCACGATATCATTTCCCCTCTGAAATATGAAGCCTTGGGCGTTTTTCTTACTCCGGAAATTGTCCTAAAAAATTTCCTTTTTACCCACCATCCAGAAGAAAGAGCGGGATTTTTCAACTTTTCAGGACATATACATCCCGGAGTAAAGATCAGCGGAATAGGTCGGCAGCAGCTGAAGTTGTCGTGCTTCTTCAAATCCAAAGATCAATTGATCCTGCCCGCCTTTGGTGAGTTTACCGGCAAACATATTCTCGTGCCACAGGGAGATGATGAGGTATATGTGGTGACAAAGAAGGAAGTGATTTGTTTGAATGATTAAGGAAGTCGGGACAAAAATTGGGCTAAAGCCCCTGCTCAACCTTGATCCTGACCAGTAACTAAAGCCAGTGGTGATTCATAAGGTTGAGAATTTCTAAACAAAATTCATGGTTGAGATGGTATATGAATTGCCTCCGCCTTCAGGCGGAGGATTAATAGGGTATATATAAAAAGGGCTTTAGCCCAACATCGAACTGAATTTAATATTTGATATTCCTTTAGAAGGGTACAAAAAAGAATTTTTCATGAATTGCCTCCGCCTTCAGGCAGAGGACCAGAGGATGAATTAACAAGGGCTTTAGCCCAATTCTCAATCGTCAAAATTTTTGAATTTGTATTTTTCTAAAAATTCCTCATATTCCTCCTGGAATGATTTTTTCCGATGATGCTCTTCCTGATTCTTAATGTAATTTCTTACCCTCTCAAGATTAGATTCTGAAACAGAGACAGCGAAATAATCATTCTGCCATTCAAATTTTTCTGAAGTTAAATTGTTCTTGTTGATCCAATGGGAAGATTCTCCTTTGATCAGGTTTACCACCTTTTGATTGGTTTGGTCTACTCCTAATGACAAGAGGCAATGACAATGATCTGTATATCAATTTACAAAGTCTACAAATATTCCTTTTGATCTTGCATTTTCTGCTATATGCTGCCAAACTTTTTTTCTTAATTCTGGACTATTGAGATCAGGAACTCTGTTTTTCGTGCTCCAGACAAAATGGATGTAGACCTTTATGTGCGGCATAATTTGCTATTAATTGGCTGATGATGAATTTAATGAATTAATATAATACTTAAAGATTGGGCTAAAGCCCTTGTGTGCTTTTTTATTTTTGATCCCCTGGCTGAAGCCAGGGGCAATTCATGGTTTTGAAAATTTTTATTTGTTGTGATGAGTTGCCGCCGCCTGAAGGCGGAGGAACAGAAGAATATATTTTCAAAGGCTTTAGATCAACTAAGATTCTGCTATGCCAGAAACTTTTTGACCTGCTGCCTTAGAAATTTTGGACTAAAACCTTTTTAAATTCTTTAATTTTTAATCCCTGGCTGAAGCCGGTAGCAATTCATGTTTTGGAAATTTTTTTTTGTTATGATGAATTGCCTCCTCCTGAAGGCGGAGGAACAGAAGAATATATTTTCAAAGGCTTTAGATCAATTAAGATTCTGCTATGTCAGAAATTTTTAACCTGCTGCCTTAGAAATCATGGGCTAAAGCCCTTTTTGTGGTTTTTTATTTTTGATCCCCTGGCTGAAGCCCGGGGCATGAGTTGGTAAACTTTTATTTGCTATGATGAATTGCCTCCGCCTGAAGGCAGCATGATGTCTTGCTGATTAGATAATAATGAATTAATAAAAAAGATTGGACTAAAGCCCTTTTGTAATTATTTATTTTGATCCCCTGGCTGAAGCCAAGGGCAATTCATGGCTCGCAGGATCATTTGTATATTCAAGAATTGCCTCCGCCTTTAGGCGGAGGATTAGATTAGAGGAAACATAACACAAGGGCTTTAGCCCAAATGCCCCCTCAAAGTCCTGGCTCTTGATTCTTGCAGCGCAGCGGTCTTGCTTCTTTTTTAACTTCTGTTTAAACCTTACCACCTTTAGCCTTTGAGCATTAAACTTTATCTTTGCCAAAATTTTATTTTTTGAGTAAAAATTCTATTGCCCAAAGCTTTGCACAGTCGGCTCAACAGCTGGAACTGGGGAAAGCGCTTGCCCTGTCGCGAACTCAGGTGCAGTTAAAAGGCCTTGTGGGTTCTGCACTTTCCTTTGTTATCGCCAATGCTTTTGAAGAAGCTGAAAAACCTTTTCTTCTGATTTTCAACGACAAGGAAGAAGCTGCATATTACCTGAATGACCTTGAGCAGCTGTTAGGAGATAAAAATGTGCTTTTTTACCCCGGCAGTTACCGCCGACCATATCAGCTGGAAGAGACCGATAACGCTAACGTACTGCTGCGGGCAGAGGTGCTCAACCGAATCAACTCCCGAAAAAAACCTGCATTAATAATTACTTATCCAGATGCCCTTTTTGAGAAGGTGGTAACCAGAAAAGAGCTGGAGAAGAATACTCTTAAGATCAAGGTCGGCGACGAACTCTCGATCGATTTTGTAAACGAGGTCATGTTCGAGTACAAGTTCAAAAGAGTGGATTTCGTGACCGAACCCGGAGAATTCTCGGTAAGAGGGGGAATTTTGGATGTATTCTCCTTCAGCAACGATGAGCCCTACAGGATTGAATTTTTTGGGGATGAGGTAGAGAGCATCAGGACCTTTGATGTGGAGACGCAGTTGTCGACAGATCAGATCAAGAAGATCACGGTGATCCCGAATGTAGAGCACAAAAGACTTCAGGAGGTGCGGGAGAGTTTCCTGAAGTATATTTCAGACAAGACAGTGATCTTTAGCCAGGATCCTTCCCTGATGTTTGACAGGATAGACAAACTTTTCAGTAAAGCTGAAGAGGCTTTCCAGAATCTTTCCGAAGAAATAAAACACAACGCGCCTGAAGAATTGTTCTGTAATTCGGCACTTTTGCAGGAGCAGATACAGGAGTATTCGCTTGTCACTACTACTTCCCGTCATCCTGAACTTGTTTCAGGGTCTAAAGCGGAAACAATCGAATTCTACACCAAACCCCAGCCTTCCTTCAATAAGAATTTTGAACTCCTTATTCAGAATTTGAGGGAGAATTCAGACTACGGTTATACCAACTATATATTTTGTGTAAGTGAGCAGCAAGCCAAACGCTTCCATGACATCTTTGACGACATGGAAGGTGGCGTGGAATATAAGACCGTTGTACTTTCCATGTATCAGGGGTTTGTTGCTGAAGACCAAAAAATGGTTTGTTATACAGATCACCAGATCTTCGAGCGCTACCATAAGTTCCACCTCAAGAACGGTTACGCCAAGAAGCAGGCGATCACGCTGAAGGAGCTTACCAACCTTGAAGTCGGCGATTTTGTGACACACATCGACCACGGAATAGGGAAGTTTGGTGGACTCCAAAAAATCGATGTGGAGGGCAAAAAGCAGGAGGCGATCAAATTGATCTACGGGGAGAGAGATATTTTGTACCTGAGCATTCACTCGCTGCACAAGATCTCCAAATACAACGGCAAGGACGGCAAACCGCCAAAGATCTACAAGCTGGGCAGCAACGCCTGGAAAAACCTGAAGCAGAAGACCAAAGCCCGTGTCAAAAATATTGCTTTTAACCTCATTGAATTGTACGCCAAGCGCAGACTGCAGAAAGGCTTTGCATACGGACCCGATTCTTATCTGCAGCACGAGCTGGAGGCTTCTTTCCTCTACGAAGATACGCCCGATCAAAGTACTGCAACGGCCGATGTCAAAGCCGATATGGAGAACGAACGGCCAATGGACCGCCTGGTGTGCGGGGACGTTGGCTTCGGAAAGACCGAGGTTGCGATAAGAGCCGCTTTTAAAGCAGTAGACAATGGGAAACAGGTGGCAGTGCTGGTGCCAACGACCATTCTGGCGTTTCAGCATTACAAGACCTTTACCGAACGCCTGAAGGATTTTCCTGTGACCGTAGATTACCTGAACCGCTTCAGGACCGCCAAAGAAAGAAAAACGACCTTGGAAGAACTGGCCAACGGGAAAGTGGATATCGTCATTGGCACGCACCAGTTAGTAAGTAAGGCCGTAAAATTTAAAGATTTGGGGCTGCTGGTAGTGGACGAAGAGCAGAAATTTGGAGTAGCGGTCAAGGATAAACTGAAGACCATCAAAGAAAATGTGGATACGTTGACCTTAACAGCCACGCCTATTCCGCGTACGCTACAGTTTAGTTTAATGGCTGCGAGGGATCTTTCTACAATAACTACTCCGCCGCCAAACAGATATCCTATTGAGTCGCATGTGATAAGATTTTCAGAAGAAACTATTCGCGACGCAATTTCCTATGAAATTCAGCGGGGAGGGCAGGTATTCTTTATCCACAATAGAGTTGAAAATATCAAGGAAGTCGCCGGAATGATCCAACGGCTGGTGCCCGATGCGAAGATTGGGATCGGGCATGGACAAATGGAAGGAAAGAAGCTGGAGCAGCTCATGCTGAAGTTTATGAATGGTGAATTCGACGTACTGGTTTCCACCACCATTGTGGAAAGCGGACTCGATGTGCCAAATGCCAATACTATCTTTATCAACAACGCCAATAATTTCGGACTTTCAGACCTGCACCAGATGCGTGGTAGGGTAGGCCGGAGTAACAAAAAAGCCTTTTGTTATTTTATTACGCCGCCATATTCAGCCATGACCGATGATGCTAGAAAACGAATTACAGCCCTGGAGCAGTTCAGCGAATTGGGCAGCGGATTCAACATTGCGATGAAAGATCTTGAAATCCGTGGCGCCGGAGACCTTTTAGGAGGGGAACAAAGCGGCTTTATTAACGAAATTGGTTTTGATACTTACCAGAAGATCCTGAACGAAGCTATTGAGGAGCTGAAGGAAAATGAATTCAGGGATCTTTATCAGGAACAGGAGAAAGAGGATAAGGAATACGTGAAGGATACGCAGATCGACACCGATTTTGAATTACTGTTTCCTGATGATTACATCAACAATATTTCTGAAAGGTTGAACCTGTACACTCAGCTCAACAACCTGAAAACCGAAGAAGAACTTCAGAAATTTGAAGCCGAACTGGTGGATAGGTTTGGAGAACTTCCTACTCAGGCCGAAGATCTTCTGAACAGCGTTCGTATTAAATGGATCGCCTCTAAGATTGGACTGGAGAAAATCGTGATGAAGCAGGGCAAATTGATCGGCTATTTCATTGCCGATCAGCAATCTCGTTTCTACCAGAGCAAAGCTTTTACAAGAGTGCTGCAATACGTACAAACACATCCTCAGAGCTGCACCATGAAAGAAAAGAAAACCCGCAGCGGGTTGAGGTTGTTATTGACCTTTGAAAAAGTAACTTCGGTAGATAAAGCGCTGAAGGTGTTGCAGCCGCTGGATGTGAAGGCAACGGTGGAGGTAGAAGAAAAATAATACTTTTAAAAATGGCATTTCTGAGAGGGGATTTCACCAGACCTCACCAGTTTTTTAAAGCCTGTGAGGTCTATATTATTTAAAAATTGCCTTTTTCGGCAGGTAATATAAATCCAGGGGTGCTTCTACAATTTCGAAAAGCAATGTTAGGGCTTCAGGATCATACTGCAGTTTTATTTTTCCGTCCGAAGCACTGTAAGCGCTCCTTATGCTGCCTTCAAAAACATTTTCGGAAGTTCTTTTTACATGAATAGAAGCGGGTTCGTCTTTATCTATGCAATCAATTCGGTCGCCTGTTTGAAATATGGCGCAATGGTATCCTATGTAATCCTCTTCTTCAGCTTCTAGCCCGATTTCCATTAGGGTGCTGCCATTTTCGGTTTGCCAGGACCAGCTTCCGGAAATATCCTGTGCGCTTCCGAAGAGAGGGATGAGAAAAATTAGGAGGAGGCTGTGAAAAGAATACTGATTTTTCATTGAGGTAAGTTAGTTAGAAATAATGTCCTTCAAAAATGGCATTTTTGGAAGGAATAGTTGAAAAACTCACAGGTTTGTAAAACCTTTGAGGTATAATACGTTCAGGTTCTGCTATCCAAATTCTCACGTTCATTGGTGCCCTTAGTTTTATCGTGATATAATTTCTCTAAAGGTACGCTCGTTAATCCATTAACAACAGTAGATGCCGCTACAATTAGGCTGGGAATAATCCAGGCTTCCTCAAAATGGGCCTTGTTTTTTGAGATCATAGCGTAGTAAAGAGCGGCAACTCCAATAGGTCCAAACCAGCCCATGATCAATATGCTGTACAATTTTTTCCGGAACTGGGGCATTACCGGCATAAGAAGTAATAAGGCTGGTAACCTTCTAAACAAAAGAATAGATATGATGATCCCAACAGCAGTCCATCCCATTTCCTGCCATTCCTGCCAGGGCAACATGAGGCCCAGGATAAAAAACACCGGAACAGTAGTCAGGCGTTCCATGGTTTCCTGGATCCTTTCTTCTTTTAGATCCTCATTTGCTGTAATGTCTTTGGCAAAGGCGAATCCGCCCACAAATACTGCTATAATTGGATTCATCTTTAACAGGTGAAAACCTCCCAAAAGAAGGAGTGCGACGGCAACTGAAAAGGATAAAAGAGTCTTGGTGTTTAAATACCCGGCTTTGTGCGTTTTTTTCATGAGAAACCCACAGCCATACCCAATCCCATAAGCAAGAATAGCGCAAAGGACATTTTCATATAACAGAACTTTCGTGACCCACTCTCCCAAATCGCCACCACCTTCAGCACCCAGAAGATATAAAGCTAGAAAAACTATTGGGTAGGCAAATCCGTCATTGACTCCTGCTTCGAAGGAGAGAGTGTTCCTAATCTTTTGGGGCAGGAATTTTTCAGCTTTTTTGCCTGTTACAAGGGTCGAGGCGACAACGGGATCTGTAGGCGTAATAATAGCTCCTAAAAGGAGACATTCAAAAAGAGAGAATTCCGGAAGAAGAAAATAGAAGACTCCGCTGCCAAACAACCACATCAGTATCATTCCAAAGACGACAAGATTGGATAAGCTAGTGCCGTTCTTTCTGAATACGTGGGCAGGAAGCCGCAAAGCTGTTGCCATTAGAGCCATGGCGATTGTGAATTGACAGGCAAGTTCTAGGATCTGGAATTCTGATTCAGGATCTGTCGATTTGATCAGGTTAAGGACATCTGGCCCCAAGATCACTCCGAACAGGAGGGCGAGTAAAGGTTCGGTGACCGATATATTCTGAATTTTCTTGAAAAATGCACCGGCTAAAATGATCAACAAGCTTATGAAAAAGATGATCTCCATTAAAGCCATAGGCTGACAAAATTTTGCGGTGTCTTTTAAAGATAAGCAGTTGCTCCTCCTATTTTCTTAAGATTTATTTAAAACTGTCGTTTAAAATCCTCTTTTCATTCCCGTGCGTTTTAGAACCCTTAAAGTTCCCTTAAGATTATAAAGCAATCTAATGCTTTCTTTTATCTTGTATAGCAGCCATTTAAAATTACCGGAAGAAACTTAAAAAATCTGAAGTCTAAAAATGAGACAACTTATACTTAAAATTCCAAAGGGTAATAAAGATGAAGTCTTAAAGGCCGTGGAAGAATTTGAAGGAAAGAATACCATTTTTCTTCCAAATGATGAGCAGGATGTATTTATTCTTTTTTTGCCGAACAGGAAGGTAAATGATTTCCTGAAACGTATAGATGACTTTGAGGAACCCGAGATCAATTTAATTCCCCGGGGAGTGATCACCTTGTATCCACCGGCCTCGGAATCACCCGATCAAGTGGCCGATGTGCAACCAAAGAGTTCCCTGGAGATATACCTTGGAGGTATCCAAAGTGTGGGTTCTGTCAAGGGTTTAATAGGCTATTCTTTCGCTGCCGGGATCATTGTATGGATAGGACTATACACTACCACAGTATTTCTTTTAGTAGCGGCAATGCTGGTGGCACCTTTTGCAGGCCCGGCGATGAACGCAGCCTTGGCTACCGCAGCAGGAAAGATGCCCTTGCTTAAGAGCAGTCTGCTACGTTATGGCATGGCAATAGGAATTGGAATAGCAGCAAGTTTTTTAATGACCGTTATTTTTCCTCTTGAAACACTCACACCCCTAATGGTGGAAGTGAGTCATGTGTCAAAAGTGGCACTTTTCTTACCCCTTATTTCGGGCTTTGCGGGAGCCATTAATATTGTGCAGTCCGAAAGGGATAGTTTGGTTTCGGGTGCTGCAGTGGGCATTCTTGTAGCTGCTTCCCTTGCACCACCGGTTGGTCTCGTTGGTGCCGGTCTTTATCTTATGGATTGGGAAGTGGTTTGGAGCAGCGTTTTCAGGATCATCCTGCAACTGCTTGGTATTCATCTTGCCGCCACTCTGGTATTCTATTTCTTCGGAAAGGTCACACCTGGCGGGGTCCGCTTTTTGAAAGGAAACAAAGCGATGACTTATGTCACAACTGCTCTGGTAACTATTGGAATCGGCGCAATGATGTTTTGGCAATTCAGCCAGCCTCCATTTCTGCGGAAAGCCAGTATGAATACCGAACTTACTGAAGAACTTGACAAAAAACTTAACGAACTCGACTACATCGAAGTGATTGGAAAAGATGTGAATTTTACCAATACCATTATAAATGGAAATCCTACTGTAAGCTACAATGTCACCGTGCTTCCGAAGGATTCTGCCATCTCAGATGCTGTTCTCAAAAATAGGATAATCGAGCATCTTAAGAAAAATATCAAACATCAGGAAGATAATATCTACGAGGTCTACCAGATAAACGTAGCCGAAGATTAGCAAACCGGTCAAGATTCAATTATGGACGACACTACTTTTTTGTGGAATGGGACACAACCTATCATTAGGATCGTTATTGTAGGTGTAAGCGCCTACCTGGCAATCGTTCTCATTCTTAGAGTTTCGGGTAAAAGAACCCTGGCAAGTATGAGCGCCTTTGATTTTGTAATTGCAGTTGCAGTGGGTGCTGTTTTTGGCCGTACGCTTACCACCAAAAACCTGTCAATTTCTGAAGCTCTAGCTGCTTTTGTTCTATTGGCGGTGCTTCAGTTCATTTTTGCTTATTTTGAAGTGAAATCAAAGACTTTCAAAAAGATCTTTAACACCACTCCGACTATTTTGTACTACAACGGAAATTTTATTGAAAAGAATCTTCACAAGGAACGTCTGGATAAAAGTAAAGTTATTAGTGCCGCCCGGAAAAAAGGATTTGGAAGTATGGATGATGTTGCTGCCGTCATTTTAGAGATCGACGCTCAACTTTCGGTAATAGGGAAATCCAAGGAAGGTAAGTCCTCCACATATCAAGACATTTTAGATAAGAATGATCTTTAAAAATGTAGAAAAGCATCCTCTATATGCTCCAGTCTTGTGCCGGCCTTGTTCTTAATGATTGCTACGATGTCGAAACGCACTTCCACATCCAGCTTATGCTCGTTCACAAAATGATCTATGGCTTTTACCAGCTGCTTGATCTGCTTTTTCTTCACAAAATCCTGAGGATCGCCAAAGTCGGGCGTGCTGCGGGTCTTTACTTCAACAACAGCGAGAATATTTTCTTTACGGGCAATGATATCTACCTCGGCTTTCTGATAGATGAAGTTTCGCGCCACGATCTCGTAGCCGGTCGCCAGGAGATGCGCAACTGCCATTTCCTCACCACGTTTTCCTAATTCATTGTGCTGTGCCATATTCTGAATATCCTTCTAAAATGCCCTTTTTTGGCCATCTGTTGCAGTGTTGCTCACCTGCTTTCTATACTTTAGGAGTCGGTTTCATTCTGAAGGATTATGGCTCTAACTTTTAGGTCGAGATTGATTATATCCTCGGGGTCTGCTTCTATGATCTGGTCGCCGTAAAAACTTTTGGGAGGTGCGGCTACGGGTGCAAGGAACACCCTAATATTGGAATCTTTCATTTTTCCATCTTTCCAATCTACGGCACCACTGTAGTCCCAGCCAAAGCCGTAAAAATCAAAAGGTCCTTCATTGATCCTTTCAAGATCTGTATAAGGGGTTCCAACTTCGATGCCTTCTCCGGTTCTCCAGCGGCCCTCATTTTCTACATAGATCTGGTGTGGTTTGTTTTGAGTCTTGTCGTCCCAAATGATAAGCAGCTCATCATCTGTATTAGGATATAAGATACTATAAGCCCGCTCCACAGTTCCCTCTTCAAAAAGGTCAATTCCTTCAGAGATTTCTGCTTCAGGATAGATCTTTTGTAAATTGTTCCTGCTGATCACTTTCGCCAGATTCTCCATCTGGAATTTTTCCGCAGAATCTGAAGTTATTTTTCGGCTTTTACAACCCGAAGCCAGAACTATGAGGGCAAGGATCAATAATTTTCTCATGCTTAGTTTTTTACTAAAATGCAGAACATTTGCCGCACCCGCACTGCCTTTTACTAAAATTTAACGTGTAATCGCCAGTACTTGCTTAACTTTACAGCCTTTAATTTTTCACATGAATTCACCAAAAAGATATACAATTACAGCGGCTCTTCCATATACAAACGGGCCTATACATATTGGCCATTTGGCAGGAGTTTACGTACCTTCAGATATTTATGCACGTTTCCAGAGAATGCAGGGAAAGGATGTGGCCTTCGTGTGCGGGAGCGATGAGCATGGAGTGCCAATTACCATCAAAGCAAAAAAGGAAGGAGTTTCTCCCCAGGATGTGGTGGATAAGTACCACAAGATCATCAAAAAGAGCTTTGAAGACTTCGGAATTTCTTTTGATAATTATTCCCGGACTTCAGCTAAAATACACCATAAAACTGCTTCAGAATTTTTCAGAAAACTCTACGAAGAGGGAAAATTCACAGAAGAAACTACGCAGCAGTTATACGACGAACAAGCAGAACAATTTTTGGCTGACAGATTTGTAGTTGGTACCTGTCCAAAATGTGGCTACGAAGAAAGCTACGGCGATCAATGTGAAAAATGCGGAACCAGTCATAATGCTACAGACCTTATAAATCCAAAATCAGCTATCTCAGGTTCCAAACCTGTTCTAAAAGAAACGCGGCATTGGTTCTTACCTTTAGATCAATATGAAGGTTGGCTAAAGGAATGGATCCTGGAAGGTCATAAAAAGGACTGGAAGCCCAACGTCTACGGGCAGGTAAAATCCTGGATCGATGATGGATTGCGACCAAGAGCGGTGACAAGAGATCTTGATTGGGGAATTCCTGTGCCTGTGGAAGGAGCCGAAGGAAAGGTCCTCTACGTTTGGTTCGATGCGCCTATTGGGTACATCTCTTCAACAAAAGAATGGGCAGAAAAGACCGGGAGAGACTGGGAACCTTACTGGAAAAGTGATGACACCAAACTGGTACATTTCATAGGTAAGGACAATATCGTTTTCCACTGTGTGATCTTCCCCGCTATGCTTAAAGCTGAAGGAAGTTTTGTACTTCCCGAAAATGTGCCTGCAAATGAATTTTTGAACCTCGAGGGTAATAAGCTTTCAACCTCGAAGAACTGGGCAGTTTGGCTGCATGAATATCTTGAGGAGTTTCCTAATCAACAGGACGTATTGAGGTATGCTTTGACTGCAAATGCACCCGAGACAAAGGACAACGACTTTACCTGGAAGGACTTCCAGGCGAGAAATAATAATGAGCTGGTTGCCATTTTTGGGAACTTTATCAACCGGGTGGTGGTGCTTACGAATAAGTACTACGATGGAATTGTCCCTAAGCCGGGTGATCTCTCTGAAGTTGATGAACAAACTTTAGCCGAGCTTAAAGCTTATCCTGCAGTTATAGCAAGTTCAATTGAGCGTTACAGATTCAGGGAAGCCCAGGCAGAATTGATGAATGTAGCCCGTCTCGGAAATAAATATCTGGCAGATGAAGAGCCTTGGAAGCTCATAAAAACCGACGAAGAACGGGTGAAGACCATAATGTATGTAGCCCTGCAAATTTCTGCAGCTCTTGCCAGTCTAAGCGAGCCTTTCCTGCCATTTACCTCTCAAAAATTAAAAGCCATTCTTGATTACGGCCGCTCAACTTCCGAAGCACTCATCAACGCCAGCGGAGTGGTTTTTGGTGAAAATGAAGAAGAAAGCGAATGGGATCAAATTAGCTCCGGAAACGAATTTTTAGAACCCGGACATGCGATTGGAAAAGCAGAACTACTTTTTTCTAAAATAGAAGACGACCAAATTCAGAAACAATTGGAAAAACTTGAAGCTACAAAGGCGGCAAACATAGCCGACAACAAAAAAGCCGAACCACAAAAGGAAATTGCAACTTTTGAAGACTTTTCAAAAATGGATCTCCGCGTGGGTACTATAGTAGAAGCTGAAAAAATGCCTAAGGCCAATAAGCTCCTGGTGCTAAAAGTAGACACAGGTATCGACGTGCGCACTATTGTTTCAGGAATCGCCCAAAGCTTTAAGCCTGAAGAAATTGTGGGGAAAAAAGTGACCGTACTTATAAATTTAGCTCCGAGGAAACTACGAGGAGTAGAAAGTGAGGGCATGATCCTCATGACCGAGAACAAAGAAGGAAAACTGGTCTTTGTTAATCCCGATGAAGACGGGGTAAAGGAGGGGACGGTGATTTCTTAGGTCTTTAGTAGCCTGATCTAAACGAAAAACGAAAGGCTCGACCTGTCTTCAAGCTTGTCTCCCCGAGCGGAGTCGAGGGGTCTCTTGCGAAGACGACAGTTAATTTGAAACGATGAAATTATATTACGTCTACATCCTGGAGTGTTCGGATAAATTACTTTACACCGGAATCACAAATTATATTTCCAGAAGATTAGAAGAGCACAATTTAGGATTAAATAAAGACAGCTTTACTTTTAAAAGAAGACCTGTAGAGGTTATTTTTCATCAGGAGTTCAGAGAAATTAATCAGGCAATCTGGTTTGAAAAGAAATTAAAGAAGTGGAGTGCCCAAAAGAAGAGGGCTTTGGCTAGTGAGGATGAAATACTCCTAAAGCTGCTGGCGGAGTGCAGAAATGAGTGTCATTCTGGGAACAATGGTAATAGCAATTAAATGAGGTCTCGACTCCGCTCGACCTGACAATTGAGCGCGGTAGTCTTAGCTCAACCTGAAAGATATGCTTAAAATCGCTTTCCATCCAATCTATGTTCTGCCTTTGCCAAAAGGTCACCGCTTCCCTATGGAAAAATACGAGCTGGTGCCACAGCAACTGTTGCACGAAGGCACCTGCACGCAGAATAATTTTTTCGAACCTGAATTCCCCGATGAAGGCGATGTGCTAGCTGTACATGAAAAAGATTATGTAGAAGCTTTGAAGAACCAGACCCTGAGCTACAGAGAAGCCAGAAAGATAGGTTTACCACTGTCTGAACGGCTGGTAGAGCGGGAATTTATCATTGCTTCAGGAACTATTAAGGCTGCCGAATTTGCACTAAAAAATGGTATAGCCATGAATATTGCAGGCGGCACTCATCATGCCTATACAAATCAAGGAGAGGGATTTTGCATGTTCAACGATCAGGCGGTGGCGGCGAGATGGCTGCTGAAGAACAAGCTGGCCCAAAAGATCCTTATTGTAGATCTGGATGTGCACCAGGGGAATGGTACGGCAGAGATTTTTGAAGATGATGATGCTGTTTTTACTTTTTCCATGCATGGAAAAAACAATTACCCCTTTAAAAAGGAAAAAAGTGATCTGGATATTGAACTGGAAAATGGGACCGGGGATGAAGAATACCTCAAGATCCTCAAGGAAACTTTGCCGAGACTTATTGAGGAACAAAGGCCTGACCTTATTTTCTATTTGAGCGGCGTGGATATCCTGAAGACCGATAAACTTGGAAAACTCGGCTGTACGGTTGCGGGCTGTAAGGAGCGGGACCGTTATGTGTTGCAAACCTGCCATGATCTCAACATCCCTGTAGAGGTAAGTATGGGTGGTGGATATTCGCCCCACATTAAAGACATAGTGGAAGCCCATGCCAACACCTTTCGTTTGGCGCAGGAGATATTTTTTTGAGTTTCAAGCAAAACCTGTTTGTTTCCAGCTCTGTTATTAGAAAAGAATTTAGGTCACAATAAAAAAGAGGTTGCTCCCGGCAACCTCTCCAAAACATTCTGATTATCATTAATTCCTAATAATAAATGCTGTTTCTGTTTGGCCGTCAATCGAAACACTTAAAATATATTGACCAATAGAAGTCAGTATAGTGCCAATATTATTACTCACTAATTCATTTCCAAGCGGGAAAAAATCAACCCCAGGGAATGACTTTGCTCCCTGAAAAACCTCTACCCGAACATTGCTCAGATATACAGGTTTTGAAAAGGAAAGCCTCATATAATTAGAAAATGGATTAGGATATACAGTAACCACCAGATTCCCTTTAAATTTTAGAGAGGTTGGATTACTTGCGCTGTCAATAACCTGAACAGTAGTTACCGAGCTAGAGTGATTTTCTGAACCATCTGTCACAGTAAAGATCACCTCATACTCTCCCGGGAAACTGAAGGTTGACTGATCAACAGAGTATTGAAGAACACTGCAATTATCACTGGAACCATCATTAATATCAGCAGGATTTAAATTTACTGAAGCAGCTCCCGCAAGGTCTAATGTAAAGCTGCGTAAAGAGGAAGCTGATGGTGCGATCTCATCTTTCAATGTAACTGTTGCATTAGCTGAACCGATATTGCCAGATTCATCCTCAACTGAAAGTTCCACTGTATTTTCACCAAGGTTGCCACAGTCAAAATCAGAAATATCCAGATTAAAGATCAAGTCTTTTTGTTGAGTCATATTATCTGAAGATCCATCATCTATATCTGAAGGAGAAATACTGGCAAGGCCATATCTATCCAGGTAAACGGTGACATCTTTGGTATTGACTATTGGTGCTTCACAATCACCGCTGTTGGTATACCTGGCAGTGAGGTCGATGCTCCAGTCTTCTATGGTAGTTGATTCGTCATCTACCCCAATACAATTCAAGAATGGATTGTTGGTTGCATCCATAAAAGTGATAGCTGAGTTATTTCCATTTCTCAGGTCAAGGCTGGTTAATACATTTTCACTTACGTTTACACTTCTAAGTTTATACAGATCGCTTAGATCAAGAGAGGTGAATTGATTACCAGAAAGATCCAGGGCTTCAAGGTTCGTTAGGTCCACCAGGTCAAGTTGGTTTAACATATTATTGGCTGCATTTAACTCAACCAATAATTTTGGATTGCTAATAACCAATGCTGCAAGAAGGTTTTCACTTAGGTTTAAAGCGATTAGATCAGTGTTTTCTGCCAGATCTATCTCATTTAGAAGGTTGTGTGAAAAGTCAAGGGATTCCAGGTTAACAAATCCCTCAATTCCTGTTGCATTTGTAATAGATTTGCCACTAACATTCAAAGAGTTTACCTCCTCGGCTTCAGATAGGAGAATATTTCCAGTTAAAGCACCATTTTCTCCATTGGTATCAATCCCAAGGTCAATAAGTGCCTGCTCAAAATTAGGATCAGGTATTAGGATAACTTCTGGGGCCTGTTTGCAGTTAAGGCTAAAAATTACTCCCAGATCTACTTCCCAGGTTTCATAAGGTAAGGACGTATCCGTTGGATCATCTACTGATATACAGGTTAGCAAATTGCCGGTTGCCTTAAGTTTCTCTAGAGCAACATTATTTCCGTTTCGTAGGTCCAGCTCTTCCATTCCATTATTCATGACCTGCAGTTCAGTCAGTTGAGCATTACCTGTCAAGCCCAGTTTAGTAATAATATTATTATTCAAAAACAGGTGCTGCAGGTTGAGATTATTATTTCCATTGAAATTACTCAAGCTGTTATCGTTCAATAGTAACCACTCAAGGTTGGGGTAGGTTGCACCATTGAAATTGCTCAATCCCGTGCCGGAAAGATTCAGGGAGGTTAAAGTTGGGTTCCCGTTCGCACCGGTTAAAAGTGTCATGTTCGGATTAAACTGCGCATCCACTCTATCAATTACAGAAAGCAAAGTGATATCCAGTTCAGAAAGCTGATTATGCTGAGCACTCACCCATTTAAGAGCTGTGTTTGCCGAGAGATCTAAACTCGTAAGCTCATTTTCTGCAATGAATAGTTTCCAAAGATTCGCATTCGCTGAAAGATCAATAGAACTGATTCCTGTAGAATGAACGAAAAGCTCTTCCAATAAAGGATTACCGGAAACATCAATTCCTGATGTCATATTATTCCTCATGACTCCAAATCGTTTGAGATTTGGGAGCATGGAAATATCAACGGAATTCAACTGGTTATCATTTAGAAACAATTCCTCTAGTTGGGTGTTTTTCGAAAGATCTATATCAGTTAATAGTCCGAAACCTACCTGAAGGTTGGTGAGATTGCCAAAGGCCTCTATACCCGTTAGGTTGGTGATTTTTTCAGCAATTGTTAGCCTGGCATCCGCAAAAGAATTTGTATTACCATTAGGCAGTTCAGGAAAGTTCAAATTAAGACTTGTTATATTTTTAACATCCTCTCTTAGAACTGAAGTATTGACCACTCCATCACTATCAATTCCAAGATCAATCAGTGCCTGCTCGAAATTAGTATCGGGAATCTTAACAAAATCGCCACAATCTTCACTGAAGTTTTTTCCCGAATTCAGCATGGCTTGGGAAACAACAGGATCTGCATTTATACAGGTTAAATTTGGTGCATTAGTGACATTAAAATATGTGACTAGAGAATTATTTCCGTTTCGCATGTCTAAGTGCTTAATATTGCTATTATATCCTGTAGATAAACTTATAATTGGATTATTAGATAAATCAAGAACTTCTATCTGTGTAAATTGAGTTTGCAAATTTTCAAGAGAGGTTAATTTAGAAACGTCGACTTTGGTTAGAGGATTTTGACCTAAATTTAGCCAAGTCACTTTGGTGTTTTCTTTCAAGTCTATAGAGGACAAGTCATTTACTCCTAATTGCAATACATCCATGTGAATGTTACTGGTCAAATCTATGGATGTAAGTTTATTTCCACTCAAGTTTAATCTTGTTAATTTGACATGAGGAGTGAGATCAATTGAAGTTAATTGGTTCCATGAGCCAGTTAAATTAGTGAGATTAGGAGTACCGCTCAAATCGATTTCTGCTAAATTATTTTGTGAAAAAGTTAACCAGGTCAGCGTTTCTGTTGCCGGTAAGATTAATGTCTCGATCCGGTTAATAGGACAGTGTAAATTCCGTAAAGAGGTATTGGCAGAAACATCTAATTCGGTTAGTTCGTTGGAATGGCATGTTAAATAAGTCAAATTTATAAAGGCCTCTATTCCGGTCAAATCCTGGATTTTACTACCTACATTAGGTAAGTGTGCATTACTATCTGCATTTGAAACATCCAGGGAACTTACAGCTTCAGCATCCCTCCTTAAAATGCGATGATTGACTATACCATCGCTATCAATACCCAGATCAATGAGCGCCTGCTCGAAGTTGTTATCAGGAATAAAAACGACATCTTTTAAGAGCTTATAGGTCCAAAATCCATCTCCCCAATTTAATGAGACGTTCATGACATTGCCATTTTCAGAAAAGGAAACATTGTATGTAATTGATTCCGGAACAGGCACATTTGGTAAAATACCAGCATTTACGGCACTTGAAATACCCAAAAAGGAACCTTTTCCGTTCAATGTGATTGTTCCATTTATTGGATCGTATTCGTAACTGGCAGGTATGGATCCATCATGGGGAGGAACTGGTTCGCCACAAACATGGGTTTCAACACCTTGAAAAGGTTCGAGTATTGTTTCATCCCCCTGCACATTACTAAAAGTTCCATCTTCAGAAAAGACATACAAATCATCCATATAACATGCTCTTCTTAAAATTTCACCCTCGTCCTTCTCCAGGTACCACCAGTCATCGGAGCCGGGGGTGGAACCTACTTTTAACGCTCCCGCTTCAGGAGCTATGATCCATTTACCGGCAATTGATGTTGAACAATCTTCGCTAAAGGTCTTATAAGGTAGATTCATCTGGTCTGAGATCTCAGCATCCGATCTTATACAATTAAGCTTAGGTGTATTATATGCTTCAAAATATGTTACGTTGAGATTATTCCCATTTCTAAGAGTAACGTATTCTAAAGGAGTATTTGATAGACCATAAACCTCAAGGTTTGGATTATTATCTAGATTCAAAACGGAAATTGGATTCCCATTACACCAGAAGACTTCCAGAGCCAGATTATTAGAAACATCAATTTCTGAAATGTTATTTAACCCAAATCCTAAGACCCTGAGTGACAAATTTTGGCTAACATCTAATTCAACCAGTTGGTTACTGCCGCATTCCAGAACTGTTAAATCCGAATTATTTACAAGGTCCAGCTCCTGAATTTGATTGCCTTGAATAAATAAAACTGATAGTAAGGGATTATTACTAATGTCTAATTCGGTCAATTGATTCCCTGTACCATGTAATTCAGTCAATTGTGTATTATTAAAAAGCTTTAATTTCTGAATCTGATTTTTTCTACAATCCAACACTGAAAGCGAAGTAAAAGCTTCAATTCCTGTCAGGTTGCTAATTTTTTCGTTGACAGTAGGCAAGGCCGGATTGTTTATGGGATCTGAAATATGTAGTTCGGTTACCCCTACAACCTGGCTTCTTTTAATGCGATGGTTTAAAGTTCCATCACTATCTCTTCCCAGATCAATAAGTGCCCGCTCGAAATTATTGTCCGGAACAAAAACCGCATCTTTGATTAAAGTAAAGGTCCAAAAAGTGCCCGGAGTAGATTCAATCATTAAGACCATTCTATTTCCGTCTTCCGACAGAGAAATGTCATAAGTTATTGATTCTGGTACTGAAGCCGGATCTTCAAGCTCACTGCCATTCACTACTTTGGGCAATCCCAAAAATGCCCCTTTTCCATTCAGAGTAATAGTTCCGTCTACGGCATCGTATTCATAACTGGCAGGAATGGAGCCATCGTGTGGAAAAACTGGTTCGCCACATTGTAATTCAGACACACCTTGAAAAACTGAAAGGTAAGTTTCAGGACCAAGAATGTTTTTAAAAGAGCCATCCTCTCCAAACTCATACACATCATCGAAATAACATATTCTTTCGAAAAGAGTTTCTTCAGTTACTTTCCACCATATATCCGATCCTGGTTCTGGTCCAACTTTTAACGCTCCAGCTTCGGGAGCAATGATCCATTTACCGGCTATTGAAACAAAAAAATCCCCCTCGAGTTGACCGCTATCCATACCAAAGTAGATAGGGGCCTGTCCAAAAATAGGATTTGAGATATAATCAATGGCAGTAAGGTTAACCGAAGTAATACTTTCATTAAGTGACATTTCGATTTTCCTATCAAGATTAGGAGCGACCTTAACCAACCGGTCATTAAGAAATGTTTTTGCATTAAGACCTTGAATGGAAATTAGCAAAGCACCAAATAATGTTAAAAGAGAGGAGTTGAAAGATTTCATAATAAAAAGAATTGATTAGCAATTAATTATATAAAGACCAAATGCCCTGATATTGAGTAAGCTTGGGGGGTGTTAATATGAAGTCAGGGGTATATCGTTGATTGGATTTACCCCATATTAATATGTTTCTTAAACTGGGTAGGACTTAGAAAAAATTCCAATTTAAAATTCACCACTAACATGGCAGCTTTATGGATTATAAAAGGCTTACATTTTTGACAGGGGACCTTTGTAAAACGATATTTTAAAATTATTTCAGACTATAAAATTCTCATTAATAGAACGATAGTTGTAAATATACTCGACTTAAATTATCAAGAGCAATACCCCTTTCTAGGTAATTTTATTTCAATTGCTTAAGTTTATTGTAGAAAAATTATCAGTCATAGGTTAACATTTTAAAATAATCCTTAAATCGGTTGAGTAAGAAAAATTTATTTATAAATGATGATTAAAAATTAATCCCGTTACTTCATTTGAGTAATATTTATAGTCCGCTAAAATGAGTCAAACAGATAATGAATCCACCCAGAAGGTCAAATTGGTCTGGAAAACAAAGAATGGAGTAAGAATTCTTAACCCCCATAAAAAGTTTTTCGGTCCGCTTATCAAGTCTATTGCCACACTTTTTTCACCTGGGGACTACTTTTATTTCACTTTTGATTTTACGACTTTACAAATGACTTTTGTAAGTGATGAGATAAAAGATGTGTTGGGTATTGAGCCTTTTGAATATAATCTAGATTATGTTTTTAAAAATATGGATCCACATTATTTGGAAGAATATCATAAAATTGAAAATGCTGGATTTAATTTCCTAATAAATTTCTTACCCACAGAGGATATAAGAAAATATAAAGTTTGTTATTTAATAAAGATAAAGTCTGGGGACGGCACCTATAAAACTTTATTGCATCAATCTAAAGCCATTACTATCTCCAAAGACGGTAAAGTCCAGGAAATTTTCTGTATTCAAACAGATCTTTCTTCATATGATATAAAAATGGATTACTCTATTTCTTTTATAAGTGAGACACGTCCTTCTTATTATTTAGTAAACACAGATCCTCCTTATTGTTATGAAAAAATAACTCATTCTCTTACTGAAAGGGAAATAAGAATAGTTAAAGAATTGGCCAAAGGAAATACTAACAAGGAAATAGCTGATATTTTGGACATTTCTCCCCACACGGTAAAAACTCATAAAAAGAATATCCTGAAAAAAACAAAATGTTATAATACCCCTGATTTAGTTGCCAGGAGCATACGAGAAGGGCTTATAACGTAAGGTGATGAAAGAACCCAGAAACACTTCCCTTGAGCAATGGCCAAAAGAATTTCCTTTAGGTGATTCTAATTCTTTTAAAGATGCCTTGGAAATAATTGATCAAGTAGGTTCTATGTTCGCAGTGGGTCCCTTTTACTATTATGTTGTTGATACGCGTAACATAAATTTGCTGCATGTAAGTAAAGGCATAAGAAACGTATTAGGAGTTCCTTCCTCAAGTTTCAGCTTGGAATTACTTGATGACCTTATTCATCCTGAAGACCTGGCGGCTATAGAGAAAATAATCGAGTTTTATTCTAATACACAAGAGTTCGAACTAAGCAATTATAAAGTTTCTTACTTAATCAGGTTGAAAAATTTTGAAGGAAAATACCGGACCATTTTAAATCAAAGCAAGATCTTAGGGGACACTATAGAACCTGAACAAAAAAAAATAATTAATATTCATACTGATATTTCACATTTAAAAATTGAACAGGACTTTCAGATTTCCTTTACCTGTAGTAACAGGCCTTCCTATCATTTCGATCTAATTAAGAAAAAACCCATAATAACAGAAAAGGCTACAAGGAATCTTTCTGAAAGAGAGCGCCAGGTTATCAAGCTTACTGCAGAAGGAAAAAAAGCTGAAGAAATAGCCAGATTATTATATATCTCAGCGAATACCGTCAATTCCCATAAACGAAATATTATTAAAAAACATGAGAGTAAAAATATGTCTCAGCTGATTGCTGATCTTTTACGGCAAGGGATTATTTAGAGCAGTCATTAAATTTTGAAATCTACAATGTTGACTACGAACAATTTCATATAGGCATTGAAAATCTTTTTCCAAAAACAACAAGCGCAGGAGAGTTTCCTGCGCTTGTTTGTCAAAAAGGGCATTTTTCAGTTGCTTTTTTCCGGGAGCTTTAATTCCCGGCATACCACCTCTGTCACATATTTTTTGTTGCCGTTCTTGTCTTCGTAGGTACGACTACTTAACTTGCCTTCAATTTCTATTTCCCTGCCTTTCGGTACCTGTTGTTCAACCATCTCAGCCATTTTTCCCCAGGCAACGATGTTGTGCCATTGAGTATCGGTCACTTTTTCGCCTTTGTAGTTAGTATAGGTTTCCCTGGTGGCAATCGAAAATTTTGCCAGCTTCTTGCGGGTGCTCAGGGTGAGGATCTCAGGCGCTCTTCCTACATTTCCAGATAGCTGCACGTTGTTCTTTAGTGTGTTCATGATCGTATCTATTACGGTTGATAATTCATTATTTTCCAAGAAGCAGTATCTCATTGCAAACCACTTCGGTAATGTATCTTTTGATTCCTTCCTTATCCTCATAGCTGCGGCTGGTGAGTTTTCCTTCCACCCCTATTTCTTTACCTTTTGGAACGTAATTCTCAATCAACTCTGCAGTTTTTCCCCAGGCTACAATGTTGTGCCATTGAGTATCGGTAACCTTTTCTCCTTTGTTGTTCTTGTAGGTCTCATTTGTGGCGATAGAGAATTTCGCAAGTTTCTTTCCAGATTCCATAGTGACGATCTCGGGTGCATTACCTACGTGGCCAATCAACTGTACTTTGTTTCTTAATGTGTTCATGATGTAAAGAATTTAGTTTAGCTGAAAATCATTCGTTCATTTCAACAGGACAAACCTACCAACGGCTTCAGGTCTTATTCGGTTGATACTGATTTGTTTTCGTTTACATCCGCTTGTAAGCGTTTGTAGACGGCTATGGCTGTAGCTGATTTAATTTTTGTAATATTACATGAGACCTCTGATTCTTTTCCCATGAAAAAAATGCTTTACCTGCTGTTCCTGGCTTTGACCATAAGTTGCCAGGAAAATTCTAAAACTTCTGAAGAAGCTATAGCGCACAATAATGACCTTTTGAGCATGACCTTCAAAGATTTTCGGGAAATAGAAATTTTTGAGAAATATGAGAAGGCTTTTGATACTGCTATCTACACCGGCGGTTGGGAGGATGATTTTCGACTACTTCACTTAAGAGAAACTAATGAAAATTTAGTTTTATTCTATAAAGTTGTCGACCGTCAACAAAATACTGGTGAAAATACTTTCCGGGTACTCGATACACTGCAAATCAGGAATTTGAGACAAGATGAGGAAATAATCATTGGGTACTGCTACAATCAAAATTATTATGAAGGAGAATTAGTGGCTGTGGCAGAGAAAACAGACAGTCTCGTGGCACAAAAAATTCTAAAAGTTTGGCGCGCAAATCCGGCATCTGGGGCCGTTGAAGCAGTTGAAAATTTTAAGGGCATCATCTGCTTGAGCTTAGATTATGAAGATAATGGGCAGCCTGTATCTATAAAGCACCTTAATCTGCAATCCCGGGTAGATTAATTACGGCATCAAAAGCATGAACAACCAAAGCGCCTTCTGGAAGTACTATCGGGATTTCAATTTCTTCAATCTGGCCTTTTCAGCCTTATCTGCAGTCTTTTTCGGAATTTCAAGCGGACTCCTCATCTTCATAAGCTTTGGAATGGGGGTAGGCTACCTGGGATATAACTTTTTCAGGAAGGATGAGTATTATTTATATTACAACCTCGGCTTCAGCAAATCTTATCTTATAAAGAAGGTTTGGATCCTTAATCTGCTTTTCATGGGGCCAGTGCTTCTAATTTTGTTTCTGTTCTTATGAGTCGGCTGCAGGTAAGCCGGGTAAACAAGAGCTTCGGAAAAAGGCAAATTCTCGATGAGGTTTCTGTGAGTTTTGAAACGGGAGAGATAATTGGCCTTTTTGGGAGGAATGGTTCCGGAAAATCGACTTTGCTCAAATGCATGTTGGGAACTCTGAAAGCAGATTCTTTAGAGATAAGAATTGACGGGGAGGAGATAAAACCTTCCGAAGTTATTCCTCGTCAAAAAATAGGATTTCTACCTCAGGAAACCTTTCTTCCGAAGGAGATGAAAGTGCGGAACGTTATTCCTCTAATATTTCCGGAAGGGGAAGATCAGGATAAGATCTTTTATTCTACCGGAGTAGCTGCATTTGACGGAAAGATCGTTGGGAAGCTCTCTGCCGGACAATTGAAGTATTTGGAGCTACTTTTACTGGCCCATATGCCACATCCTTTCCTGCTGCTGGATGAACCTTTTTCCATGCTGGAGCCGCGATATATTGAACTGGTAAAGGAATTGCTGCTTTCTCTCAAGAGCTCAAAAGGTCTTTTACTTACAGATCATTACTACCGGGATGTTCTGGAAGTGGCTAACCGTAGTTATGTGCTGAAGAAAGCAAGAGCATATGAGGTGGAAAGTGAACACGACCTGGTAACTCATAAATATTTAAAGATTAATAACGAATGAAACCTGCTTCGGCCAAAGAGATAAGGGATGAATTAAAGCACCTCGGGAGGGACGAGCTCCTGGAGATTGTGCAACGCCTTTCCCGTTTCAAAAAAGAAAATAAGGAGCTGCTAACATATTTGCTGTTTCAGACCCAGGATGAGGAGAAGTTCAAGGCTGAAATTAAAGCCGAAATGGACCGGGAATTCTCTGAGATCAACAGGAGCAGTTATTATTTCATGAAGAAGAGTATGCGCAAGATTTTGCGGAACGTTAAAAAGTACAGCCGATATTCCGGGAAAAAAGAAACAGAGACAGAACTGTTGATCTATTACCTTCAAAAAATGGATAATTTCAAACCTTCTGTCCATCGTAACAAGACTTTGAAAAACCTGTTTGACAGACAGCTGGCCCTGGTGAACAAAAACATGGAGAAGCTGCATGAGGATCTACAGTATGACCTAAGCCTGGAGCTGGAGAAAATTCTGAAGAACTACAAATAAATCTGCTACCGAAAGAGTCAACAGAACCTACCTTTAATTTTTAAAAAATCTGTAGAAGGTAATAAGAGAATGAGCTTTTTTTTCCTGAATTCCTTATTTTTACAGGTAGCAGGAAAGATGGCTCCTGCAGTTGTTCTGGCAGGTGTTGACTGAAAAAGTCATCCAAAAATTAGGAGATTAAACTTCCACAACATGGCTGCTGTTTCATATTCAAGGGTCCTCCTTCGCTTTTCTTCTATCTTCTTTTTCTTTTTACTGATTTCCTGTACGAAAACCAATGGAGAGCTTTTATTCAATGAAAAAGCTCCTGAAGCAGGTTTTAATTTTCCTTATTATCTTTTTATTCCGGAAGATATCTCCGAATCTTCCCCGAAATACTTGATTGTAGAAACAAACAATTCCGGATTTGCAAGTGATGATTTTAAGGAACACCTTGAAAAAGCAGGAAGAACTGCTTCCAAAGATTTTTATCTTGGAAATTATGCAGCGGTTAATCTTGGTTACCCGTTGCTCGTTCCGGTTTTCCCGAGATCAAAAGCAACAGGAAACATGTATACTCACAGCCTGGATCGCGACGTGATGCTTCAAAAAGGAACACAACTGGAGCGCATAGATCTTCAGGTCTTGGAAATGGTAGAAGATGCAAGGGAGAGACTAAAGCAAAAAGGGCTGGAGACAGAACCGGAAATTTTAATGACGGGATTTTCTGCATCAGGAACCTTTGCCAATCGCTTCAGTCTGCTGCATCCCGACAAGATCAAAGCAGTTGCCGCCGGTGGCCTTAATGGGATCTTAATGTTACCTTTTTCAGAAGAAAATGAAGTAGAACTCACTTATCCGGCAGGTACTAAGGATTTTGAGCATTTGTTCGGTAAGCCTTTTGATTCCATCGGCTTCAGGCAAACTCCCCAGTTCCTGTTCATGGGAGCACAGGATGAGAACGATGCACTACCTTATGATGATGCTTATGATCCAGCAGAAAGAGAGGCCATAAATACCATTTTGGGAAAGGAAATGCTCCCAACCCGTTGGAACAAAAGTAAAGAGTATTACTTGAGGGAAGGAGTAAATGCAGAGGTGAGGACATTTGAGGAGGTGGGACATGAGCATCCCCAGGCGGTGAAGGATGAGGTCGTGGAATTCTTCCGCAGGATAATAAAGAGTGAAATTGGGGAAAGGGGGTAAAAATTAAACCCATAAGCAGCCCCGACCGGAAAATTTGGTAAAGACCTGGAGAATTGAAATTCAGGTTCTGGCGAACCAGAAGAAACCGGTCTAAAATTACTAACTTTAAAATATGGAAAAAGGCTGTCTCGAATGTGGGGAAAAGATAATTGGCAGGACCGATAAGAAGTTCTGCAGCGATCATTGCCGCAATGCTTATAATAACAATCTCAATAAGGATAGTAAGAATATGGTGCGCAATGTCAACAATCAACTGCGCAAGAATTACAGGATCCTTGAAGAATTGAATCCGGATGGTAAGATCAAGCTTCCCAAATCAAAACTGGCAGCCAAAGGTTTTAACTTCGACTATTTCACCAGCATTTACACTACAAAAACAGGAAATATTTACTATTTCGTTTATGACCAGGGATATTTGCCCCTCGAGGGGGACTTTTACGCTTTGGTGAAAAGAATCTAATACCCCCAACTCTGCCCTTTAAGTTCAAGCGCTGCACGTAATACGTCGCTCTGACTTAGCTGACCTACCAGTTTGCCGTTGCTCACGATGGGAAAACGACGGAATTTGTGTTCGATAAATTTTTTGGCAGCGTCCAATACATTCATATCGGCATCTATGGTGACCGCGTTACAGGTCATTCTTTTCTCTACTGAATTGTCATCCATGGGCATGTTGTAATAGCGACTGTCCGAAATATGTTTCATACAATCTCCTTCAGAAATTACTCCCTGCAGGTTATTATCTTCATCAACCACACATCCTCCCGAGATCTTATGATGCAGCAATTGCTCCATGACCTCCATGACCGTTTGTTCTTTTCTAAAAGTGACCAGGTCTGTAGACATGTAATCTTTAACGCAGATTGGAGCACTTGCAGCTTTTTCCGGCTCTGCTCTTCTTCCCTGAAAGCTCTTAATTCCCATGGTACAAGTATTTGATAGTGAGTTTTTAAAATAGGAAATTAATCCAATCGGGAAAAGCCTATTGGCAATATTTTAAGAATTATGCATAGAGCTTCATGATTTGAAAGGCTTTTAGATATATTTGAATTATGTCAAAAAATCTACAGGCCCTCTTGGCTCTTATTATTGTCATTTCAGGTATTATCTGGAGTTTTACCGGCACCCGTCCCCAGGTGGATCTTGAAAAGCAAATTCCGGCAGATCAATTTTCGACTGCGCGGGCTTTTGAACACGTGAAGGCTTTAGCTCAGGAGCCACATTATGTTGGGAGCAAGGCTCATGCTTACGCCCGTAATTATGTGGTGGATGAGCTCGAGAAGTTGGGGCTTTTAGTGGAGATGCAGGAGGGCTTCACCATGAACAAGGGAGGGACTCTTACAAGACCTCAAAATATCCTGGCACGTATAGATGGGAAGGGAAACGGGAAAGCTTTACTCCTCATGTCCCATTACGATAGCGCCATGCATTCCTCACCGGGAGCCAGTGATGCCGCGAGTGGGGTGGCGACCATTCTCGAAGGAATTAGAGCTTACCTTGCCTCCGGAAAAATTCCTGACAATGATATCATTCTTCTTTTCACCGATGCAGAGGAACTGGGTCTTAACGGAGCGGAGCTTTTTACTGAAGAACATCCTTGGGCAAAAGATGTGGGGCTGGCTCTAAATTTTGAATCCCGTGGAAGTGGGGGCAATTCTTTTATGCTCCTAGAAACCAATGGTGGAAATAAAAAACTGATTGAACATTTTGCTGAGGCCGGTGTAGCACACCCCGTTACAAACTCCCTTGCCTATAGTGTCTATAAAATGCTGCCAAACGATACAGATCTTACCGTGCTGCGGGAGCAGGGAAACATCAACGGACTCAACTTTGCCTTTATTGATGATCACTTTGATTATCATACCGCTACAGATATTCCCGCAAACCTGGATATGCGAACTCTGGCCCACCAGGGAAGCTATTTAATGCCCTTGCTTGAATATTCGGCCGCGGTTCCTCTTGATGATCTTTCTTCGGAAGCTGATGTGCTGTTCTTCAATATTCCCGGCTTTCGCCTGGTGAAGTACCCCTACAGCTGGATAATTCCCCTGTTAATAATTTCCGGAATATTGTTGCTAACGGTGATCATATTTGGATTATCAAACAGAAAGTTGCACGTGAAAGCCATGGCTAAAGGTTTTGCACCTTTACTGCTATCCTTAATCCTGGCCGGGCTTCTGGGTTATTTTTTCTGGCAGTTCGCCCTTTGGTTCTATCCGGGATATGCCGAGATGGAGCATGGCTTTACCTATAACGGTTACTGGTATATAGGAGCTGTGATCTTCCTTTCTTTGTCTGTTTGCTTTTACATCTATCACAGATTCAGGAAGCCCGATAATTCCCGCGAATTGATGGTTGCACCACTTGTTCTATGGATAATCATAGGCGCTTTGGCTGCAGCCTACCTAAAAGGTGCAGCCTATTTCATCATTCCGGTGCTTTTCGGGATCATTCAGCTGTTCATCCTGGTCAATGATCCAAAATGGAAATTACCTGCAGTGGCATTTTTATGTCTCCCGGCTATTTTTCTCCTCATGCCATTTATTGTCAGTTTTCCCGTGGCTTTGGGACTGGGAATGCTGGTGCTTTCTGCAATTCTGGTGAGCTTGTTGTTCAGTTTGCTGTGGCCTGTTTTCGGAGCCTTCAGGAATAATCAACTTTTTGGGTTCTTTAGTTTTATAGTCTTTATTGGACTTTTCATAGTTGCACATTTCAAATCCGATTTTAACGAAGAACGTCCGCGGCCAAACAGTCTGGTTTACCTGGTTGATGAAGATAAGGGTGTTGCTACCTGGAATACCTATGAGGAGGTGCTGGATGAATATACCGCTCCCTATTTTGAAAACGCTGTAGAAGCACCACAGGACCATTGGTTTGGCAGCAAGAATGGCAGCAATTTCAGTAAAACTGCTCCTGCGCCTTCCATAATGCTTCCGAAGCCCTATATTTCTGTTGAAAAAGCAGTGAACCAACCCGATGGGCAAGATCTGTACAACGTCAAGATTGCTCCTAATCGGGATATAAACCGCATGGAACTTTTTGCTGATAGAACTATCAATTTTAAGAACTTTAAGGCCAATAGTAAAGAGGCGGGTGACCTGCGGCCGGGTGAAAGCAGTTTGCACGTGCACAAGAATCGTTGGCGCGACAGTTTTTTATCTTATTATGCAGTGAACAAAGACACTTTACGACTGGAAATAAGCGTTGAAGAGGGTCTGCACCCCGAGATCACTCTTTTGGAAGCCTCTTATGACCTGCATGAGAATCCGCAGTTAAATGTACCACCACGTTCTGCTGAAATGATCCCACGGCCCTTTGTAATGAATGATGCGATAGTAGTGAAAACGAGTTTCAAATTGGAATAAATTAAAATAAAAGCACCAGATTTCAAGCACCAAATTCCAATTACAGATATAGCACAATGATCAGTAAACAGTTAGCGATAATCAGATGACAGTTCAAGATTGGTTGTCTTTAGCCTCCAGTCTCACGTCGATAATTTGCTCTACCTTCGTACTTCTAAAATCCAACTTTTCATAACTCATAACTCTTAACTCTGAACTTTAAAAACCTTTCCATATTAGGAACCGGCTGGCTGGGATTACCCCTGGCAAAAATGTTAATTGCTGAAGGAATTTCAGTAAAAGGCAGCACTACTTCTAAAGACCGGTTGTCTGTGCTGAAAGATGCAGGAATTGAACCTTTTCAGGTCGTGGTTTCTGCGGAAGGAGCTGAAGGAAATGTCAGTGAATTTATGGCCTCAGCTGATGTACTTATAGTTGATTTTCCTCCCGGTCTTAGGAAAAATCCACAGCTGGACTATGCAGGAGCTATTGAGAAGTTGGCACAAGCCGTAGAAGCATCAGGTGTCAAAAAGGTCATTTTTGTATCCTCAATTTCGGTTTATCAGGAAACGGAAGCCTTTCCTATATACACCGAAGACGCAGCACCTAATGCAATTTCGGCTTCCGGAAAGGAGATCGCTTCCGCAGAAAAAAAACTACTTCAAAATCCAATTTTTGACACCACAGTAATCCGCTTCGGCGGACTCATTGGCGCCGGCCGGCATCCGGTGAAATATCTCGCGGGAAAAACCGGACTGGCAAATCCATTGGGGCCTGTAAACCTGATCCATTTAAAAGATTGCCTGCAGGTCATAAAAAAGGTGCTTAAAAATGACATTTTTGGAGAGGTATATAATGCCGTTTATCCGCTGAATCCGCCGCGGGAGAATTACTACACCGCGAAAGCCCGTGAAGCAGGGCTGGAAATTCCGCAGTTTGACCATTCAAAGCCTTCAGTCGGGAAGATCATTTCGGCTTCTAAGCTGATGCGGGAATTGGGGGTAGAGTTCATTGCAGGAATATGATCAATTAACAGTTAACAACAATCAGTGATCACCTGTAGGCTCAGGGCCGCCGCCTGAACTAATTTTATTCGGGTAAATAAATTTCCTGTCTGCTGTATCGGCACAGATTACAAATCCGCGCCAGCCTAATCAGTGCCAGATTTATATTAATTGACAGAACCCGGTTTATATCTAAGTCACCGATGCAGAAGCGGCACAGTAGTTGCAAATACTGTTAAAAAAATGATGGATTATGAAAAAGTTAGCCATAATATTTTCCAGTATCTTTTTTCTTTTTACCGGCTTTTCAGCAATGGCGCAAGGAAAAGGTAAGGGAAATAAGGAAGAATTTAAACAGCAGAAGGAAATAGCAAAAGAGTTCAGAAAAGAAGAAAAGGCACGGGAAAGATTTTTTCGTGATAGAGCCAAAGAGGAAGCCGAGTGGCACAGGGAACGCGCGAGGGAGCTTTCCGAAACCGCACGTGAAGCGAGAAAAGATGAAGCTGAATATTATAGAGAAATGGCTAAAGCCGACGCCGAATTTTACAGGGAAAGAGCGAAGGAAGCTGCCGAAAGAGCCAGAGAAATGAGAAAATCCCAATCTGAGATCCAACGGGAATTGGCTAAAGAAGAAGCTGAATATTACCGGGAACGCGCTAAAGAAGCTGCGGAACGGGAAAGAGAATTTCTAAAGGATAAAAGAGAGTGGAACAGAGAACGCGCCAAAGAAGCCGCAGAGTGGCACAGGGAGAGAGCAAAAGAGGCTGCTGAGCGCCAAAGAGAGCTTCAAAAAAGAGAGCGGAAATTATCCAAAGAGAGAACAAAACAGTAAGAATTTTACTAGATATGAAAAGCCGGCAATTTGTCGGCTTTTTTATGAGCTTCACTGTTTGGGTCAGAAATCCACCACATACGTTTCCTGTGGTAAAAGTTTCCATATTAACTTATCTCCAATAACCTTCTGGGATTTTGGATTTTGGTGCTTGGGATTTAGGATTTCTTCATCTTGATAACTTTTGAAATTTTATGAGTGGCACCGGGCCCCTGTTTTTATAGATTTGAGATTTTGAAAAATTCAGGAGAGCCTATGAGCGCATTTGTGATAAGTAAAAGAGACACCGGAAATTATAAGTTCACCTTTGCCTCCCGAAAGGGAAAAACCATTTTTACAAGTATTGCCTGCAGGGAGAAATCTGACTGTGAGAAGATCATCGAAACCATTCAGGGCGACTTGGAATCTTTTACCTTCCGAAAAGCCAGGACGGGTTCTGGTAAATATTTCTTCAGGATCACCCGCGGCGGACTCGTCCTCGCTACCAGTCGCAAATTTTCTACAGAACTTATGCTGCAAAAAGGCATAGATCAGTTCCTCAAATATGTCCCCGAAGCCGAAACACTGGATTTTTCGGTTAGTGAGGATGTTTTTGCCGAGGTGGAGGAAGAAGAGTAATCGTTCTAGAGCTTACATTCTTCTCCTGCGACCTGCTCAATTGTTGGGTTGTAGAGGTTCTGAAGTGCATTGAAACCTGTCCAACCTGCTGCAATTAGGTTTTGAAGGCTGCAATAATTTTCTAAAGAATTATTGTTGATTGCCCTTACAAAAAGATCTCCATGGGCTTTTAACCCTTCTAAACCATTCAAACTGGTAAGGCTCTCATTATATGATATACCAAGTTGTTGAACGTCTTCCAGATTTGTCAAACCCGAAATATTTTCCAGTATGGAATTATGCTGTATCTGAAAAAAATCGACCTTTTTAAGTCCGGGTAAATTCAGGCTCGTGAGTTTATCGTTATGAACTATCCAAAGGTCCTTCACTTGAGGAATATTACCTATTCCATTGGTGCTGATAATCCCTGTTCCAGTTAAATACATATATTCCACCGGTTGTTGGATATTGCTAAGAGGGCTTAGGTTATTTAATTTGGGTAAATCTCTTAATTCCAGTTGATAGGAAACTCCTGTAATTCCTTCCAGCCCGTTTAGGTTTTCCAGATTGGGACTCATTCTAATTTCCAATTGCCTCACCTCTCCGGTAATTCCACCTAAACCTTTTACATTTTTTAGAAAAGGATTATTAACAATTGAAATAAAAGAATCATCTTCAAGATCTATGTTTTCCAGGCCGTCAAGATCAACCAGGTCGGTTCCAATGATGTAAACATCACCTCTAACACTGGTGAGACTGCTTAGGCCGCTTACGTCTGTAATTGGATCCTTTGAATTGTAAGCACCAACACTAAGAATAAGATTTCCGGTAATTACTGTAAAACCTTCTTCTGCAAAATCGTCGACTTCTGCTTGGGAACTGAAAGCCTTATGATTAGTGAAGTACTTTTCTGTAGGTTTTGGCTCCGGTTTCTCCTGTTCAGGGGAATCTGAACTACAAGAAGAAAGAAAAAGAAGGAGGGATAACAGGACGAAATAAGATCTCATGAAGTGAAGGTTCTAATAGATGGAGTTAAGATAAAAAACTTTATTATTTTTAGTAAAATTTAAGAAATCGAATCTCTAAGCCTATTTTGATAGGAATCACTTGTTTACAGAATAATTTTAAAGCAATTTCAAATTGCTCATGTGGATTGTGGATTATCTAAGAGATGGAAACCGAAATTATGGTTAGATATTATTATTTCCTCCTCTTTATGGTGGTTCTATTAGGATGTAGTCCAGAGAGAAATACAGATGACGAATCTGGTTCAAAAACAAAGATAACAGGCTTTAGAATTGAGATAACTTCTCCAATTCAAAAAAGAGATTATTCTTTTCATCATCCCACAGAAACCTCTCAAGGTTATGACGGAGTATTTGCTAACCCCGCAAGCGAGTTGACTTTTATTGGGGAAGTGGGCGTGACATATAGTAAAGCTTCAGAAGAAACAGAAGAACCGGACTTCCAGGTGATATGGCGAAGTAGTATCGACGGAATACTGCACCAAGGTGAAGTGAAGGAAGGACTTCAAACAGAAATTCAAAGGAAATTATCTAAAGGCATTCATACCGTCTACCTTGAAGCTTCTATTCCCGGAACCCAATTTGTTGCCAAAGATTCTGTTATTCTTTCCAATACTATAGAGCTTAGAACAACAAGTACAGGTAAAGCTGTCGCACTAAGTTGGTCCAAATATGAGGGACAGGATTTCCAGAGTTATTTGATATACAGACAGGATCATACCCCTGTAGCCGAGATCGCCAACATAGATGATACTGAGTATACAGTCCCCGGGAGTAATTCCTTCATTGCCGAACATGAATACCAGGTTATCGTTCGCACCAGTAATAGCTATGATCATCCTATTGGGAGCAATATTTCCCTGCAATCCCAGGGTATTTTCTTTAAGTTCCCTCATTTTGTTCATAAAATCATCAAGGATCCTTTAAGGTCGAAGGTATATGCAATTGTAAGCCCCGAATTTTCTCATTACGATTCTACTACTTTTGGCCTTCTTATTATCGATGTGGGGGAGGAGAATTTCCAGATCGATTCCCACATTTTACAAGATCAAAAATTTGCCGATCTGGATATTTCACCTGATGGGCAAAATCTCTTCCTCGTGCAGAAGTATGTTGACCAGATCACTAAGCTAAACCTGGACCGGCTTGAAGCCGAAACTTTCGTCACCAGTACAAATGGATGGGGCTTTCATAAAATAGAAGTGGGTAAGGATAATACGCTTTATTGTCACAGAAATCCTCCAACATCTGGAAGCACGGGATTCTGGATCTTTGACGGCAATAATGGAAATCTTATTAGAAGTCAGGAATCTGTTTTGAGCCATGGAGATATTGAATATAATAGTTCTTTTGATGCCCTTTATGGAGGGGAAAGCAATACCAGTAACGGAAGAATGTACAAATACAATGTAACGGCAAATTCAATCGTTCAGGCAACTCCATATCCCGTTTGGCCCGATGGAATAACTTTTCCATGGTCGCATATATTCGTCTCCGATGATGACCAGTACATACTTTGGGAGAACTTTCAGCTGGATCCAAACCTCAATGTTATCCGGACTTTCGAAACTACTATGAAAATTAGCAGTCCCGGAAATAAGTACCTGTCAAATTATGAGGAGCTCTACGACTTCAACAGTCTTGAGCCGGTTTATAAGTTTCCGATATTACCAATTACAGATAGATCTACAATGGTCTTTATGGATGATGAGACCGTGGTAATGGCCAGGGCAGAAAATACGGGAATGAATCAGGAGGAGTACACTTACTTTTTCAGGATAAATTTGTAGTATACAGGTGCTGATCACTATAATTATGTAATCACAAAAAAGCCTCTATAGAAAGAGGCCTTAAAATGTCACTTTTGGAAATCCTCATCTGATGAGATTTCAGGAGAGTAAGACGAACAGGTAAAGAGCTACCTGCCGGTAATTATCTTACTCAAACATTTCCGTTTTTAAAATTATCATTTGAGAATTTCCATAAATTATGATGTGCTCACCATCTGGAGAGGTAATAAGACCGCCTGAAAATGAACCTTTATTTCTTTGGTCTATTGGATATTTGAAGATTGTGCCACCGGTGTTATAGTCAATAAGCTCTATACCTGTATCTGTGTCTGAATTTATTGCGTAGATATGATTCGGCAATTCAGGGTCATACGAAAAATCTCCCATATAAAAGGGAGCAGAAGTTTTTTGGCTTAGGTACGACATATCCTCTGAGATGATTTGTTGACTGCTGCTGCCGGAAACGTAGATCCTCTTATCCAATTTATTAGGAGTTATTCTCACTGCTCCTGCTCCACCATAATAGGTTTCCTGTAAGTCTATTTGCTCAAAAGATCCATTTGGGTTCAGGACGTTGATGTGGGAAGAGAAATGACTAATGGCATATAATTTTGAGGCGTCGTAGTTTAGCTTATAGCTCTGTAGCTGCATATCATCCTCAACTGTGTTGTTGGGTTCGGTCATTTCATCGGCATTTGAGCTGTCAATGAACCTCCATGTCATACCCGATATATCTCTGCTTACTAAGGAGATAATACCTTTTCCGGCCTTGTTAAAACCAATAGAGTATGGATTCGTATAAGGGTGATCTGGATGGTCTGAACTTCCCGGTTCAATATGTATTTCTTTGATAAGCTCTCCAGTTTGGGAATAAACCTCTACTTTTTCTCCCGACCAGTTGGGAATGTAGATAAGGTCATTATGTGGATTAATGAAAAAATCTCCTCCATAAAAGCTCGTAGGGGAGTAGTCAAGACCTGTTTCAAACCTCATTTCCTGTTCATAGTTGCCTTCCTTTTCTGTAAACTTGTAGATGTAACTTGCCTCACTATTTTCTCCCACACGAATTGAAAGAACCCACAGGTTATTCTCCTTGTCAAGAATAATTTTACGCACAGAGCCGGGGAAGCTGAACTTTTGCGAATAAAATTTTAGACTTACCAGATCTTCCAGCTTTCTATTGTCTTTGTCGATTATGGAATACTTATACCTAAAATCCCCACCCAATGGGGAAGGACCTTTGGTAAATTTTATACCACGGTTGTCATTAAAATATTCAACATCATCTTCCTTTATGAAAAAAGAAGTGGTCTCCGTTCCACTCATGATGTAATTAAGCTTGACAGGTCTATTGAATAACAGGAATTTTGCTTCGTCCATTCGTAGGGAGGCATCAGATCCGGTGTAAGCAATCAGCTTTAGAGAGGCCTCTTCCTGAGTTAGCTCGATGCGAAGTTTCCTGGTGGCATATTGGAACATCAAATGACCATCCCGCGGTTCCCCATCAAAGTTCTCCTCTACTTCCAACTGCAGGTCACCGTCTCCATCGCCTCCGGTCACTGAAGGATTCACCCAATCGGGATGAGAAAGTATTTCCCATGTAACATTTGTGCTTATGGAAAGATCAAAGCTTCTTCCTGCGGAGGAGGAATGAAGCACTGTTTTATTAAGTTCAAAATAAGGATCTTCTGTTTCTTTGGTTTCATCTTTACTGCAGGCAACTAATGCTATAAGGAGCAGGAGGTAAATTTTTTTCATTTGAGGCTTTTTATTTCAACATTTAAAGAAAACGAACAAAGATTAAAAAGTAGGGAAGAGTAATAATTATATAATTCCAGGATGCTATTAAAGATTTTTTTAAAATGCGAACCGCCTATTTTGAGGAAGAAAAAATTATTCACTATAGCCAACCTTTGGAAGCGATTCAGTTTTGGGTTTACTAATACGAAAAAGTTTCCTGTAGGTAAGACACCTCCAAAGCCATTCCAGTGGACCAAACCTGAAGTACGTCAGCCAAAGCTTACTAAAAAGTACCTGCAAGGCGAAAACAGCAAAGGCTATTGAAAGGGTTTGCCACGGACTAAAGCCTTCGTAAAAAGAAAATCCTACTGAAGAGAAAAGAAATAGTCCAATACCGCTTTGCATGATATAGTTAGAGAGGGCCATTCTTCCCACATGCCGTAGGGGCTTCAAAAGATATCTTGCTTTCGTGTTGTACCAAAGCCAACCCAGAAACCACAGATAGAACAGTCCCATCATAACATCTGAAACTACCATCACTTTTTTTAGATAGGGCCTGAAAAGCTCACTGGCATAGATCCCGGTTTCCGGTAAATAGAAAAGAAACAGGATTCTGTAGCTGTTAGTGGCTATTGCTATCAGGATCATAGGAATACTTATCCTTTTGATGAAGAAATCAAGAGAATTGTAGATCCTGTTTTTGCCAATATACAGCCCCAAAAGGAACATAGAAAGTGCAATGGGACCTAAAAAGCCAAACAGCATGGGAATATTTGCCATATACTCCTTAAGGCGGAGTTGCAGACCGTCAAAATAAGATCCTTCAGAAATTATATGGTGTACCGAAGCCCCGTCCAAACCGCTCAGGTAACTTCCCGGATCGAATTTCAGCTGCTCGAACAGGAAGAAGAAAATGTCATCATAGAACGGGAACAACAGGAAGAAGACCGAGAGGGACAGAATTAATTTATTGGATCTCTTCAGGAACAAAGTAACCATTAGTCCCAGGATTGCATATAGATTTAGAACATCACCAGACCAGAGGAAAACGATATGACACGCTCCGATTAAAAAGAGGATGAACATTCTTCTGGCAAAGAAAGAAAATCTAAGGCTGCCTTTTTCCTTCATTTTGAGGGCCTGCATGGAAATTCCCAGTCCAAACAAAAGAGAGAAAATAGGGAAGAACTTAGTATAAAAGAACAGCTGGAGAATGCGTTCTGCAAATTGATCTATTCCAGAAGTCCATTGTTTTGCAAACTCATCCTGATTAAGAAAGGTGGAATTCATAATCACACTGTTTACTACGAAAATTCCCAAAATGGCAAAGCCGCGGTAAACATCTAAGAGATCAATTCTTTTGGATTTGGTGGTGGGTTTAATTGCTCCTGAAGATTTCAAAAATCGAGGCTTTATGAAAAAATGTTCAAGTTAAAACTTTTAATTAAAATCTTCTGTCGGGAAAATTTAAAGATTCTATCTTTTAAGTATATAGTTCAGGAAGACCTTCTTGTACAAGAAAGATCCAGCTATAGAAAATTCTACAGCCGGATTGACAGATTAGAAAATAAAGAAAAAAAACCTTATGAAAACCTCACATGCTTTACTATGCAAGCTGAGCTGAAGTTTTTTGAGGGCGGGGATATGCTTTGTACATGATGATCACCTGAAACAATCCTGCCAGCATCTGGATAGGAAGACCTAGCGGATTAAGGAAAAGGAAGAATATTCCTGCACTTATTTCTAAAAGTCCGGCGACAAGACAGAGTGAGCCAAGCCCTTTCCGCAGCCGGATAAGAGATATCCCGAAGATGATTCCCAGAAC
The DNA here is from genome assembly GCF_035607535.1 of Salinimicrobium aquimaris. Lineage (NCBI taxonomy): Bacteria > Pseudomonadati > Bacteroidota > Flavobacteriia > Flavobacteriales > Flavobacteriaceae > Salinimicrobium > Salinimicrobium aquimaris. The sequence continues at coordinate 45,179 of NZ_JAYDZX010000004.1, forward strand.
CCCGAAAGCAACAGATATTCCCATGGAGATCAAAAGAGGATCTACAGGATTCCAGAAGAGGGAGGTGATTTCGTGTGTTATGGTAAAGATCATAAGTGCCATAAGAAGCAGTGCCGAGATCCTTAGCAGGGGATTGCGGAAGATAGCTCCCAGGGCGACAAAGCCTCTAAAAAAGAATAGAAAGGAGCCCAAAACGAGTAGCTTGATCATAAGGTAAAAGGTCTGATTGTATCCTTCCACCGGAAAGAAAAAGTAGGTGGAGGTTCCTGAAAGGTCTTCAGAAATTCTCATGAAGTCCATAGGACCTTCTAAAAATCCGAGAAGTAAATAGACGATCCCAAAGATCCAGCCTAACTGCAGGAGCTTGTTTTTACCTAAAGTAGAATTTTTCTCCTCCCGAATATCCTTTAGGTCATGGCCCATGGCTGCAAGAATTGTTTTCACTGTATAACTGCGCGGAGTGACCTCGCCGGTCTCAATGCGCTGAATCGTTCTCACGCTGATGTTGCAGAGATCCACCAGCTCTTCCTGAGTTAATCCTTTTTCTTTTCTAAGTTCTGCAATTTTTAAACCCAGTTCCGGCTGTTTCATAATTGATAATTTTTGATGTTGTACGTTTCTTTTGTTCATAGCAATATTATCCGGAACAGCAGAAAAGTACAAAATTTAGGGGATTACTTCACCCGTCATTTACCCGCCATTCGCTGTGAATAGCCATGAATACCGGAGGGAGAGAACTAGAGAGTGAAAAAGAGGAGGGAGATCCCGCGCAGACTTTAGGTTATTTTGAAAAAACAATTGTCCAAAACTGTATTCTTATCAATTCGACTACTCAAAAGAAAAAGGTTAAAAAACTGAGCAAAATTAGAGGTCTGGCAAATGTCATTTTTGAAAAGGTAAGGAACTGCTTTGTTTTTCTTTTAGTGGCTTCCGATTCAATGCTATTATTGAATTATAAAAGAAATGGTTTTTGAAATATTTCCTGCACTTGAACCTACAATAGTTTCATATTCAATGATCTGTCCTGCCGAAAAAAGATTTGAAGGTATCATAATGTCGATTTCTTTAATATACCGGGTAGTGCCATTATCATGCTCATAAAATCCTCCCATGGGTACTTCGTTGGTGATTTCAATTCTCTCTCCTTTATCAACAGTCCTAAAGAACCTGGGGGAACTACCATCGTTAGACTGTATACTTATCTGTAGGATCAATGGTTTTCCTGGAGTGGTGAAGGAGGTGTATATGGTATCTTCAGTAACTTCATGCTCATCATTGTGGGCATAATCATCAAAAGTGGAATACTTGATCCAGGTATCGGAAAAATCCGGCTCAGTACTACAGGAAATATTTAAAAGCGGCAATGAAAAAGTGAGGATAATAGATGCTAATCTTTTCATGCTTATCGCGTTTGGTTTGACTTTTATTTAGAACCGGTACCCAATTCTGAGGTGCAGGTTAAGGGCAAGATCACTTTCATTTTTAAGATAGCCGGCTGCTTTAGCAAAGGTATACTTATAGCCCAGTCCAATTCCGGTTTCATAGGTAAAGTGGCTGCCAATGTGCCTCCTTATTCCCCATGTAGGTATTATGGACACATCACTTATAACTCTGATATTTTCATAGTTGGAGATCACAAACCAATCGGGATGATAGTTGGTTTGTAGGGATAGGAAATTTCCTGAATTCCCATCTGTTCTTCTGGATTTTCTTTCCCTTTTGTTGAGATTGTAGTACCATCTCGGCTCAAGACTAATTACCGGGGCCAGTAAAAAACCCACCTTGTCGTAATAACTTCCCGCCCAGAGTCCTGTGTCAAAGCCCACTTCACTTCTCAAGGCGAACTCTTTGGAAAGTGCGGTTTCGTTATGGAGCCACAGGCCCAAAATTCCGCTCTGGATGCCGTAGGTGGATTTTTCTACACTTGCGTTTTGAGAATTAGCAAAAAAGCAAAGGCCACAAAAGGCGAGGGACAGGAAAAATTTTTTCATCAATAAGAGGATTCATTTGCCCGAGATCTGGTCCCGGCATCCAATACGGATCGGGAAAGAGGACGGAATTTCAACTTTGGATCTTTAGAGGTAGGGAAGGAAAAAGATCTGGAGACCAATATAGTTAAAATTTTCAAGAAGCTTACGGGAAGCCCGTAGAAGGCTCTATTAAAGGAGAGCGGCTCCTAAAACGGTATTTTTCGGTGGTATTTTACTGGAACAGCACCTGAAAAATATAGATTTAGGGTTTACGCGTTATTCTTGCCGGTGTAGCTACGTACCGGGTGACGAAAGTGGCGGGTTTTCACTATAGAAATGATTGGGAAACCAACCTTCAAAAAGGCCATTTTTGATGCCTCTAATTGCAAAGCGTTCTAATTTTTTAATTGTATCAATATCAATCCATTTCTGGCGCTCGTCCCGTAGAGTGCCATTGCAGTGTAGTCGTTCTTTGGAAAAACTTTTATTTCTGCAACATCTTTCCATTTGTATTGATCAAGATTCTCAAGGTTCGTTATATTTCCATTCAGTACCACTAGGGGCAGAGGGTTAAAAGGGAAACTACTACGAGCAGGACGAATTCCTTTGTAGGTGATGGTATCCGACTTGTAATCGGGTTTCATATTTGTAGTGGAATCAATGACATAACCAATCTGAAATTTAAAAATTGAGTCTACTTTTTTACCGAGGTCAAGTACAGTATCTAATTCCTGAGCGCTAGAGGAAGCTCCAATAAGCCCGAGAAAACAAAAAGCGGCGAATAATTTCATTTTTCAGTGGTTTGTGTGCTAGCCAACGGTTTCGAATAACGCAAGTTGCGGCTTGGTGGCTGGAATTTGTCCGATAAAAACTTTTTTTTAAAGGTAGTCAAAAATCTTATTTATAGGAGGTATCCTTCAGTTGTGATATTCAGTGTTAGCCACCGCATTTTTCTTTTAGTTCCAGTTTTTTTATTCTTGATTTTATGGCTCCAGCGTTGCGACCAAAGATTTGACTCAGTTCGGTAATCGATTTTCCTTCACAAAAAAGTCTTTCAAGTTCTCCGTCGCTTTCGGGAGTCCATCTCTCATAGGCATATTGATCCTTTACTTGTTTTTCAGCTTTTGTGTAGGCTTTTTTAACTCCTCGTTTACCTTTTTGGTTATATTTTGGAGTCAGTTTTGCGTACAGACGTTCTTCAAGTTCCTTTCGTCCGAGATCAACAACAATATAGGACAAGGTCAGATGTTTCTGAATTCTGTCGTTCAGCATTAGTTCAATTTCGTCTGCAAAACTCTTTTTAGATGTCGCCTTTTCATAAGAGAGATGCTCTGAATAATGATTGCTTCCTAGATTCCTTCTTACTGTATGATTTTTGGTATTGAGTACATCATTCATTCGTCCTCGAATGCTTCCTGATTCTCCCACATAACAGATCTCTCCTTCTTCTCGAAATAAATAAACCGCTGATTGATTGGGAAATGAATTTGCCCAATCACGTGTTAATTCGATTGGTTTTCTTTCTGATTCAATCAACAGTTTATGCTCAAGTTTGAGCAAATATTCTTCTATTTCTGTTTTTTTCATCTTTAGGAGATTATATGGTGGCTAACGTGTTAGCCCCAATATATTCTAGAATTTTATAATTCCAGGGACGGGATAAAAGCAATTTTTTTGATCTGCGATAGCGGTAGGGAAGAAGGAGCAGGATCTCTCTACTAATATAGGGGTAAATATTCTTACATCCCTCAGTGGAGGCGGGAAAAAGTCTCTTAAGAGCTGATCCCGTGTCAGCCCAGTCTTCCGGGAAACGTATTGCAGAAATAGGATGTGGTTACCCGAAGTCAGGCAACTTTTGGTAAATTTTGTAATGTAGAGGCCAACCTTCTGTTCCTGGCCGGTAAAGGCACACCCGAAAAAGTCCGGGACCCGATGTTCCCTATTCATAAGTATCAGGCATCCCGTTCGCAGTTCTAGTTTTAGTCCTCTTCGGGTTCAGGTCCCCAGAGGTATTGATTGCCCATGTTCAGGTTAGCGAATTCAATGATCACCGATTCCCCTTCGACCTCGCGTTGCACTTCCCCCACGACCTCGTAGACCGATGCCGGGAGCGATGATGCCTGCTCAATATGATGTGGAGACCAGACAAAAATATTATCACCGTAAACATCCTCGGCATCAATGCTGACCTGCAAGCTTTCCTCTATCAGGAACTTCGTAGGTGCCGAAACCAAAATTGAACCGTCCAGGCTGGAGCGAGCATCCTCACTAAATGGTCCTTTCCACACCAACAGGTTGTCACCAAAAAAATCTTCACTGTTGATTTTTACTCTCCTACTGCCATCTGTCACCCGAAAAACTGCCGGGGTGGAAGCAGTTACTGAGCTCTTGAGCTCCGGCGTTGGAGATTTCCGGTTCTTAAGCACCCAATTAAAGATGTTGTCGCCGGCCTGATCCTCAAAGTCGATATTTACGTCGCGGCTGTCGGCGACGATAAAGGTGGTGGGCACATCGAAACGAAGTGGACCGCCAATACTATCGCTGCTCCCTGCAATCCAATCGAGTGTCATATCCCCGGCGCTATCCTCAAAATTGATCTTTACCCTATCGCTGCGTTCTATACGAAAGGTCAGGGGCACCTCAATGTCCATTGACCCACCTACGAAGGACGCCGAGTGCTGTTCGCCACCATTCCAGTTAAATTCGTTATCGCAGAGCACATCTTCAATATCGATCTCGATGTCCTCGCTATCAAAAACTTCGATCTTTACAGACATAACGATCTTGAGAGATCCTCCTACCAAACCGGAGCGTTGAGCTTGCGAGGGTATGTTCCCTTTAGAGTTCTTGCTAACTGTCCAGGTGAAGAAGTTATCCGTAAAGATATCTTCCAGGTCCACCAGAATGCGTTTGCTGTTGGAGACCCGGATGAGCACAGGCATGTCAACCTTGAATTCCCCGCCGATAGTGCCAGGCTTATTTCCCGGGAACCCGGAATTTTGCCAGGTGAATTTGTTGTCCCCGAAGATGTCTTCAATGTTCAAGGTGTCGTCCCGGCTGTTGGTCACGTTAATACTGACGGGGAGCGACACCTTAAAGTCACCAAAATTATTGCCATTGCTTTCGCCCCGATTGCCCGACCAGACCAGTGTTGTATCGCTGAAAAAATCCCCAAATTCAATATTCTCTCCGTTTAAATCCAAGATGTTGATGTCCACGGAATCATAGAGCTCGTAGGTGCCAGACTGCGATTGCCGCTTCCCGTTATTTGCGTACTGGTCCAACACACAGGAAGTCAAAAACAAGGAAAACATAATCGCAAAAAAAGCTACATGTATTTTCATTAAGTCGGTTTTTAATTGCTGCTATTTGCATTTAAGTACCTGGTATTCTGTAATTTAATAAAATACTCGTGCCTACACATGAATTGAATTTTAAACTTTTCTTAATGCCGTTTGGACAAATTGTCTGTTTCAAAAACTGCTGGATCTATAGTAAGAAATAATAGGATTATGAGTTCCTTTGAGCGCGGGGCATGGTGAATTGCCACCGAATCCTATGAACAACCATGGGGAATCATGCTCCTAATAAAAAAGCCCCTTCAAAAGAAGAGGCTTAAAATGTCATTTTTGAAAGGTATTACCAGATCTTCACCCGGTTCTCAGGCTTCACATACATTGGGTCTCCTTCTTTAATGTCGAATGCTGTATAGAAAGCATCAATATTCTGAAGGGGTACATACGCCCTGTACTCGCCGGGAGAATGTGGATCTGTCTTGATCCTGTTTCTCAATGCTTCTTCACGCATTTTGGTTCTCCAAACTGTGGCCCAGCTCATAAAGAAACGCTGCTCGGGAGTGAAACCATCGATCTTTCCTGGATTGCCGTGTTCCTTCAGGTGAATTTGGAGTCCGTCGTAAGCGGCATTCACACCACCAAGGTCTCCAATATTTTCTCCAAGAGTAAATTTCCCGTTAATATAAACTGAATCGAGTACTTCAATAGCGCTGTACTGGTCTGCCAGTCTTCCGCCTAAAGTTTCAAACTGCTCCAGGTCCTTTTCAGTCCACCAGTTGTTCAGATTTCCGTCGGCATCAAAACGGGAACCGCTGTCATCAAAACCGTGAGAGATCTCGTGTCCTATTACAGCACCAATTCCGCCGTAATTTACAGCAGCATCGGCTTTATAATCATAGAATGGCGGCTGAAGGATTGCAGCTGGGAACACGATCTCGTTATAAGCCGGGTTGTAGTATGCATTCACGATTTGTGGCGCCATAAACCACTCGCTTTTATCTACAGGTTTGCCAAGTTCGGCAATATCTTCTTCAGTTTCCCATTTTGCAATGTTGAGAAGGTTTTGAAAATAGGAACCTCCATCCTTTGGTTGCTTGATCTCGACAGTAGAATAATCTTTCCACTCATCTGGATATCCCACTTTGATCACAGTGGTGTTCAGCTTCTCCTTAGCTTTCACCTTGGTGCTGTCGCTCATCCATGCCAGCTGATCGATGCGGTTCTCGAAAGCTTTTACCACGTTCTGGATCATTTCCTCTGCCTGGGTCTTGGCCTCGGAAGGAAAATGTTCTTCAACGTATAATTTTCCAAGAGCCTCACCTATGGTCTGGTTAATCGTCGCAAGGGCCCGCTCATTGCGGGGGAGTGGTTTTTGTGCGCCACGAAGGGTTTTTTCATAGAATTCCCAGTTCGCATCTTCGATCTCTGTGGTCAACATTCCAGCTGCATCATTGAAGAGCGTCCATCGCAGGTAGTTTTTCCATTCCTCAACATTCTGTGAAGCAAGGGTATTTTGCAGGGCCTGCATGTATTTTGGCTGCCTTACGATCACGGTGTCGACTTTTTTAGCGCCTATAGCTTCGAAGTAGCGAGTCCAGTTGATAGCAGGAACTGTTTTTTGAAGCTCGGCGACTGTCATAGGATTATAGGTTTTTCGGGCATCCCGGCGCTCTACTTTATCAAGACGCGGTTGTGCCAGGGCGGTCTCAAACTCAAGGATGTTTTTTGCGTTTTTTGCTGCCTCTTCTTCCGAATCTCCTAAATACTGAAGCATTCTGGTGATGTGGGCAACATATTTTTCACGCTTGTCTTTGGAATCGGCATCCTGTGAGATATAGTAATCACGATCTGGCAATCCAAGGCTTCCGGCTCTAAGATATGCTGCGTTCATGTTTGAATTCTTCGCATCGGCACCCACACCAAAGCTGAAGAATCCCCCGCCGCCGTACATTTGCATCTCCTCAAGGTAATTCTGAAGATCTTCTTTTGTCTTGATAGCGGCGATCTTCTCGAGGTAAGGCCGAATAGGCTCAATTCCCTGCTCATTTCGTGCTACCGTATCCATGATGGTCTTATACAAGTAAACCGCTTTTGCCTGATCGCTCGAAGCATCAAGATCCTCACTGTTTACTGCACCCTCCAAAAGGGCCAATGCATCTTTATCTGTTTTTTCACGGAGTTCATTAAAACTTCCCCATACAGTTTTATCTTCAGGAATTTCGTTTGTGTCCAGCCAGCGGCCGTTCACGAACCTAAAGAAATCCTGCTGTGGAGTAACAGTGGTATCCATATTAGCAAGATTAATCCCAGGTGACTCCTGAGTTTCGGCAATATCTTTGTCATTTTTACAGCCCGAAACCACTGCGGCAGTCAAAAATGGAAAAAGAAATGCTTTTGTTATTCTATTCATAAGTAATTGTTTTTTGAGTGGCGAAAAATAAGAAAAATGATCAATAGTTTTTCCTTTTTGAGCAGTTTAGCGGGATCTGATTTTTGAAATTAAAGCCTGATCAAAAGCAGCTTTTAAAGAGGTAACCGCATCTACATTTTCATTAGGAATTGCAATGGAAAGCACATAGTGTTTAACCTTCCACTCACCATTCTTTTTAACCACCACACCCGAACCGCGGCAGATGCCCATTTGGGTGTCCAGCAGTTCGTCGAACCAGGCCAGATCTTTATCTTCGTCTAAAAAGATATTTCGCTCCAGGGTGGAGAAACTCCAGGCTTTTCCGCGGTCAAAATATGGTTTGGACCATTCCATGAACTCCTGTTTGTTCCAGTTTTCGGTAGCATCTGTACCTATAAAAACTGAAGCAGGAGCCATCATGCTGAAGTAATTGTCAAAATTGGCCTCGGCGGCTGCTTCGTGCCAATCCTCAAGAAGCTGATAAATATGTTCTTTTTCCGATTGCGCCTGAAGTATATTTCCGAAGAAAAACATCAGGACTAGAAAACTGAATTTATACATGTATTAAAATTTTTGCTCAAGATAAGCTTTTTCCGGGGTGAGGCTTCAAAAATGCCATTTGTGGAAGGTTCTTTCGATCAATTAAGTCAACCTGATGATTTTACGATACACCTGTTTACCCTCGCCATTAATTTCCCAGACAATCTATACAATTGCAGGCACGATTTTTCTTATCTACGGTGTTTCTGGTATTTCACAGCATGTCTTCTCGAGGCTGGAATGGGTTGACCTTTACTGCGGATTATTTTTTTGCCGTGGGGTTAATACCTTTTAAAAATCTTCTGGAGCAACCATCAGGCTGCCGTACTCTCTACTGTACTGGGAGGTCAAAAAAGCAATTTAAAGCTCTTCATCTTCCGAATTCAATGCCGTAAAGCTTTTGATCGCTGCGTTGGGTTCTATGATGTTATAACCGTTCCAAAAATCGGGGTTGTAAACCTTGAAAGTCTCGTATTCAAAGTCGGCAGCTGCAGACAGCTTTTCAAGTTCACCGGGAGCGAGAGCTTCATTTTCGTAGACTACAAGTTGCAGTTTTTGTATTTGACTGAATTTTAGGTTTAAATCAAGGTCAAGCTCGTTCTGCTTCCGTCGACCTGGCACGTGCTTATTTTTTTCGATGATGGTAAGCGGCCGGTCGATGCCTACTGTCTCGCCTGTTTCACGCTCCACGTAGCTAAGATTGTATTTCCCGGATTCATCCTTTACGAAGATCATTTTTCCGCGGTAAACATCATCGGCTGTACTTATTCCGAAGAGGCGGAATTTCTTCAGGGGCCTTACATTCTCGTATTCCAGGCGGTGCACCCCAAAATCTGCAGTATTCACATAGATCCTTCCTTTAAAATCTGACCGCCACCTGGGTTCGAAATCTATAACATAGACTGCTGCATTGTCGATCCAGGCATAGCCGTTGAGGTGATATTTGTACCGGTTTGACTTGTCAAAAAGGTTGAACGTAATGTCTTCCTTCCAGAACATCCCATTCAAGAGACGCTTCACCCTGGAATCTGAAGCTTTTGCCAGGCTCTTTTTGCTTTCCAACCTGGCTTTCTCTATTTCTTCGGGAGTTTTCTCCTTCTTCTTTTCCTTCGTGACCAACTCCTCCTTAAGTTCATCTTCATCGATCTTTACGCCAATGATCCCCGAACGCACCTTGAGATAAGAGCGTTCTTTCAGGGTATTCATAAAAAGAGAATTCAAATGATCTGTAAGTTCTTCAAGGGATTGGGTGCTCTGTGGGTTGTGAAGGTTAGCAGCTTTGATGATCTGGAGTTTTTGAGAATCGAAATTCCCGTACATATCGGCAAGTACTTCTTTGTAGGAGTCTGAGACCCTTGGGATCTGTGAAGAGATCTCATTCATAAGCCTCTGGTCGATCCCGGCAATAGTACTCTTATCCACCTCCAGGTCAAATCGGCGGACATAATTAAAATCCGACTGTCTTAGAAAAACCCTTTTCCTGCTATTGTCAAAATTGTAGTTGTTGGCAACCTCTTCTTTTACTTTCTCTATTATTTCTTTTGCTGAAAGGTTCTTGTTTGAAAGAAAAACTTCACCCAGTTCAATGGACTTTGGGGTGAGGTAGATGATGCCTCCTGATATCTTTTCGGGAGCAATTTCCAGCTGCTCAAATCCCAGCGAGGAGATCTTTATAAGTTCCGGCAGTTTTTCATCTTCAGAATTATAGCTGAAAAAACCCTCGTCATTAGTGACCAGTCCACGATTTTCAGAAAAGATCACATTGGCATAAGGAATAGGCTTTTTACTTGAAGCATCAAGGACCTGAGCTTTCACCTCTTGGGCCAGACCAATTGACGATTGAAGGAATGCCAGAAGCAGAATTAAAAATCTCATAACAGCAGTTTATACTAAGACGTAGATCTATGGATAATGTTACAAGGATTAGTTGTTTGCTATAGGATTAACAAAAAACTAACGGAAAAGAATTGGCAGCAGGAAGATTGAGTATTAAATTTAAGGGAAAAGCCAACCTATGACACGATCTATCTGGAAATCAACCGCTCCAAAAACCAATTTCCCTGCGCTTAACGGAAACCTGGAAACCGAAATTGCCATCATAGGAGGTGGAATTACAGGTATTACTGCAGCTTATCTTTTGGCCCGATCGGGTAAAAAAATTGTACTGCTGGAGGCGGGCACCATTAGTGGAGGTACTACAGGCGATTCTACCGGGAACCTTTACGCAATGGTCGATAAGCGTTTGCACCACATCCAAAGTAAATGGGATAAGGAGACTGCTGCCAGGGTTGCAAGATCACGGGCACAGGCTGTGAACCTGGTGGAGGAACTTGTGAACGAGCATAAGATCGATTGTAGTTTTAAACGTGTGCCATGGTACCTCTTCAGCGAGACCGACAAGAAGGATAAAACGATTGAAAAGGAGATAGATGCCGCGGCCAATTACAATTTGCCTGTAGAGGAACTGCATGAACTGCCCATTCCGGTAAAGGTGAGTACCGCCATAAAAGTAGAAGGCCAGGCTCAGTTTAATCCGGCCGCTTTTGTGAGAGGCCTTGCAGAAAAGATCGATAGTACAAACTGCCAGATCTTTGAAAATTCTGAAGTACATCATATCGAAAAGGAGGAGGAGCTGGTGTTATCTACTTCTTCCGGAACAGTGACTGCCAAAAAGGTCATTTTAGCCACCCATACTCCCAAGGGCATTTACGGCCTGCAAACTGCTCTTTATCCTTATAGAGAATACGCTATTGCCGCTAAACTGCGATCGGGTAATTTTCCCGATGGAATTTACTGGGATACCGAAGCCGATTTCCATACCTCGCTGCGCACCTATAGCAAGGGAAATGATAATTATGTACTTGTTCTTGGGGGTCATCACAAGGTAGGACAGGAGGATGATTACAGCCGCTTCTTTGGAAAGCTTGAGCAAAATGCAAGGCGCTACTTTGATGTGGACGAGATTGAATATAAATGGAGTGCTCAACACTATAAACCTGCAGATGGTTTGCCTTATATAGGAGAAAGTTCAGACGAGAATATCTATTTGGCTACAGGTTTTTCTACAGATGGGCTAACCTACGGCGTTCTTTCTGCAATGATCCTGAATGACCAATTGAACGACAGGAAGAACGAATGGAGTGATCTTTATAAAGCTTCCAGGTTTACGCCAATAAAATCTACAAAGAATTTCATTAGGGAAAATCTGAATGTTGCCAAGCAGTATCTTAAAGATATTCCCGGAAAGGCGGATGCCGAATCCTTTAAAGAAATTGCAGCAGGCCAGGGGAAGGTAGTGGAGGTTGATGACGAAAAGTGGGCTGTGTATAAAGACGAATCGGGGCAGCTACATTGCCAGTCGGCAGTATGTACGCACATGGATTGTATAGTAGACTGGAATGACGCTGAAAAATCCTGGGATTGTCCCTGCCATGGAAGCCGCTTCGAGGCTACCGGACAAGTAATTGAAGGCCCGGCATTTTCACCTCTTGACAAGCGAAATATGAACCCAAAAGAATAGAGCTATGGTTATTACCGCAGTAATTCTTATTGCCATTGCCGTTTTTCTTGGCGGCTATTTACTCACCTATGTTCTTGATCAAAAAATTCCGCCTAAGGCAATTGTTTTTGCTCATGGCACGGCTGCCATTCTGGGCATTCTGGTCCTGTTAACCTTTGCTCTTACCACAGAAAGGCATCACAAACACTGGGACAGTTTCATAATATTTTCAATTGCAGCACTTGTCGGGTTCTATTTGTTTTCCAGAGATATAAGACATAAGAATGTGCCCAAGTGGCTTGCAGTAGTTCACGGGAGCGTCGGCCTGGGAGGATTGGCGTGGATCCTGATACACATCTTGCACTAAAAATTAAAAAAATGATACGTTGGACCTATCCGGTATTGGCAGTTTTTATTCTACTCGTTTTAAGTTTTGGGCTTTTACTTACTATTAAAGAAGGTGTTGAGGTAGCCGGGCTGGTAACTCCGGACCATGATCCTGAGGCAGGACGACTTACTTTACACATGAAGAATACCACGAGGCTAACTGGTGGTGCCCCACAGATATTTTCTCAGTTAAAGGAAAGCATTCCGTATGAAGAAGCAAAGACAGCTAATTTTGTTCCTACAGCAGAAAACTGGAAGGGATTTGTAAAGCAAAGTATAACTGCAGATTCGCAGGCCAAGCATGTAATAGTCGTATCAGCAGATCATGAAAATGCCCTGCAATGGGCACTTCCTGCCATCTTTTATGCTGCTTATAACAATTCTCCGCTGGTGTTTAGTGATGAATTGGAAGCCAATCGGGAGCTTTTGAAAGGCCGCAAGATCTTTGCTGTGGAGTCCGGTAATTTCAATAACCTGGAGGGATTTGGCGAAGTTGTGGAAATTTCGGCCTCAAGCCCGGCAGAATTAGCAGTACAATTAGCTAAATATCGTGATGAAGAAACAGAATTCGGATGGGGGAGAAAGCACGAAAGACGAAATGGTTACTTCCAATATGTACTCACAACTCCGGCAGATGCTTTAAACGGACTTGCCGCACTCACTTTGGCAAAATCTAATTCTGCAGCTTTACTGTATGCCGGAGATGATGGCGGGCTTCCGGCAATAACAGATTCTTACATCTGGTCTCAAAGATCTGACTGGTTTGTTACGCCTTCCGAAGGTCCGTTCCGGCATTTTTGGGTGGTAAGTGACAGGCTGAGCTACAAAGGACAGTCGCGCCTTGATTTTTCAGTAGAAAAATCACCTTATCCAGATATGGGAGCAGTGGCCCTGGGACCAATGGAAGCAATAGCTATTATATTCATTGCACTGGGTATTGCAGGCGCTATTTTCGTCCTTATCCATTCCTCTTATACCTTGCCCGAAGTGATGGTGCCAATAAAGATCGCCTGGACCCTGGGTGCAGCACTGGTGCCAGTCCTGGGGGTAATTCTTTACCTGAACGCTTACCGTCGTCCGGTTTATTTTGAAGGAATGATGACACGCTGGTTACGGCCACCGGGAATCCAGGCTGCATCGGCGACTATGATGGGCTTTGGGTATGGTGCTCCTGCAATGATCGCAGTAGCCTATATTTTCGCCTACTTTGGTTTTCCAATCTTCTTTTCCGAAGGAGTTAATGATACAATTTTTTGGGCGGGTGCAGGAATGCCAATTATGATGTTTGGAATGTACCTTGGAGCATTGATCCTGGTGATCTTCCTGGTGCAGTATCCAATGAAGAATTCCATGATGGAGATGAAAGACGGGATGATCTTACTAAAGGGGTTAAAAGTGGCATTTTTAAGCATGACTGCTGTAAGTTTGGGAATGATGACTGTAAGCTGGTGGATGATGATGAGCCATATTCCCATGATGCCAAAAGAAGATGATATCCTGTGGTTTGGAACTCTGTGGATTGCCTCTTTTGTAGGATTCCTTGTTGCCTGGCCGTTAAACTCAATTATGATAAGAAAAAATATCAAGCATGGGAACCGCTAGAAGAACAATACTAACAGCTCTTGTTGCATTCGTTTTTTATTCCTGCGGAAAATCTGAAGGTCCGCCGGCAAAAAGTGGTCTGCCGTTGCAGGAAGAGGCATCGGTAACCGCCTTTACGGTGAGGCTGCCGGGAAGTGATCCCGAAACACAGGCGGTTATTTTGACTCAGACGGTATATCCGGCTACCAGGGAAGATAATGCTGTGGGTGCTATAATCCTTGTTCCGCAGGATGAAGAAATAGCTTTTACTACTATGCATCGGGTTACCCATATGCCGGTCAATGCACCAATGCTTTACTTAAGTGAGGAAGGAGAAATTTCAGGAGCCACTTTTGCCGAAATGAAACGCCTGAAGCCCGACGGCGTAATGCCCGACGGCCGAACCCAGGTTTATGCCGTAAATGTTCCGCCGGCTGAAGTGGCCCGAATAGAAGAAGAACTCAACTATAAGGTGCGTACCTTCTACGAAGAAAATCCCATAATATTAGCCGAAATTCTCGATCGGTGGCAGGCAGCAATGAAGTCGGACCATCCCGATGAAGTAGTGATCTCGGCCATTGATCACCCCGATGGGATCAAACATGGAATGGGCGCCATGGGGTGGAATGCCCATATGGGCCGTGGATTTGCCTGGGTTTACAAAGACAGCGTACCCGCGGCTACAAAAGAGATCCTTCGCAGACGCTATGGAGACCACGGATCTTATATGTATGTCACCGGAAATTCTGATGTTGTTTCAGATAAAGTAGTTAAAGAGCTGGGGCGCTTTGGGTTAGTACGGCGGGTGGCAGGCCCCAATGTCTACGCATCTAATACAGTAAATGCCGGTTACAAGGGTTATGGCAGGAACTTCGGCTGGGGTTGGGGCTGGACCCCACGTGGCTTTGGCTGGGGAATAGCACAGGCAGGCCATAATTACATCTTTTCAAATGCCGAAAATGTACTCGGAACGATTCCCGCTGCAGTGCTGGGACACATGGGTAAACACGGCCCAATCCTATTGGTTGAGCAGGATAGTTTGCCCGATGCGGTGGTGAATTATCTGGAAATGGTAAAACCTTTTCCGGCGAATCCGCAGGAGACTATTCTCAACTTTGGATGGATCATAGGAAATGAGGAGATCATTAGCCGGGAACTGCAATTGGAAATAGATAGTTATTTATCACCATTTGATCAAAAAGAGACGACCTCAAAAATGACCGATACCACCGATATAAATTCTGAATCATGAAAGAAACCGGGAAAAGAGAAGAAGACTTAAAAGCGGGCTTCTCAAATGAAGGCCCGCACCAAGTGATCTACAGACCAATTATTCTCCATGCTGCTGTAATAGGGGCCCTAATTGTGGGACTTGCTCTTGGGGTAGTGGGTTATTTAATAGCCGAAGGCTCCTGGGCAATAGTAGACCTGGGCCAGCTCTCTGCACCCTTTGTGGGAACTACAGCTGTCACCTTTGCAGGCGTAGGAGTTGCCCTTGGTGGATTGATCGGCAGCCTTTTCGGTCTTCACCGCATATTAAAGGATAGTGGCAAAAGCCGGTTCTAAAGGCAAATTTCGTATTAAATATCTGCCTCTCTAAAGAGTGGAATAGTTCCGGTGCTGTCTGGTTCCAGGGATTGTTCAAATTCATCATCCAGCTCCATTTCAAAATTTTCGGGTGTTTTGAGGAATAATTCGTTTAGCTGAAGTTTGAAATTGTCAAATTCCACCACAAGGTCTTCGGCTACCTCAAAGATCTCGTCGGGATTCTTCTGTTTTTTATTTGAAAGTTGCTGCAGCACCCGGGCTTTTGTATAAAGTACATTCACCCGTGCCTCTACAGCATTACTTCTCAAGGTGTCGGGTATTGAACTTTGAAGCGTCTCCATGATCTGCACAAGATTATTTGAAGATCCCATGATCTCCAGGCCCGTACTGCGCTCCAAATTTTGAATCTCATTCTGTGCTGTGGCATAAGCAAGCCATTCCCCCGCCAACTGCCTCGCCTCAGGTAGAAGATTTACAGTGCGGTTGGAGTTAACTTCCAGTTGATCTGAAAACGAAGTTTTACCTTGCACAGGAGCCTTTTGTGCGGTTTTCTCCTTTTCGTCGCAGGCGAATAAAGAAATGATCACTAAAAGGGAAAGGATTTTTCTCATTTTTTAAAGGTAAGTTATTATGTGGAAAAGATCTGCAATTTTGATGATCCCCGAAGGGTGATTTACCGCTGCGGAATTTTCCATCTATCCCGAAATAGATATCTTTGCTTCTACTCGAAAACAGAAAACTTTTATGGCTTCAAAGATATTGATAATTGGTGCTTGCGGGCAAATTGGAACCGAGCTTACAATGGCACTTCGTCAAAAGAATGGAAATTCCAATGTAATTGCCTGCGACATTAGAGAAGGAAACGAGGAACTTATGTCTTCCGGGCCTTTTGAAATTGCCGATGCTACCAATTACAACCAGATCGAGGATCTGGTGATACAGTACGAAGTTGATGAGGTCTACCTTATGGCTGCAATGCTAAGTGCAACAGCTGAAAAGTTTCCTATGAAGGGCTGGGCATTGAACATGGAATCGCTATTTCACGTGCTCAATTTGGCAAAAGACAAGAAGATATCCAAGGTCTTCTGGCCTTCGAGCATAGCTGTTTTTGGGCCTACCACGCCAAAGCATGATACTCCCCAAACTACGATAATGGAACCTACAACGGTCTATGGGATTAGTAAACAGGCAGGAGAACGCTGGTGTGAATACTACAACAGAAAATTCGGGGTAGATGTACGCAGCATTCGCTATCCGGGGCTCATTAGCTATAAGACTCTTCCCGGCGGAGGCACCACAGATTATGCAGTGGAGATCTACCATGAGGCATTAAAAACTGGAAAATACACTTCGTTCTTAAAAGAGGACACCGAATTGCCTATGATGTTCATGGATGATGCAATTAGAGCTACTATTTCCTTGATGGAAGCTCCGGCAGAAAAGGTAAAGATCCGTTCTTCCTATAATCTTTCGGCTCTTAACTTCACTCCAAAAACTCTTGCAGCTTCCATTAGAAAGCACATTCCGGCATTCGAAATATCCTATGATCCCGACTTCCGGCAGGCCATTGCAGATTCCTGGCCTTCCAGTATTGACGATTCCTGCGCAAGGGAAGATTGGGGATGGAAGCATGAGTTTGACCTCGATAGAATGACTTCTGAAATGCTGGATGGTATAAAGGAACTACATCACGTATAGCCATAAAAAAAGTCCTGCACACCGTGCAGGACTTTTTGATAGAATAAAAACTAATATATATGATTAGCTGATAACGCGCACTCTAGTTGCGGTCAATCCTTTTCTTCCTTCTTCTTCAACGTACTCAACTTTGTCACCTTCGTTAAGTGTTTCACCATTTAACCCGGTAACGTGAACGAAGATGTCTCTTCCTGTGTCGTCGTTGGTGATGAATCCGTAACCTTTAGACTCATTGAAAAATTTAACTGTACCTTCCATTGTAAAAAAATAATAATTAATAAAGTACAAACATAATCTAATAATTGAAATGGCCCTTAATCAAATTGTTATTTATTTCTAAAAATTTTAAAATGTGGTAGTTACTTCTTTTTTCTGTCTTTCATTTTTTTCAAATTTTCATCGGAAAGGGTGTAATCTTTTAATTTTTTCCCTCTCCAGCGAAGCACCAGGAACATAGGCAGCAGGATGAAGACACTGGCCAATACGGTGAGTCCAATGATCCTGTCTCCCAACACTTCATCATCCTCGATCTGCATAATATAAAATCCTACCAGGAAGGAGATTCCTATTAAAACGGCAACTATCTGGGTGAGAATTCCTAATGTTTTCATACTGTTACTTCAATTAATTTTTGTCTGTAGGCCGTCAATAACTTTGACTTTGACACAAATCCTACATATTTATCATCTTTCACAACAGGTAAGTTCCATGCTGTACTTTGCTGGAATTTGTTCATCACATCGCTCATCCTGTCCCTGTCAAGATAAATAATTTCAGGCGCACTCTGCATGATCTCGCTAACTTTTACTTCATTGTATAAATTCTGCTGAAACATGATGGGGCGCAGGTCATCTAACAGGATGATTCCTCTAAAACCCTTATCGTCGTCAATCACCGGGAATATATTCCGGGAAGATTTCACTACCCCCTCTTTTATCACATCTCCAAGATTCATATTGATGTTTAGCGGCACAAAATTCTTTTCGATCACCTGATTGATATTCAATAGTGTCAATACCGCCTGATCCTTATTATGTGTAATTAATTCGCCACGGGATGCCAGGTCCATGGTATAGACAGAATGGGGTTGAAATTGATTGGTGATTGCAAAGGAGATTGCAGCGGTGATCATAAGGGGTACAAAAAGGTCGTATCCCCGGGTAAGTTCAGCAATAAGGAAGATCGCAGTGAGAGGAGCATGCATAATTCCGGCCATTAAACCTGCCATCCCCACCAAAGTAAAATTACTCAGGGAAAGGGGGCTCCTTAATACTCCCAGATTGTTAAAGATAAGGGCAAAGCAATGTCCCATGGCACTTCCCATAAAGAGCACCGGCGCAAAGATTCCACCCACTCCGCCTGCCCCAATAGTAAAGGCGGTAGCAATGATCTTAAAAACCACAAGGCCTGCAAGTAGTAAAACCACCACAAAAAAGTTATCTAAATATTCATCAAAAAGGTTACTTCCCAAAGCTGCGAGATAATCCCCTTCCAGAAGGGAATTGATCACATCATAACCTTCCCCGTATAACGGCGGAATAAAGAAAACCAGGATTCCCAGGCCTGCTCCCCCTATAAGAAGTCGGAATAAGGGGGAACCAATTTTATCAAATTTTCCTGTAAGCCTGAAGTAGATCTTAGTGAAATAAACAGAACATACAGAAGCTACTACCCCCAATAGGATATAAAAAGGTACTTCGGTTATATCAAATTCATCAGTTAAGGAATAATGTAAGATGATGTCATTTCCGAAGAAAAAATAGGAAGTGAGAATGGCAGATACCGATGCGAGCAACAGCGGGATCATGGAAACCAGCGTTAGGTCTAGCGCAAAAATCTCTATGGCAAAGATAATGGCTGCAATTGGAGCTTTAAATAATGAGGACATGGCGCCTGCCGCTGCACAACCTATAAGCAAAGTGCGGGTGGCCTGGTTCATCTTGAATATTCTCGAGAGATTGGAGCTAATGGCAGCACCCGTGATCACCGTTGGCGCCTCAAGCCCAACAGATCCACCAAAACCAACCGTTACCGGCGCAGTGAGCATCGAAGCATAGGATTGAAAATTTCGTATTAATCCCTTCCGCTGTGAAATTGCGTAGAGCGTGGTAGGAATACCATTGCCGATCTTATTTCTTACTCCGAATTTTATGATGAGGTAGGTAAGGAGTAATCCTACAAGGGGAAAAATAAAGTAGAATGCATCGTGGTAATTCACGATCAACTCTCCCTCCAGCAGTAATTGAATGAAGTGGGTGAGGTTCTTTAATACTACAGCCACAAGACCGGATAAGAAACCAATTACCGCGCTAAGGATCAACAAGAATTGCCGGTGCGAAAGGTACTTTGTCCTCCACAGCAGGAACCTGAGTAATAATGATTTTCTCTTTTTACCCGGCATGGTTGGTTATGTAATAGGTCTATAGGTGCAGCCTTACTGCTGTAGTGTCACCTTCAAATTTAGCTCTTTAAGTTGGTCTTCGCTAATGTTTGCCGGGGCATCGATCATGACATCCCTTCCCGAATTGTTTTTTGGGAAGGCAATATAATCCCTAATGGTCTCCTGACCCCCAAGTATTGCAACGAGTCTGTCAAAGCCAAAAGCTATTCCGCCGTGAGGAGGCGCTCCGTACTGGAAGGCATCCATGAGGAAGCCAAACTGAGCTTTAGCCTCTTCCGGAGTAAATCCAAGGTGATCGAACATCATCGCCTGCGTCTTTTTGTCGTGGATCCTTATTGATCCACCACCAATCTCATTTCCATTTAGTACCAGGTCATATGCATTGGCGCGGACTTTCCCCGGATCCGTGTCCAGCAACTTAATGTCTTCAGGTTTTGGAGAAGTAAAAGGGTGGTGCATGGCGTGGTATCGATTTGTCTCTTCATCCCACTCTAAAAGGGGAAAATCTACCACCCATAGTGGTGCAAATTCGTCGGCCTTTCTAAGTCCCAGTTCATTTCCCAGGTGCATACGTAAAGCGCTTAATTGAGTGCGGGTTTTATGTGCATCTCCAGCCATAACCAGAATTAGGTCTCCCGCTTTAGCTCCTGTTCTTTCTGCCCAGGTCTTGAGATCCTCTTCTGAGTAAAATTTATCTACTGAAGATTTTAAAGTGCCGTCTTCATTGTACTTCGCCCAAACCAGTCCGGTAGCACCAATTTGCGGTCGCTTCACCCACTCGATAAGCTTATCGATCTCTTTTCTTGTATAGGAGGCAGCACCCGGAACTGCGATTCCCACTACCAGTTCCTGCTGGTCGAAGACATTGAACCCTTTATTCTTGGCCAGATCATTGAGTTCTCCGAATTCCATTCCAAAGCGAATATCGGGTTTATCATTTCCGTACTTCCTCATGGCTTCATCATAGGTCATACGTGGAAATTCGGTCACGTCAACTCCTTTTACGGCTTTGATAAGATGGCGGGTAAAATCTTCGAAAGTGTTTAGAATATCCTCCTGTTCCACAAAAGCCATTTCGCAGTCGATCTGGGTGAATTCCGGCTGCCTGTCGGCGCGAAGGTCTTCATCCCTAAAGCATTTTACGATCTGGAAATATTTGTCCATTCCGCCAACCATGAGCAACTGCTTAAAGGTCTGTGGCGACTGTGGCAAGGCATAGAACTGGCCTTCATTCATACGGCTTGGTACCACAAAATCCCGAGCACCTTCGGGAGTCGACTTGATCAGTACCGGAGTTTCAACTTCAATAAAGCCTTTTTCAGCAAGAAATTTTCTGACCTCCATTGCCACTTTGCTGCGGAAGATCAACTTATTTTTCACCGGATTCCTTCGGATGTCCAGATACCTGTACTTCATACGCAGGTCCTCGCCACCATCGGTCTCATCCTCAATTGTGAACGGCGGGAGTTGTGCGGAATTCAATATTTTTAGTTCTGAAACCAGGATCTCCACATCACCTGTAGGCATGTTCGGGTTCTTGGAAACCCGCTCAATAACTTCTCCTGAAACCTGGATTACGAATTCGCGCCCAAGCTGGGAAGCTTTATCCATCATTTCCTTATCTGTGCGTTCCTCATCAAAGATCAGCTGGGTCACTCCATAACGATCCCTAAGATCAACCCATACCATAAAGCCTTTGTCCCTTATCTTTTGCACCCATCCGGAAAGCTTTACTTCTTTTCCTTTATCTTCTATTCTTAATTCCCCGCAGGTATGGCTTCTGTACATAAGTTGATCGTTTTTAAAGCAGCAAAAATAAGAAGAACTCGTGGGATAGAGGAGAGATTGAAAAAAGTTAATGGAGAAAAATCGGGTTTAAATAGAAAGGGGAGTCAAAAATGACATTTTTGGGAGGTATTGTAGAAAAATTTAAGCCACGAATGCACAAATAATTATTTGTTTGTCCCTGTTGAAACCCGGTAAGACCTGCCAAAGTTCTACCCCAGAAAATTCAAATTTTAATTCCTTTTTGAATACCACAGTATGAAAACTTTGGCAGGTCTGGCAAGGAGCCAGAATTCGAATGTTTTTTAGCGCGGAATTGAAATCCTTGACGAGGAGTGCTTACTTTTAGCCACGGATGCACAGATGGATTTTTGACAACAAATGCGCGATTTTCTTTATGTGGCTAATAGTTTTTGCCAACTACGGTGGTAAGACCTGAGCCCCAGCGGGGCGAAATATTTATAGCCGGGGCTTTAGCCCCGGCTATAAATATTCCTGTACCCATAGCCCTGTAAGGGCGACATAAGATCCCCACCCCGTCCTGCGGACACCCCTCCAAGGAGGGGAGGTTTTAAAGGAGAAAAAATGTCATTCCGACGAAGGAGGAATCTCTTTAGTACGAAGAAGATTCTTCGCTCCGCAAAGGCTCTGCTCTGAATGATAAGGATATAAAGAAGCTGGTCGGGATTGTAATTTGGTGCCTGTAGTTTGGGATTTCACAAAAAAAAGCTGCCCATTTCTGAACAGCTTTTTTGATTTTATAGATTTACAATCAGGATCTAATGATGAATCCTGGTAAAATGCACCTCGTCATTAATGGCATTCAGGATAAAATTATCATCAAGTCCGTTAACGATCCAGGTTTCGATCTTTGCTTTCTGCGTAATTGCAGCAGCCGAAACTTTTGAGCTCATTCCGCCGGTACCATGAGAGGATTTTGTCTCACTCATCACCTCTTTCTTCAGCTCTTCCAGGTCATTCACCTTTCTAATGGTTTCCGGAGTTTTGGCTTCAATGGAACCTTTTTTATACACTCCATGGGTGTTGGTCGCTATAATAAAAAGATCCACATCAAGTAGAGCTGCAGTCTGTGCCGCAAGATTGTCGTTGTCTCCAAACTTTATGGCGTCTGTTGACGAAGTATCATTCTCATTAATGATGGGAATGTAGTCGTTCTCTACCAACACATTTACGGTGTTAATAATATTCTGTCTCGAATCTTCATTGCTAAAGTCATTCGGCGACAATAAACATTGACCTATCAACAACCCAAGTTCCCTAAAGCTCTCCTGGAAAATACGCATCAAGTGCGGCTGACCTATAGAAGCCAAAGCTTGTTTTACGTCAATATTTTCACCGCTGCGCTCCAGGTTCACAAACTGCTTGGCTACTGCCACAGCTCCAGAGCTAATGATCACGAACTCATATTCATCCTTGAGTTCGGCGATCTGCCGGCCTATGTCTTCAATCTTTCCTCTCGAAATATAGTCGGTTTCTTTCGTTAGCGTATTAGAACCTAACTTTAAAAGTATCCTCTTCTTCTTTTTTGGAGTATCCATTTCTATGTTATTCTGTTCTAAAATTTTATCTAGTTTGTCCATTTCCGTGTATATACCATTTATTGGTTACTAAATGCTGCAGTCCAATAGGACCACGCTGGTGTAATTTATCTGTGCTTATCGCCAGTTCTCCACCAAGCCCCAGCTGGCCTCCGTCGGTAAATCTTGTGGAGGTGTTGTGATATACTGCTGCATTGTCAACATTTTGCATGAAACTCTGCGCAGCTTTATCATCTTTTGAAATTATGGAGGCCGAATGTCCTCCTGAATATTTGTTGATCTTGGCAATAGCTTCGGTAACCGAATCTACTTCCCCTATCAAAGCCTTGTAATCAAGAAATTCCTCGTACCACTCATCTTCGTTCTTTACTGGCCTTGTACCGTCGAGATCTTCAAGAGAATCATCGGCAATGATCTCAACATTATGTTCTTTAAGAGTGTCTAAAAGTTCGTTTAGAAACTCCTTTTTATTTGGAAGCCTGGAATCGATCAACACCTTGTCGACTGCATTACAGGCTGAAATTTTTCCTGTCTTCCCATTCAGGATCACATCAAGTGCGATATCTGTGTCGGCATTTTTGTGGATGTAGACGAAATTATTTCCACGCCCACTCACGATCACCTGTGCCGAAGAATTCTCCTTCACAAATTTGATCAATCGCTCTCCACCTCTTGGCACTACCAGGTCAACTCTTTGATCTGGATTGGCCAGAAATTCCTGCGTCTGTTTTCTGTCAAACTGAAGATATTCCACCCAGTTCGGAGAAATGTTGTTCTCCTCAAGGGCCTTATGCCATAGTTCTACGATCTTCAGATTGGAATTGAGGGATTCTTTCCCCCCTTTCAGAAGGATCTTATTCCCCGATTTGAAGGCAATCCCTGCAGCTTCTACAGTCACATCGGGACGGGATTCGTAAATGATCATTACTGTCCCAAAGGAGGCAGTCCTGTTATAGACCTGCATCCCGTTATCGTGCTTGAAGCTGAATCGCTCCACTCCCACAGGATCTTCCTGGGAAGCTAAATGTTTTAAGGAGTGAACCATTCCCTCTACTTTGGAATCGTCCACTTTTAGCCTGTCTTCCATGGCCAGATCGTCACCTGAATAATTGTTCAGGTCGATCTTATTAGCTTTTAAAATGTTCTCTTTTTCCTGTTCCACAAGATTTGCCATTGAAATTAAAACAGCGTTGCGTTCATCAATGGTTAACTGAGTGTTCATTCGTTGTTTTTTAATTAAACTTATTTTTTCTCGCCCATAGGTGTCCAAACACTTTGCCATAGTCCGATTAAAATAAAAAACCTCCGGATTTACTCCGGAGGCTTCTAATATACAGGTGTCAAAAGTGCCTTTTTAGGCAGGTGTTCTTTCTCTCCTGTTTCTCATCTTGACCCTGCCCCTGTTCACCAGGTAAAGCATAGCGGGCACTACCACGAGGGTAAGGAATGTGGCGAAGATCAACCCAAAGATCACCGTCCACGCCAACGGCCCCCAGAAGATCACGTTATCCCCTCCAATATAGATTTGAGGGTCATAATCTGTGAAAAGTGAGAAAAAGTCTATGTTTAAGCCTATTGCGAGCGGAATAAGACCCAAAACTGTCGTTATGGCAGTCAAAAGCACAGGCCGCAATCTTGACTTACCTCCTTCGACGATCATCTCATAATACTGCCCTTTAGTCAGCAGGTCACTGGATTCCAACCCAAGACTTTCTTTTTTCCGGTCAATGAGGATCTGGGTGTAATCCACAAGTACAATGGCATTATTCACTACAATTCCCGCCAGGGAGATAATTCCCATCATGGTCATAATGATGATAAAGTCCATTTGGAAGACCACCATTCCAAGAAACACACCCGCCAGGGACAGGAAGACGGCC
The DNA here is from genome assembly GCF_035607535.1 of Salinimicrobium aquimaris. Taxonomy (NCBI): domain Bacteria; kingdom Pseudomonadati; phylum Bacteroidota; class Flavobacteriia; order Flavobacteriales; family Flavobacteriaceae; genus Salinimicrobium; species Salinimicrobium aquimaris. The sequence goes on from NZ_JAYDZX010000004.1 coordinate 69,733, forward strand.
ATGAGAATGATCAATGGCTTTGGAATGGAATTGAATTGTGCCACGAGGATCAACAGAATTCCTCCAAGCCCTATTAAAAGAGCCTTTAATAAGAAGGACATATTTTCCTGTTGTTCTTCCTGCTCTCCTGTGAACTGAAGGGAAATATCCTGTGGTAGATCATATCCCGCCAATTCTGTTTGAAGTTGTTCTACAATAGCATTACCATTATATCCTTCAAGCACGTTCGAATAAACTGTGATCACCCTTTTAAGGTCTTTTCGTTTGATCGCGCTAAAGGAGGAAGTAAGTTCCTTTTTTGTTACTGAAGAAATAGGCACCTGCACCAACTCTCCCGTATTTTGATTCTTAAAGGTTACCGGCTGATTGAAAAGTGCATTTTCGTCATACCTGAAGTCTTCATTGAACCTAATGTTTATTGGATAATCCTCATCTCCTTCTTTATAAGTAGAGATCTCTTCCCCGTAAATGGCACGTCTCAACGTTTGTCCTACAGAAGTAGTAGAAACTCCCAGTTGTCCTGCTTTTACACGATCTACAGTGACATTAAGTTCGGGTTTGGATTTGTTGACATCTATTTGAAGTTCTTCGATTCCGGGGATGTTGAGTTCCTGTATAAAGTTCACAAGTTGCTCAGCTTCTATTAGCATCTGCTCGTAGTCCTCCCCTTTTAATTCGATATTTATAGGATAGCCTACCGGGGGACCTGCGGCATCTTTTTCAACAATTATTGAAGCCCCGGGAAAATCCTGAACCGCCTCCCGCACTTCAGACAAGACGTGACTACTCCTCACCCCGCGACGATCTTTGAATTCCCTCATTGATAAGGTTACTTTCCCTTTATGTGGCATGGCATTTTGCTGTCCGCCATCTGTCATTGGGTTACCTGCACCTTGGCCTACCTGAGAAATAGCCGACTCCACCATATAGTTGTAGCCATCCTCATCTTCGTACTTTTCAATGACGTCATAGATCTGTTTTTCGATCTGCCTGGTCACTTCATTGGTCTTCCTAATGTCGGTTCCTTCAGGGAATTCGATATAAGTAATGATTTGGTTTGGTTCATTTTCGGGGAAGAACAGGACCTTTGGCTGTACAATGCCCACCAGAATGAACGACAGGATCAACATGCCCAGGGTTCCGAAGAAAACCAGGTAGGAATTTTTTCCGCGAAGGGAGAAACGAAGCGTCGATTCATACTGTCTCTCCAGCTTCTTAAGAGCCCTGTACTGGAAGAAGTCGACCCAGGTGCTAAGGAAATATTTATAGAACCAAAGCAACAGAGCAAACAGGATAGCTAAATTTCCAATTGCTCTAAAAGAACCAAAGTCCAGAATAAATCCGGCGGTCACCAGGATCAAACCTGTACCTCCTAAAATGGCACTTATACGAATCAGTTTTTTCTTTGTCAACTCCTTTTCTTCGGTCTTCATATATTCCGAAGTCAGCATGGAGTTGATGATGAGTGCCACAAAAAGGGACGACCCGAGCACTACCGAGAGCGTGATTGGGAAGTAGATCATGAATTTTCCTATAGTTCCGGGCCATAGTCCCAGCGGGAAGAAGGCGGCAAGGGTTGTGGCTGTTGAGGCAATTATAGGCCATGCGATCTCGCCCACACCCTGTTTGGCAGCTTTAAGTCGGGGAACACCCTGGTCCATAAGACTATAGACGTTCTCCACCACCACGATCCCGTTATCTACCAGCATTCCCAGCCCCATTACAAGGGCAAAGAGTACCATCGTGTTGAGGGTAAAGCCCATGCTGGAAAGGATGATGAATGAAAGGAACATGGAAAGTGGGATAGCAAACCCAACAAAAAGTGCATTTCTAAAGCCCAGGAAGAACATAAGTACTACAACTACCAGGATCACCCCAAAAATGATATTATTCACCAGGTCATCCACCATGTTTTGAGTGATGGTAGACTGGTCGTTGGAATAGGAGATCTTCAGGTCTTCCGGCAGGTAGGTTTCCTGTTCGTGCTCGATGATCTGTTTGATGTTGTCAATGGCCTCTATCATGTTCTTGCCACCTCGCTTCTTGATATCAAGCATCACCACAGGATCTCCATATTCCCTTGCGAAAGTAGTAGGTTCCTGTTCCTGGAAACGAATCTCGGCTATATCCCTTAAAAAGACATTTCCGTCCTCTCTTTTTACTATGACATTATTTAGCTCTTGGGGATTTTTCACCTCGCCGAGGATCCTGATGTTTTTTTGTATTCCGCCGGTGATCACGTTACCACCAGAGATGGTTTGGTTCTCCATGCTCACAGCGCTAATGATGTCCTGAAAGCTCACTTTTGAAGCTGTCATTTTATAGATGTCAACCGCGATCTCAACTTCTTTCTCCTCGGCACCCCTTACTGAGGCTTCTTTAATCTGCGGAAGCAGCTCGATCCTGTCCTGTAAGTACTCCGCGTATTCCTTCAATTTCTGAACAGGATAATCTCCGGTGAGGTTCACATTGAGGATTGGCATTTCTTCTGAAATGTTCAGGTCAAAGACATTGGGTTCCACCTTGGCACCATTGTCTAATGTTGGCCAGGTAGTAGCTGCTTTTTCCTGATCGACCTTGTCCTTTACCTTCTGCTTGGCTGCATCTACAGAAATGTCTTCATCAAATTCTACAATGACAAGGGAATAATCCTGAAGGGTAGTGGAGGAGATGTCCTGTACCCCCGCAATATTGTTGAATTCTTCCTCCAGAGGTTCGGTGATGAACTTCTCAATATCCTCGGCCGAGTTACCCGGGTTTACCGAACTTACATATATCTTGGTCTCGATGATCTCGGGAAATGATTCCCTGGGCATGCTGTAGTAGGACATGAGACCGCCAACGAAAATAATGGCGATGATCACGTAAACCGTCATGCGGTTATCAATGGCCCAGGACGAGAGTTTAAAATCTTTATCTAACTTCATAGTTGTTTATAAAGTGCTGTTAGCAATTTTTACCTTTTCGCCTTCACGAATACCGCGTACTCCACTTATGATAAGTAGGTCCCCGGCTTCCAGGCCTGAAAGTACCTCAACAGAGTCTTCATAAGATAATCCTGTTTCCAGAACTCTTTTTTTGGCAACCCCTGTAGAGTCCGATTCCTTTTCAAGAACATAGGCAATCTTCTCTCCTGTGGCATTGGTCTGCACCACGTTCTCCGGAATTATAATAGCTCCTTCTGAAGTGTAATCGTTTAGCTTTACGGTAGCGATGAGATTTGGCTTAACGTTTTCGGCTTCCTGCGGAACAGCCACCTGTATCTCAAAAGTCCGGTTGTTTGGATTAATAAAATTTCCAACCTGTCTCACCTCACTCTTAAAGGAAGTTCCTGTAGCGCCAATTTCTACCAAAACTTCTGTTCCTTTCCTTATCTTGTTGAGGTAAGATTCGGGGACTGCTGCAGAGATGTACATGTCCTTCAAATTGATCAACCTGAACAACCTGCTTTGACCCGGAGCTACTACTTCCCCTTCTTCAGAGAAAGCTTCGTCTATGATGCCGCTAAAAGGTGCTCTCACCACGGTTTTAGCCAGCTGTGATCTCATCTGGTTCACCGAATTTTGAATAGCTTCAAAATTAGCCTTCGCTTCGAGGAACTGTATCTCACTACCAATGTTCTGTTCCCAAAGCCTTTGCTGTCTTTCAAAAGTTGTTTTCGCAAGTGCAGCCTGGGTCTCCATTTGTGCCAGTTGACTTGATAAGCCGCCGTCATCGATCCGGGCAAGAATTTGCCCTTTTTGGACCCTGTCTCCCTCGTCAACCTTTACGTCCACAAGAACTCCCGAAAATTCCGGATAAATTGTGATGTTTTGATCTGTTTCAACATCACCGGGGATTTCCACGTAGTGCTTGAACAGGGAATCTGAAACAGACTGTACTTCTACCAGTGCAAAATTTGAATTCACATCCATCTTTGAAATGGCTTCGTCCAATTTTGCTATTTCGGCAGATATTTCACTTTGGAGGGAGCTGAGCTCAGCTTTTTTAGCTCTTATGGCAGTAAGATCTCCTTTTTCTATTAACTCTTCAACAGACTCTCCTTTTCCACAGGAAACGACTAGGGAGAGGCCTAATATTAACAAGCTTAGTTTTTTCATTTTTTGACTATTATTTGTTTGGTTAGTCTTCTTCAGAATAAGTTTTGGTACTAAGTACATTTTCCAGCTCTACTTTGGCATTGATCACCTCAAGCATAGCTTCCAATAGATTTTGCTGAGCAGTATAAAGTTGTCGCTGTGCCTCGCTCAACTCAAAACTGCTGGCAAGGCCTTCAAAAAATTTGATCTGGTTCTTGTTCTCGATCCTTTGAGCAAGAGCCAGGCTTTCCTGCTGTGTCTCAAAGTTTTCAAGGCTAAACCTGTAATCGGCTTTGGCAGCATCTATAGCCAGGGAAACACGATTGGTTGTTTCCTCCAGGTCTAGCATAGCCTGCTCATACTCCAGTTGTTTTTGTTTGGTGCGGGAGGCGCGCATCCCACTACTAAAAATGGGAATGTTAAGACTTACGCCCAGGATCGACTGATTAAAATATTCCTGGTCACCATTCAGGAAGGTAAAGGAATCGCTAAATCCGGATGTTCCATAGTTCAAAAACCCGGTGAGCCGCGGTAATGCTTTTGCCTTTTCCAGCCTAACAAAGATCCTCGCGGCTTCGGCTGAATTTTGTGCTATACGCACATCAATGTTCTCTTCTAAAGGAATATTTTCCTCCAGTAACTGCTCATCATAGAATTGCAGTGCCAGGGTGTTAAGATCATCTGTGGGTACAATTTCCTGCTCCACCGGAACTCCTAAAGCCATGTTGAGCAACTGGTAAGATATTTCCAGCATTCTCTGGCTGCGGTTGAGGTTGTTCTGCAGGTTAAGACGGGTGATCTTGAGTTGCTCCACATCCTCTTCTTCGGCCAGTCCATTCTCGTAGATCTTCTGAGTATCACTTAGGTTTTTACTGATGTTATCCAGGTTGTTCTGCAGGATATCCACGGTTTCACGGGCCATGAGTACATTGCCATAAGCATTGATCACTGCTTTGCGCACTTCCAGGTCGGTCTTGGTTTTGGCATTTTTGGAGATCTGCAACAAAGTCCTGGCCGACTGTACTCCTACTATATAGGAACCATCAAAGATAAGCTGAGACCACGTCGCCGTTGCAGTTACATTTTGCTTGGTGCCAAACCGCAGAGGAATAAATCCTTCGGGCGCATTCACAGGTTGAGCATTTCTCTGAACGTCGAAATATTCCTCTACCACATTAATAGTGGCTTGCGTATTATCAAAAGCAGCTGCCGGTAATAGTGTGACGGGCTGTTTGAGGAAATTTTGGTAGTCGACGTTTCCATTGATCTGCGGGAGACCCTGCGAAATAATTTCCCATTTCTGAGCCAGGGCCTTTTCCACCTCTTTTTCAGATCTAATAGAAGAATAGTTATTCTCAAGACCCAAAGCTACAGCGTCTTCAAGAGAAAGTGCTAATGGTGGTGCAACAGGTTCCTGGGCAAAAGCATGTAGACAGAACAAACTGCTCAACAAAAAGATTATTTTTTTCATTTTATGCTGCTTTTGTTTAAAAGAGTTTCAAGTTTTTTAAGGCCTTTAGTAGTGACTATGGCCCGTAAATGATATTCCAGGTGCATTTCGGTCAACTGGTTAGTAGAGAATTCAGGTTCCGGAAAGTGGTCATCATCCTTTATTCCAAGAATCCCGATAAAATATATCCGGCTTATGAATTCAACAGGAAGATCGCTGCGATAGACCCCTTTGTCAATACCTTTCCTTAGGTTTTGTCGCGTAAGTTCTTCCAGTACTTTTTTCTGTTTTTCACGTATGCTGAAGTAGATCTTTGGATAATACTTTTGAAGCTGATACTGTGGAGAGGATTTTTCATCCTTTAAATTTTGACAGGCAAAATCTTTAATTTCAAAAAGCTCCTCTATAGCGTCCTTATTTTCATCCCTTATTCCCTGGATCCCTGAAGAAATCTGGTCGAAAACAAATAAAGCGGTAGCTTCTATCAGTTTTGTTTTAGTGGGGAAATGTGTATAAATGGTTTTTTTTGACATTCCCATTTCTGCCGCAATCTCATCCATAGTAACGCTTTTCACCCCAAGGGTGAGAAACATTTCGGCTGCTTTGGCTAAAATTTGTTCTTTCACATCAATTTTTTTGAGCGGGCAAAGATACAAATGGAAACTATAAAAACAATAAAAGTTTCCATAGTTTTCTAAGCGAAAATTCCGGGCTGCCAAAAAAGGCTGATTTTTACTATTGTTTTGGTATTTTAGCGCAAAATTCAAATATGCTCCCAATAGACCGCTATCGCGAAGAATTTGAGGAATATCTTTCCGGAAGGATCAAAAAACAGGAACCTGCCAACCTGTATGATCCAATGATCTATATACTTAGTCTGGGAGGTAAGAGGGTGCGACCTGTGCTGGTCTTAATGGCGGCCGATATTTTTGGGAGTGATTACAAGAAGGCTCTTGATGCTGCACTGGCTATTGAGGTATTTCATAATTTTTCTCTGGTACATGATGATATCATGGATGATGCGCCACTGCGAAGAGGAAAACAAACTGTTCACGAGCGATGGGATATTAATACAGGAATCCTTTCCGGGGATGCCATGCTTATAAAAGCTTACCAGTTGTTTGAAAATTATACCGGAGAAACCTTCAGGAAACTGGCAGAACTTTTTTCAAAGACAGCTATCGAAGTTTGTGAAGGCCAACAGTACGATATGGATTTTGAGGTGAGGGAGAAAGTGAGCATTGAAGAATACCTCAAAATGATAGAATACAAAACTGCTGTTCTTGTGGGGGCTTCCCTAAAAATGGGAGCTATTGTGGCAAACGCTTCAGGGGAAGATTGCGACAGGATCTATGAATTCGGAAGATTACTTGGCATTGCCTTTCAATTGCAGGATGACTACCTCGATGCTTTTGGAGATCCCGATTCTTTTGGAAAGCAGGTAGGAGGAGACATTATAGAGAATAAGAAAACCTTCCTTTACCTTACTTCCCTGGAAAAATCGGACTCCAGGGAGGCAGTTCAGTTAGAGCATCTATATTCGATCAATCCGCCCGATCCTACTGCAAAAGTAGAGACCGTAAAAGGCCTTTTTGAGAGTAGTGGCGCGGCCGAACTTACGCGACAGGAGATTGAGAAGTACACTAAAAAAGCTTTTGCCGTTCTTGAAGAACTGCAAATAAAGCAAGACAAAAAAGACTTGCTCTACAGGTTTGGAAAAGGTCTAATGGATCGCGAGGTTTAGAAATAGATACTCACAAATGGCATGAAAGCATTAGCATAAATGCTTTTTTCGCTATCGTGAAGGACATCATATCTTATTCCTACGGTAACCGGGCCCGTATTATAACCCACTCCAAAGAACAGCGCGGGATACCAGTAGGAATCTGAAATGTTCGCGCCGTCGAGTTTGAGATCCCTTGAAACATAATGCTCTTCAAATTCTGCTGAAAGCTGTAACGGGTTAAAAGGCCTAAGCAGCCCAAGGACGCTTGCCCCGGCAGTATATGTAGAGAATCTGGAAGTGTTGGTATAAGAACCTGCAAGACCTACTCCCGCAGAGGTAAACCTGTTAAAATCATAAACGGCTTTAGGGGCAATAAAACCGCTGAAGCTGCCGTCGCTAAAATTGAGGCCCAGGCTCCCACCAAACCTAACATCATTCCAAAAAGCCCTTTTTGGTACTTCAGCATTTTGTGCAACTGCATAATAATGAGAAGAATATAGGAGCAGGAATAAAACTGAAAGCTTTTTTATGTTACTGATAGATAGGTTCATGATGTTAAAAGTTTTCAAAGTATAAGGTAAATATATTAAATGCTCCCGCCCTTCTTTTTTAAAAATTGTACTTTTGTAACGTTTTACAAAAAAGAAACAGGTAGTTTCAACTTATGGACAAATTTTCATTTTTAAATGCCGCACATACAGCATACTTCGCTGAACTCTATGATCAATATTTACAGTACCCCGATAGTGTTGAACCCAGCTGGAGAGCTTTCTTTCAGGGCTTTGATTTTGGTCTGGAAACCTCCCAAAACGGGCAAACCGTTGTGGAACATCCTGAAAATGGGGAGCCTGTAGAGATCTCAGATTCAGTGTTGAAGGAGTTTCGGGTGGTGAAGTTGATTGATGGGTATCGCAGCAGGGGTCACCTTTTTACAAGGACCAATCCTGTGCGGGAGCGAAGAAAATATCGTCCTACCCTTGATATACAAAATTTCGATCTTGACGAGAGTGACCTGGACACGGTTTTCAACGCAGGTGAAATTCTGGGAATAGGGCCTTCCACTTTAAAGCAGATCATAAAGCACCTGGAGAAGGTTTACTGTGATTCCATAGGGATCGAGTACATGTACATCAGGAAACCTGAACAGGTCAAATGGATCCAGGATAAGCTAAACATCAATGAGAACCAGCCCGCTTTCAATGCCGACCAAAAGAAGCACATTTTACGGAAGTTAAGTGAAGCGGTCTCTTTTGAGAACTTTCTTCATACAAAATACGTCGGGCAAAAGCGGTTTTCTCTGGAAGGAGGAGAAAGCCTTATTCCGGCTCTTGATGCTATTATTGAAAGGGCAGCCGATCTTGGAGTAAAGGATTTCGTCATGGGGATGGCCCACCGGGGTCGTCTTAGTACCCTCACAAATATCTTCGGAAAAAGCGCAAAGGATATTTTTACCGAATTTGACGGGAAAGACTACGAACAGGATATTTTTGACGGGGATGTGAAATACCACCTGGGTTGGACCTCCTGCCGTAAGACCGACAGCGGAAAAGAGATCAATATCAACATTGCTCCCAACCCTTCTCACCTGGAAACTGTTGGTGCAGTAGTGCAGGGGATCACAAGAGGAAAGCAGGATCGTCATTATGGAGATAAAAATGATTCTGTCCTTCCTATTATAGTACATGGGGATGCGGCAATTTCCGGTCAGGGAATAGTTTATGAGATCGTGCAGATGGCGCAGCTGGAAGGATACACCACCGGCGGAACCATTCATATAGTAGTGAACAACCAGGTTGGTTTTACGACCAACTATCTTGACGGCCGTTCTTCGACCTATTGTACAGATGTTGCAAAAGTGACACTTTCACCTGTACTCCACGTCAATGCAGATGATGCCGAAGCAGTGGTGCATGCAGTGTTGTTCGCCCTCGACTGGAGAATGACCTTTGGAAGAGATGTCTTTATTGACCTTTTAGGGTACCGTAAATATGGTCACAATGAGGGAGATGAGCCAAGATTCACTCAGCCAAAACTGTATAAGGCCATTGCCAGTCACAAGAACCCAAGAGATATATATGCAGAAAAGCTAAAGGCACAGGGAGTCATTGATGATGCCTATGTGCAGAAGCTTGAAGAAGACTATAAGGCAAAACTCGAAGAGAATCTTGAAGATTCACGAAAGGAAGAAAAGACAAGGGTAACACCTTTTATGCAGGATGAATGGGAAGGATTTGAACATGTAGATGAATCCCGCATGATGGAAGAGGTTGATACTACTGTCGACATGGAGATCCTTACCGAAGTGGCACATGCGGTTTCAAAGCTTCCTGAGGATAAAAAGTTCCTGAGAAAGATCAAAAAACTGGTGGATCTCCGACATACCATGTTCTTCGAAAACAACAGCCTGGATTGGAGTATGGCCGAATTACTTGCCTATGGTACTCTTATTAAGGAAGGTTATTACGTGAGAATGAGCGGGCAGGATGTCGAGAGAGGAACTTTCTCTCACCGTCACGCTGTGGTAAAAGTCGAGGACAGTGAAGAAGAAATAATCCTTCTTAATCAAATGGAAGGAACAGCCTGTGAGGCCAAGAAAGGATCATCCTGCGACCTTAATATTTACAACTCTCTTTTATCTGAATATGCAGTTGTAGGTTTTGATTATGGCTATGCAATGGCCAGCCCTAACTGTCTTACCATTTGGGAGGCTCAGTTCGGAGACTTTAGCAATGGAGCACAGATCATGATCGACCAGTATATTTCGGCGGCCGAAGATAAATGGAAGCTTCAGAATGGTTTGGTGATGTTCCTGCCCCACGGCTATGAAGGCCAGGGAGCCGAGCACTCTTCGGGAAGAATGGAAAGATATCTTCAGCTTTGTGCTAAAGATAACATGTTCGTTGCCGATGTTACCACCCCGGCAAATATGTTCCACCTGTTGAGAAGACAAATGAAGGTGAACTACAGGAAGCCCTTGATCATCTTTACACCCAAGAGTTTGTTGAGGCATCCAAAAGTGGTTTCTACAAAAGAGGAATTTGCAAATGGTACATTCCAGCCGCTTATAGACGATGCTGAAGCAAAAGTCGATAAAGTGAAATCCCTAGTATTCTGTACCGGGAAATTCTACTACGACCTGCTTGAGCGCAGGGAGGAATTAGGACGTGACGATGTAGCCCTCGTGAGGATCGAACAGTTGTTCCCTCTACCGGCAGAACAGATCAAAGAGGCTATTGCAAAATATAAGAATGCCGATGATGTGGTGTGGGCTCAGGAAGAACCGAGAAACATGGGTGCCTATAGTCACCTGTTATTACATCTTGAAGAATCGAAGTCCTTTAGGGTATGTAGCAGGAAATTCTATGGATCACCTGCTGCAGGAAGCTCAGTTAGATTTAAGAAGCGTCACGAAAAAGTTATAGAATCTGTTTTTGATAAGAACGCAGAAGTTACTGTTTAATAAATATGAAAAATTGCCGGCAGTAATTCCGGCGCTAAAAAATAAAAAGAAGAAATCATGGCTTTAGAAATGAAAGTCCCTTCTCCGGGAGAATCGATTACCGAGGTTGAAATTGCACAGTGGTTGGTTGCAGACGGTGATTATGTTGAAAAAGATCAGGCAATTGCCGAAGTTGACAGTGATAAGGCAACACTTGAACTTCCGGCAGAAGCCAGTGGAATCATCACCCTAAAAGCAGAAGAGGGGGATGCCGTAGCTGTAGGGCAGGTAGTTTGTTTGATCGATACAGATGCTCCTAAACCCGGAGGTGGAGAAAAAAACTCAAAAGAAGTTGCAAAGGAAGAAAAGGAAGCTACTTCGGCTAAAGAAGAAGAGCTCGAGTCTTCTCAAAAGGATAACCAAAAAGCTGAAGCCAAAACAGAAACTCCTTCGAAGCCAAGTACGCCTTCTCAAAAGCAGGATACGTACGCTACCGGAAGCCCTTCGCCTGCAGCTAAGAAGATCCTTGATGAAAAAGGTATGGATGCAAAATCTGTTCAGGGAACCGGTCGTGATGGTCGAATCACCAAAGAAGATGCTGTAAAAGCAAAACCTTCTATGGGAACGCCGGGACAGGGGAAAAGAGGAGAAGAGCGCAAAAAGATGTCTATGCTTCGCCGCAGGGTTGCAGAGCGTTTGGTTGATGTGAAGAATCAAACGGCTATGCTTACTACTTTTAACGAAGTGGATATGTCGGCTATTTTCTCCCTGCGCAAGCAGTACAAAGATGAGTTCAAAGATAGGCACGGAGTGAGCCTTGGATTCATGTCTTTCTTTACGCTTGCTGTAGTGAGAGCATTAGACCTTTATCCCGGAGTAAATTCTATGATTGACGGAGATTATCAGGTAAAGTATGACTACAAAGACATAAGTATTGCTGTATCAGGACCTAAAGGTCTTATGGTTCCGGTGCTTAGAAATGTTGAAAATATGAGCTTCCGCGGAGTAGAGGCCGAGATCAAGAACCTTGCGACCAAGGTGCGTGACGGGCAGATCACAGTGGATGAGATGACCGGCGGAACCTTTACCATTACCAATGGTGGAGTGTTTGGTTCTATGCTGTCGACTCCAATTATCAATCCTCCTCAAAGTGGTATACTTGGAATGCACAATATAGTAGACAGACCTGTTGCCATTGATGGTCATGTGGAGATACGTCCAATTATGTATGTTGCCCTTTCTTATGATCACAGGATCATTGATGGAAAAGAGTCTGTAGGTTTTCTTGTGGCAGTTAAAGAAGCCCTTGAAAATCCTGAGGAACTTCTCATGGACAATGACGTCAAAAGAGCTTTGGAATTATAGGCGCCCAAAAATGACAAAAAAGAAAGGCAATGATTTCAGGATCATTGCCTTTCTTTTTTTGTTCTAGTACGAAATAAAGGTGTAGATATTAAGTACTAAAACAAAAACAATTAATACGGCCAATAACGCCGGAAACACCGGCAGGTGCTTTAGGTTTAAAAAATTCATAGCGGTAGATTTTTTGGTTACCCTTAAGATAAGGTAGCATCTATCGCTGTGAAATGGGGAAAAACCCCCATTTTGTAAATAAAGGTTACTTCAGGAAAAGGCTCATGGACTTATAATCGATAATGGCTTTACCTTTTTTGAGGATATCTGCACCTATAATTCCCTGTACCTTTTCAGCCTTATGTTTAACCAGCGCATCGTTCACATGTCTTAGATCAAAAAGAACCAGATCCACTTTTTTCTTTTTCCAGCCTTTGATCTCTATTACGTTCTTTTGAGCGATCTGGGTCATCATATTAGTGGCTCCTGCCCCTGCAGCTTTAACATCACTGTCTTCGGCCAGAAGCTCGAAATGGGAAACGGCTTCAAGACCTACGCAGGTGCTCGATGCGCCAGTGTCCAGGATGAAATTACCTTCTATCTTGTTTATTTTTGCCTTTAGTTCCAGGTGTTGGGTTGCAGTATAGGTGAGGGGAATTCTTTTATATCCTTTTTCTTTAAGTAACTTCTTCAGAGATGCCATTCTTTTCTTTTTTGCCAAAGATAGCTGTATAAAATAAATTATTTTTGCATTTATGACAATTACAGATACTCACACTCACCTATATAGCGAATCATTCAATGATGATCGCAGCGAGATGATCAAAAGAGCTATAGATGCCAATATTACCCGGTTTTTTATTCCGGCTATAGATTCAGAATATATTGAGGGCATGTATGCCTTGGAAAAAGAGTTTCCGGAGCACATTTTTCTCATGGCCGGTCTTCATCCCACCCATGTAAAGGAGAATTATAAAGAAGAATTGGCTATCGTAGAAAAACAGCTTGAGGAAAGGAAGTTCTATGCAGTAGGGGAAACAGGAATAGACCTTTACTGGGACAAGTCTACCCTGGGAATTCAGCAGGAGGCATTTAGGTATCAGATTCAGCTGGCGAAGAAACATCAACTACCGATCGTAATTCACTGCCGGGATGCCTTTGATGAGGTTTTTGAGGTGCTCGAGCAGGAAAAAGGGGAGGGGCTTTTCGGAATTTTCCATTGTTTTACCGGAACACACGAGCAGGCTCAAAAGGCTCTGTCATATAATATGAAACTGGGGATTGGAGGAGTAGTGACCTTCAAAAATGGGAAGATTGACAGGTTTTTAAACGAGATACCATTAACGGAGATCGTACTGGAAACAGATGCTCCTTACCTGGCACCGGTGCCTTATAGAGGGAAACGCAATGAAAGTTCGTATCTTGTAGAAGTGCTGGAAAAGGTTGCTGAAGTCTATCAACTCTCCCCACGGGAAGTAGCTGAAGTTACAACCCGCAACTCCAGGGAGATTTTTGGCATTTGAACACAGCATCTGCTTATAATTTTGTTTTTTTGCTAACTCTAACTAACAATCAGTGACAAATTACGACGATATTCGGTTCTATGATGATGCAGAAGTGCAGGAGGCTTTAAAGAATTATGTGAAGCATCCCATGATAAAAGGACTTTTACAATTTACCTTTCCAAATGTCACTTTTGATAAAATAGAGGAGAAAGTCCTTAGTTGTAATTCGATAAGGGATTTTCAAACCCGCATCATTTACCACACGGTTCAGAAAGTATTGAGTAAAAGCTCGGAAGGTTTGAGTTATTCCGGTTTTGATACCTTAAACAAGGACGAATCCTACCTCTACATTTCAAACCACCGTGATATTGTTCTGGATACTTCCCTTCTCAATTGTGTGCTCTACGAAGCCGATCTTAAAATGACTGCTTCGGCCATTGGTGATAACCTTGTGCAAAAGCCGTTTTTGCTGGCTCTTTCCAAACTTAACCGGAACTTCCTTGTCAAACGCGGACTCGGTCCACGTGAAATGCTGAAGAGCTCCCAGAAACTTTCAGAATATATTAAAGAACTGCTCCTGGAAGAAAAGCGTTCTGTGTGGATGGCTCAAAGGGAAGGGAGAACCAAAGATGGAAATGATCATACCCAGCAGGGGGTTCTAAAAATGCTTGCCATGGCGAAAGCTGATGAATCTCTGGCTGAATATTTTGGAAAGCTGAAGATAGTTCCGGTTGCTATCTCTTATGAATTTGACCCTACAGATGTTTTGAAGCTGCCGGAAATTCTGGCGAAAAGAATGGAGCAGATCTATATTAAATCGGCTAATGAGGACTTCAAGTCTATTCTCAAGGGAGCTTTGGGTAATAAAGGGAGGATACATATTTCCGCAGGAAAGCCAATAACAACAGAGGTGCTTCAGGAAATAGAAAAGAAGTCGGGCTCTGTAAATGAGCAGCTCCAAAGGATAACTGCAGGTATTGATAAACGTATTCACAGGAATTACAAGCTGTGGCCTGCAAATTACATTGCTTTTGACCTGCTCAATAACAGCAGCATGTTCGAAGATAAGTATGACTCCAAACAAAAGAGGCAGTTTGAGAGAAGGCTTACAAGAAGGGTGGATTTCAAAAATGCACTCGAGGTGAACAGCTATCTTCTTATGTATGCCAACCCCGTAATCAACCAGAACAACCTGCATGAAAACCAGCGCTAATATTCTCCTTATCTACACCGGGGGAACCATTGGTATGGTCAAGGACTTCGAAACGGGAGCTCTAAAGGCGTTTAATTTTGATGAGCTGCTGCAAAATATTCCTGAATTAAAACTGCTGGAGCATCATATAGACACCGTAAGTTTTGAGCGGCCTATCGACTCTTCGAACATGAAGCCGGCATTTTGGCTGCAGATCGCCGAGATCATTGAAGAAAAATATGAGACCTATGATGGTTTTGTAGTTTTACATGGAAGTGATACCATGTCTTATAGTGCTTCTGCGCTTAGCTTTATGTTCGAAAATCTTTCCAAGCCTGTGATCTTTACCGGTTCGCAGTTGCCAATTGGGGATCTTAGAACAGATGCAAAGGAAAATCTTATTACCAGTATACAAATTGCAGGACTGCAAAAAAACGGTAAGCCTGTTATTACAGAAGTATGTCTTTATTTTGAGTACAAGCTTTACCGTGGCAACAGGACTTCCAAGATAAACGCTGAACACTTTCAGGCTTTTGCTTCTCCAAATTATCCGCCTCTTGTAAATTCGGGTGTTCACCTGGCTGTGAATGACACTGCTTTGTGGCAACCCAATCACAGGCGAAAAATGAAACTGCATAAAGGCCTGGATGATGAAATAGCTCTAATTAAGATCTTTCCGGGAATAAACAGGAGCCTGCTGGAGCACATTTTAGGGAAGGAAGGGCTTAAAGGAGTCATTTTAGAGACCTATGGTAGCGGAAATGCTCCGACTGAAGACTGGTTTGTTGAACTACTAAGAAGTGCTGTTTCCAGGGGAGTGGTCATCGTGAACGTCACCCAGTGCATCGGCGGTAGTGTATCAATGGGACAGTATGAGACCAGTACACAACTGAAGAAAATAGGAATAGTATCGGGCAAAGACATTACGACAGAGGCAGCTGTGGCCAAAATGATGTACCTTTTAGCAAAGGAACTAAGCCCGAAAGTTTTTAAGACAATTTTCGAAACTTCATTACGCGGGGAAATGTCGTAAAAAATAGGGCTGTTACTTGACCAGCTTCTGTTTTTTTTCGTTATTTGGCGAACTGTTTAGAAATATCTTAACAAGCTCATTTAAGCAGGTATTTAGAGAGGTGGCCGAGTGGTCGAAGGCGCACGCCTGGAAAGTGTGTATACCCCACAAGGGTATCGAGGGTTCGAATCCCTTCCTCTCTGCTAGTTATTTTTATTTGAATAAATATTTATATCTTTAACCCGTTAACTAATTAAATTAAGAGAAAAAGTAATGAAAAGATTATTTTCAATTTTGGTGATCGCTACAATTATGGTGTTCGGAGCCGTAGATGTGAATGCGACAAATAACGTGAATGCCTTGCCGGCTACCATGGTGAACTTTGTTCAGGATGAAGACCAGGCTGTAGCTGAAGAGACCGAAGATGTTGGATTTCACCAGGAGCTTAAAAGGCGCTTTATCGAGGGTGGACCTGGATTCATGGGAATCGTACTTCTTTGTTTGATCCTTGGTTTGGCGATCGCGATTGAAAGAATCATTTACCTTAACCTTGCTACTACCAATACAAAGAAATTAGCACAGGATGTTGAGGACGCTCTAAACACAGGCGGTATTGAAGCAGCTAAGGATGTTTGTCGCAACACCAAAGGACCTGTTGCTTCTATTTACTACCAGGGACTTGACCGTGCCGACGAAGGTACAGAAGCTGCTGAAAAGGCGGTTGTAGCTTACGGTGGTGTGCAAATGGGACTTCTAGAGAAAAATGTATCCTGGGTATCTTTATTTATCGCTCTTGCTCCTATGCTTGGGTTCATGGGTACAGTAATTGGTATGATCGAGGCCTTCGATAGAATTGAAGCTGCCGGTGATATGCAACCTTCACTTGTTGCGGGTGGTATTAAGATCGCACTTCTTACAACAGTATTCGGTTTGATCGTGGCTATTATTCTTCAGATCTTCTACAACTACATTATCGCTAAGATCGACCGTATCGTAAACGATATGGAAGATGCTTCTATCACTTTGATAGATATCCTTGTAGACTACAAGAACAAAAGAAGAGTATAACAATACCAAGATTTAATTATGACCTTACATAAAATATTAAAATATATAGCGCTCGTTATCGGGGTTATTGGACTAATCCTTTGGGGAAGAGTTCTAATGGCCGGTGATGATGCTATAGAAAACTCAGCCGATGTACAGGCAAGTGTGGTAACTCCATTTCTGTATGTGGCATACTTAGTGTTTGCAATAATTGTGCTTCTGGTCTTGTTCTATGTAATCAAAGGACTTTTCTCAGGAAACATTAAAAGAACACTAATAGCTGTTGGGGCTTTCATTCTGGTAGTGGTAATAGCTTACCTGCTTACCGATGGAACCGAGACCCAACTTAGTGACGGTACAATGCTTTCGGCAAATGCGAACCATTGGGTAGGAGCAGGTCTTGTGACCTTCTACATGCTTGCAGGTATTGCAATTCTGTTGATGGTTGTATCCGGAATCAGAAAACTTATAAAATAAATTAGCTATGGCCAGACGATCTACACCTGAAGTTAATGCCGGTTCTTTGGCCGACATCGCCTTCTTGCTTTTGATCTTCTTCCTGGTGACCACAACTATTGAGACAGATAGCGGTATCAGCAGAAAGTTGCCTCCAATGCAGGATGAAAACGTGGAACCGCCAATTATCAAGGAAAAGAATATTTTTCAGGTGATTGTGAACCGTAACAATGATCTGCTTGTAGAAGACGAGCTAATGGAGCTAAAGGACCTGAGAGAAGCCGCTATTGCCTTTTTGGACAATGGAGGTGGAGTAGGACCCGAAGCCTGTGACTACTGCCAGGGAGCAGGGGATCCAACTTCCTCAGATAACCCGATCAAAGCAGTTATCATGCTTGTGAATGACAGACAAACCGAGTATGGAACTTATATTGCTGTTCAAAATGAACTTGTAGGTGCCTATAATGAATTGCGTAATCGTACTGCCCAAAGGCTTTACGGTAAGTCATTCTCTCAAATGGAAGCAGACTACAACAGCGTTACATACACAGGGAACAAGGAAAGGTTAAAGGAGCAGCTTGAGGAAATAAGAGATATGTGGCCTCAAAAGCTTTCTGAAGCCGATCCTAAAAATTAATCGCGAAAAAAATAAATTATGGCAAAATTCAATAAGAAAAAGAGTAGTGAACTGCCCGCGATAAATACCTCGGCCCTGCCAGATATCGTTTTTATGCTACTGTTCTTCTTCATGGTTGCAACTGTAATGCGTGAGAATACTTTGAAAATTCAAAACGTACTTCCTTATGCAGACCAGGTGGAGAAATTGGATAAGAAGGATCTTGTAATGTACATATACGCAGGAAAACCGAGTGCGAGATTTCAGCAGAGTTTTGGTACCGAAGCCAGAATTCAGCTAAATGATAATTTTGCTGAGGTGAGTGATATTCAGCAGTTCATTTATTCCGAGAGAGAGTCAAAGAGAGAGGAACTTGTTCCTTTTCTTACTACTGCACTCAAAGTTGACCACGAAACCAACATGGGGTTAGTATCTGATATTAAAATGGAGCTAAGAAAAGCTGAAGCTCTTAAGATCAATTACACTACCCGTACCGGTGAGGCGTCACAGAATATGGAATAATCTAATTCATTACCTTTATATAGTCCCCTTTCAAATTTTTGAAAGGGGATTTTTTTTGTAGGTCCTTTTCTTCCGCTTAACTTTACCTAAAATCTCCAATGAACCTGTCTCAAAAATGGCACTTTTGCCTGTTACTTCTTTTTTGTCCTTTGCTTAATGCTCAGGAGGTAAATGATATTCCGGGGGTGATAGATAGTCTGTACCGCGAAGATCAGGTTTATTTTAGCTTTACCTATAACATTGTTTCGGGGGAACCTTCCGGAATAAGGAGCTCCCAGTTCTCCGGGGGTTTTCATACTGGCTTTATCAGGGATTTCCCATTAAATGAAAGACGCAATGTAGCTTTTGGTGCAGGCCTTGGCTGGTCAATTGACACCTACGGTCAAAACCTTTATATAGGTAAAACAGTGGACGGCTCAGCCACGAGATTTGAGGTGCTGGACAGAAGTCGTGTGGATTTTGATGTTAACCGTTTTACAACCCATTCCATAGATGTTCCTTTACAGCTGCGCTGGCGTACTTCAACACCCGAAACATACAAATTCTGGCGTATCTATGGCGGCATTAGACCTTCCTATATTTATTATTTCAGGTCCAGGTTTGAACAATCGGGGAATACCTATAAGGAATCCGATATTCCCGAACTTGAAAGGTTAAGATTTGGTGCTACTTTTACCTTTGGATATAACACCTTTAATTTCTCCTTCTACTATGGTCTAAACTCCTTTTTTAAAGGCGCCATGGTCAATGATGAGGAACTGGATCTAAAGGCCATTCAGGTAGGCCTCACTTTTTATCTTTTATAGCCAAAAGAAAGCGGCCCCAACCTGCGGAAGCAATCCTATTAGCAGGCCCAAACTCAATTCATTGCCTGTATGTGCCTTGTAATATAAGCGGGAGGATGCAGTAAGACCGGTAATTGCAATCATAAAGCTTACAGTGTAGATAAGATTCAGGTTGAAATGCAGACTTAAGAAGATCAGGAACAGGGTGAGTCCCCCCAAACCCATCATGTGCAGACTGGCCTTGATGTTGGCCAAAAGAAGGAATAGGGCCATTAGTGCAGAGAGCATGATCCCGACAAAGAAATAGTACAATGCCGGGTAATCGAAGTTGTTTAGAACATACTTCAGTACTATAAAATCAAGTCCCGCATAGAAAAGGAGGGGCCATTTACGCTCCTTTAGTTCCTGCATATAATGATCCTTCACTTTACCCAGCGTCTTGAGCATGTAGACATAAACTACAGGAATGAAAATTGTCATAATTGCCACGGCCAATAATTTGGCTTTGACCACCTCGAGAGGGAAGAACCTTGGAGTAACTAGGAAATAAATCAAAGTGCCCGCAAAAGGCATCCAAACAGGATGAAACAGGAAGGAGGCAGACTTGAGCAGGAGCTTCATCAAATTTCCTTTCGAAGACGGGCAACCGGAATGTCCAGTTGTTCCCGGTATTTTGCTACGGTTCGACGTGCAATGGGATAACCTTTTTCTTTGAGCATTTTTGCCAGCTTCTCATCTGTAAGAGGTTTTCTCTTATTTTCCTCTTCTATGGTCATTTCCAGGATCTTTTTGATCTCCTTCGTAGAGACATCCTCACCCTGGTCATTCTTCATGGACTCAGAAAAGAAATCCTTTATAAGTTTTGTGCCGTAAGGCGTGTCCACATATTTGCTATTGGCGACCCGTGACACAGTCGAAACATCCATGTCGATCTCATCGGCAATATCTTTCAGGATCATCGGCTTTAGGTTTCTTTCATCCCCGGTGAGGAAATATTCCTTTTGATAATTCATGATCGCACTCATGGTTACAAACAGCGTGGTTTGTCGCTGCTTGATAGCTTCAATGAACCATTTTGCTGCATCGAGTTTCTGCTTTATGAACATCACCGCGTCCTTTTGAGCCTTACTTTTTTCCTTCGACTCTTTATAACCTTTCAGCATTTCGCTGTAATCCTTGGATACGTGCATCTCGGGCGCATTGCGGCCATTGAGACTTAACTCCAGTTCCCCGTCCACTATCTTGATCGTGAAATCCGGGATCACGTGTTCTACAGCTCGTGTATTACCTGCATACGCGCCTCCCGGTTTTGGGTTAAGATGTTCTATAACATCTATGGCATCTCTAAGTTCATCTTCGGAAATGTCGTGCTTGGAAAGTAATTTTTGATAGTGTTTCTTGCTGAACTGGTCAAACGACTTTTCGATAATATCTTTAGCCAGGCTTACGGCCCTCGTCTGCTCCTTTCGGTTCAACTGAATGAGTAAACACTCCTGAAGACTTCTTGCACCAACCCCGGCAGGATCGAGTTCATGAACATACTTCAGAACTTTCTCTACAGTTTTCTCATCTGTATAGACATTTTGGGTGAATGCGAGATCATCTACTATGTCCTGAACAGATCTTCTAATGTATCCGCTTTCATCTACGCTACCTACAAGGAATTCGGCTATTTCTTTTTCAGATTCATTCAGCCTGAGGGTGCTGAGCTGAGTCTTCAGATATTGAGTAAAAGAAGTCCCCGATGCATAAGGCACCTGTTTGTCCTCATCATCTGCACTGTAGTTGTTGGCCTGTAACCGATAGCTGGGTATCTCATCATCACTTAGATACTCATCTACATCAATTTCTGTATCGATGCTCTCATTACCTGGATCTTCATCCTGATAATCGGGACTCTCAAAGTCCTCATCGTAATCGTCTTTATCTTCCTTTCCTCCTTCCAGCGCAGGATTCTCCTCCATCTCTTGTTTAAGCCGCTGCTCAAAAGCCTGCGTAGGGAGCTGGATAAGCTTCATCAACTGAATTTGCTGAGGGGAAAGCTTTTGAGATAATTTAAGGTTTAACTGCTGTTTTAGCATATAATTCCGGGCTTTTCATAAAAATAAAAAAAACAATCTACAAACGTAAATGAACGCAGATTGTTTATGAGTACTTTAGGATGAGAACTGCCGGTTAGAACTCAGCATTCAGTGGAGTTCTAGGATAAGGAATAACATCACGAATGTTCCCCATTCCCGTTGCAAACTGTACAAGTCTCTCAAAACCAAGTCCAAATCCGCTGTGAACACAAGTTCCGAATTTGCGGGTATCCAGGTACCACCATAGCTCCTTCTCATCGATGTCCAGAGCTCTCATTTTTTCTCTTAACACCTCAAGACGTTCTTCCCGTTGTGATCCACCTACGATCTCTCCAATTCCCGGGAACAGGATATCCATGGCGCGAACCGTCTTCCCGTCTTCATTTAAACGCATATAGAACGCTTTTATGTTGGCCGGATAATCAAATAAAATTACCGGACATTTGAAATGTTTCTCTACAAGGTATCGTTCATGTTCACTTTGAAGATCGGCACCCCATTCTTCAATGATATAATTGAATTTCTTTTTCTTGTTAGGCTTGGAATTCTTAAGAATATCAATGGCTTCGGTATAGCTTACTCTTTTAAAGTTATTTTCGATGACGAACTTCAGCTTTTCGGTAAGGCTCATAGGGCTCCTTTCTGCTTCAGGTTTTACCTTATCTTCATTGGCCAGTCGCTGCTCAAGAAAAGCCAGATCATCTTTGCAGTTGTCCAGCACGTATTTAAGGACGTACTTGATGAATTCTTCAGCAATGTCCATGTTTCCTGCAAGATCGCAAAAAGCCATTTCGGGCTCCACCATCCAAAATTCCGCAAGGTGTCTTGAAGTATTGGAATTTTCTGCTCTAAAGGTCGGTCCAAAGGTATAGATCTGTCCAAGTCCAAGGGCATAGGTCTCCCCCTCGAGTTGCCCCGAAACAGTAAGATTAGTCTCCTTTCCAAAGAAATCTTCTTTATAGTCAACAGATCCGTCTTCCTTCCGCGGAATATTATCAAGATCAAAAGAAGTCACTTTGAACATTTCTCCTGCACCTTCTGCATCACTTCCGGTGATTATAGGGGTGTTGACATAATGAAAATTGTTCTGCTGGAAATAGCTGTGAATAGCAAAGGAAAGTTTGGAACGCAGCCTCATTACAGCCCCAAAAGTGTTCGTTCTCACCCTAAGGTGTGCCTGCTCCCTAAGCTTCTCCAGGGAATGTCTCTTTGGAGAGAGAATGGTGTATTTAACTTCTTCGGGATCTGCATCTCCAAGGATCTCTACAGTATTAGCCTGGATCTCTACCTTCTGTCCGCTTCCCTGGCTCTCGACCAATGTTCCTACAACTTTTATAGCGGCACCAACAGTAATGCGCTTTATGGTGTTTTCGTTAAGCTTTTCAAAATCAACAACGCATTGCAGGTTGTTAATGGTAGAACCGTCGTTTAGAGCGATAAAACGGTTGCTTCTAAAAGAGCGAACCCAGCCTTTAACTTCGACTTCCTGTAAATATTTAGTGCTTTCTAAAAGTTCTGCAACTTTTCCTGTAATCATCTTTTCTAATTTGGACAGCAAAGATAATTTTTCCGCACTTGCCTTACAAGTAATTAAATATGGGCCTCAGCCAAAAAGAGGTGTCAAAAATCACATTTTTGGATCCTCTTCTGAAAAGTCCTCTTCGGAATCCTCTTCTTCCGGAATAATATCTATGGTAGGCTCCCGCAGTACGTCCTTGTTCGCGATCTCTTTCTGAAGTGATAATAACAAGGCAGGAAGTAAAAGCAGGTTTGACAGCATGGCGAATAGTAAAGTGGCCGAAACCAGTCCGCCCAAAGCCACTGTACCTCCAAAACTACTTATCATAAATACAGAAAACCCGAAAAAGAGTACTATAGAGGTATAAAACATGCTCACGCCGGTTTCCCTTAATGCAGCATATACAGATCTTTTGACCTTCCAGTTATTAGCCTTGAGCTCCTGCCGGTATTTGGCGAGAAAGTGGATCGTATCATCGACCGAGATACCAAAGGCAATACTAAAAACCAGAATTGTGGAAGGTTTGATAGGGACCCCGAGAAATCCCATCATGCCTGCCGTTACCAATAGTGGAAGCAAATTGGGGATAAGGGATACCAGGATCATTTTCCACGATCTGAACATCCATGCCATTATAAGTGCAATAAGGAATATTGCAAGGCTTAAAGAAATGATCAGATTTCTTACCAGGTAATTTGTTCCTTTCTGGAAGATTAGTGCCTTCCCTGTCATTTCCACTGAAAAGCGATCTTCAGGGAAAATTTCCCTGATCTTTGGCCACAAGTCCTCTTCGATCTCTTCCATTTCTTCTGTGCCAATATCCTTCATGAAGGTGGTCATACGGGCATATCTACCCGTGCTGTCTACAAAAGAAGTGAGTAAATTGTCGCCTGCCGCATCCAGCCCCTGCGCATATGGCAGAATAAAATTTCTTTCCTGGGAAGTTGGCAATTGGTAATATTTTGGATTTCCATTGTAGTAGGCCTGCTTCGAATATTTGACCAGGTTAACAATGGAAACTGGAGGTGAGAGCTCTTCTTCTTCAGCAAGTAATTCCTGAAGTTCATCCATTTTCCTGAGAGTAGGCAGCTTCATTACACCTTGCTCTCTTTGAGTGTCTATTAAGATCTCCAGTGGCATGACGCCATCAAATTCTTCTTCAAAGAATTTGATGTCCTGAAAAAAAGCTGCTTCCTGTGGCATGTCCTCCAATAGACTTCCGGAGATCCTTATGGTATAGATCCCTATGATACTTGCTACCAGTAGAACAATCGAAAAAATAAAGATCGCGATCCTGTGATCTTTTACCATTCGCTCCATCCAGTCTACAAATCCGCCTATCCATCTTTTATTCAGGTGCTTGAGGTGCTTTTCCCGCGGCACATTCATATAGCTGTAGATGATTGGAATTATGAGGAGACTAAGTATGAAAATTGCTATAATATTGATCGAAGCCACGATCCCGAATTCCTTGAGCAGGGTGCTTTCAGTAAGAATAAAGGTCGCAAAACCTGAAGCTGTGGTAAGGTTGGTCATCAAAGTGGCATTCCCCACTTTTGTGATCACCCGCTGCAGAGATTTTGCCTGATTCCCGTGTTTCTTGATCTCCTGCTGATATTTGTTGATGAGAAATATGCAATTGGGAATCCCGATAACAATGATCAACGGCGGAATTATCGCCGTTAGAACAGTGATCTCATAGTGCAGCAATCCAAGTAATCCAAAGGCCCACATTACTCCAATGATCACGGTGATCATGGAGATCACTGTGGCACGGATACTTCTGAAGAAAAAGAAAAAAATAAGAGAGGTAACGAGTAGCGCAGCACCAATGAATAAGCCGATCTCATCAATGATGTTCTGTGAATTGAGGGTGCGTATATACGGCATTCCCGAAACATAGACATCCATTCCCTGTTCCTCCTCAAATCGCTCAACGATTGGAATAAGCTCTTCAACTACAAAAGTTTTTCGTTTTCCGGTGTTCACGATCTCCTTATCGAGATAGACAGCGGTCTGCACCGTATTTGAATGCCTGCTGTAGACCAGACCTTCGTAAAATGGCAAATTTTCGAACAGTTCTTCCCGGTAGTCCTGCACCTGTCGGCCATCGGGTTCTTCATCGGCAATGAAGGGAACCATTTCAAATCTTCCTGGATCTTCAAATTTTTCGAGCTTCCGAAGATTTCCTATAGCAACAGTGAATTCGACTTCGGGAAAGCTGTCGAGTTTTTTGGCAAGGGCATTCCAGGCGACAAATTTTTCGGGAGTAAATAGTGCCGAATCCTTAACAGCAAGGACTATTACATTTCCTTCTTCTCCAAATTTATCGAGAAATTCCTGGTATTGTAGATTAATGGGATCATCATCGGGCAGGAGGTTCGCTTCGGTATAGGAGAATTTCATATTCTTCCATTGTAAACCGAGAAAAACTGTACATGCGGCGATCAACACCAGGATAAGAATCCTGTTCCTTAGAATAGTGCGTGCTACAGTATTCCAGAACTCAAAGCCGAGAAATTTTGACATGGGAATTAATTGTGGTGCAAAGGTATGAAAGCATATCCGCTTTTTACAATGTTGGGGCTATTGCAAAAAGGCAGAAAAAAAGCGGCCCAAAAAAGCCGCTTTATGAATAGTATGTTGATCGGGTTAGACGGTCATGATCTCTTTTTCCTTCACGGCAAGGATCTTGTCGATCTTCTCGATATAAGTGTCGGTAAGCTTCTGAACCTCGGCTTCAGCAGACTTTTGAAGATCTTCAGAAAGATCTAATTTTTTGATCTCCTGATTTGCATTCTTACGGTCGTTACGCACCCCGATCTTAGCATCTTCAGCTTCAGCTTTAGCCTGTTTCGCAAGTTCACGACGACGCTCCTCTGTCAAAGGTGGTACATTAATAATAACGCTGTCCCCGTTGTTCATAGGATTAAAGCCCAGGTTGGCCTGCATGATGCCTTTTTCAATAGCCTGGATCATGCTCTTTTCAAAAGGTTGAATGGTGAGCGTACGGGCATCGGGAGTATTAACATTAGCAACCTGGTTTAGCGGAGTCTGACTTCCGTAGTAGTCTACCCTCACGCTGCCAAGCATCGCAGGAGTCGCTTTTCCTGCTCTAATATTCAAGAGTTGTTTTTCCAGGTGAATAATGGCTTGATCCATTGCTTCTTTTGTGCTATCAATAACAAAATCTAACTCGTCGTTCATTTCTAAAGTTTAAAGTTTTAAAGATTGTTCTTAATCCTATCCTTCTAAAAATTTACTTTGGTACCTATTTTTTCACCGGTCACCACCTTTTCAAGATTTCCGGGTTTGTTCATATCAAAAACTATAATAGGCAACTTATTTTCCTGACTCAGAGTGAAAGCCGTGGTATCCATAACTTTCAGACCTTTTGTAAGCACGTCATCAAAGCTGATAAAATCAAATTTAGTAGCTTTTTTGTCAATTTCGGGATCTGCAGTGTAAATTCCGTCGACACGGGTGCCTTTCAGAATCACATCGGCGTGGATCTCAATCGCTCTTAACACAGCTGCGGAATCTGTCGTGAAATAGGGATTCCCTGTGCCACCTCCAAAAATAACGACTCTACCTTTTTCAAGGTGGCGCATTGCTTTTCTTCTAATAAACGGTTCGGCAACTTCATTGATCTTTACTGCGGACTGAAGCCTGGTCTGGATCCCGGCATCTTCAAGAGCCGACTGTAATGCCAAACCGTTAATGACTGTTGCCAGCATCCCCATGTGATCACCTGTTACACGATCCATACCTCTACTGGCACCTGCCACACCTCTAAAGATGTTACCGCCGCCAATAACAATGGCAACTTCTACACCCCGATCTGTAACGGCTTTAATTTCCTTTGCATATTCGGCCAAACGTTCCGGGTCAATTCCATATTGGCGGTTGCCCATAAGAGCTTCACCCGAGAGTTTTAGTAAAATTCTTTTATAATGCATCTATGTGATTTGATGGGTTGTGCAAAACTAAGGAATTTATCCAATAGATAGAGGCTGCGAAAAATCAAATTATATGTAAATGAGGGTTAAAGAAAAATATTATTTTTCGAGGCTCGTTGTACCCTTGGTTATTTTAAAGAAAATCTGGAATGAAAAATATTTTTCTCAAAACAAGTTGCCTTTTGATCTTATTGCTTTCAACTTTTTCCTGTTCCGTAGACAGGGATGATGAGACTTCAATCCTAGGTACCTGGACAGAAACTGCACCGGTTGCGGGTAGAACAACATTGGTTTTTGGAGCCGATAACCGTCTTACCCGAATAGACGGGGATGGAAATTCAGAAGTGTATATTTATAGAATCGAGGACAGGACGCTGTATCTTAGCCTGGCTTCGGGTACCGAGGGAACTTCTGAGATTTTCCTTGAGCAGATCAATACAAACAAACTTAAAACCGGAAATCTTTATCCTTCCATTCCGGAAGCGGAACCTGTTTTTCTCATTTTTGAGAGGTATTGAAAAAGAGGCAAGACCGCTGCACCTGCTGTCGGCAGGGAGGCTAATAGGATCAAGAGCCAGGACTTTTTTTATTGCAGCAATAATTTTCTGATCCTTTGGGCTAAAGCCCTTTCTGCTTTCTTCTCAAATACCACCACCTGAAGGTGGTGGCAATTCATTATACCTTTAAAATTGTATAAATTATCGCAATGAATTGCCTCCGGCTTTAGCCGGAGGATTTAGGAAAAGAAATCATTCTGGGCTTCAGCCCAATATGATCCTTAAAACCGGAATCATATCCTTCAGGAAAAGTATGAGATGCTGCTTTGTTAAAAAACAAGACCGCTGTGCTTCTAGATCTAGAATTTGTAATCAAGACTTTTTCGATGATAACCCTTTCAGATACTATGATTAAATCCTAATGTGACTCTCCTTTTTTCCTCTTGATTTTTTAACTTTGTACTAAAG
>NZ_JAYDZX010000005.1:0-29761 GCF_035607535.1 Salinimicrobium aquimaris
AACCGACAACCGACAACCGACAACCGACAACCGACAACCGACAACCGACAACCGACAACCGACAACCGACAACCGACCAATCCTGAAAAACCTCCTTTACATAGGAAACAAATTATCTTCCCGCGGCGGCACTCCCACCTCCGTTGACACCTTAGCTCCACTACTAAAAGCAGAAGGCTTCCATGTAAAATCCGCTTCCTCAAAGAAAAACAAAATCCTTCGCTTGGCAGAAATGCTCCTCCTGGTTTTTTGGAACAGGAAAACTACAGATTTCGTTCTTATCGACACTTACAGCACCCAAAACTTCTGGTATGCATATATCGTCGCCCGACTTTGCCAAAAGCTGGATCTAAAGTACATCCCCATCCTCCACGGGGGAGAATTAGCAAACAGACTGGAAAGTTCTCCCACTGCCTCAAAAAAGCTGTTTGGTCAAGCTTTTTTAAATGTTGCGCCGTCGCTGTACATGAAAATTGTTTTTCAGCAGAAAGGTTTTCTAAATGTTCGGTATGTTCCTAATAACATTTCCATTTCAGATTATAACTATAAAGAAAGACATGACCTGCGACCGAAGCTGCTTTGGGTGCGGGCTTTCGCTGAGATTTATTATCCGATGCTGGCGCTTAAGACGCTAGAACTTCTGCTACCAAACTTTCCTAATGCTGAACTTTGCATGGTGGGACCTGCAAAAGATGATTCCTGGCAAGAATGTATTCGCTACGCAAAGCTGCACCGACTGCCGGTCCGCTTTACCGGTCGGTTATCCAAACAAGAATGGTCAGCTCTTGCCAAAAATTACGATATCTTCCTTAATACCACAAATATTGACAACACTCCCGTTAGTGTTATTGAGGCAATGGCGCTTGGTCTACCGGTGATCTCCACAAATGTTGGAGGACTCCCATATCTCATTTCAGCGGACATAGATGGAATGTTAGTCCCACCCAAAGATTCCGGGAGAATGGCTGCAGCTGTAAAGAATGTTCTTCAGGATCCTAAACGTTCGGTCGAAAGAACGAGAGCTGCCAGAAAGAAAGTGGAAGCTTTTGATTGGGAGAGGGTGAAAAACTCCTGGAAGGAAATCTTAAGGTAGATTTTAGAAGGACGAAGTTAGAGCTGATAACGGAATGTCATAATGATTAATTGACGGAGTAATGAAGTTGTTCCTTAGACCTTATTCCTTAATCCTTACAAATCTTTCCCGCTGATCAGGCCAATTTTCGCAGCCTAAATCTCTTGTAGAATCTTGTATTATTTTGTCGGCGCAAATTTGAAATTCGTGACGATGAAATGAAAAATAGCTCCCCTCTCCTTATGAGAGCATGTCCGCCGTTGTTGGGGCGGGGGAATAGGATGAGAAGAATCCAGTTTTAGTTTCTAAGACATAGTCACATTTCCTTTGAGTTTAACCACTGCTTTAGGGGAGGCTGAAGAAAAAGTGATCTGTGTATCATAAGTTGGATAGAATATGTAAAACATAAAAAATAAAGCCCCTTCAGGAGGTTGGGGGTTTATTCTTATAATTGACCAACGTGTATAATCAGGATTTCTTCATTGATTGTGTCGGAAAAAAATAATGCTCGATCAGATCTAATTAAAAGCAGCCATTCATGAATTAGTGGCAAAAAATCTTATCTAAGGAAAAACATGTTTTGTAATTAGCATATAATTACTACTTTAACCTCAAATTAAAGCCTCCTTCTACCCTGTGCCCGGATCCTTTTAAGGGAACCTGGTCAAAAAGAACTTTTAAATGGCGAAGACAGAACTTCTTGAAAAAGTTAGCAGCAAAAGCAGAAGTGCTGTAAAGTCTTCCTTATCTTTACGCCGGAAAAGTTTTTACATGCCCCACAAATCTAACCTGCATTTCGAGATCTCTGAAAGAAAGGTTTTTCTGCGCATATTTGATGTGGTGTGGGTGCTGTTTTCGCTTTACGTGGTCAGCATTCTATTTCGGCTTGACTACTTTCAAATTGACAGTAATTCCTGGCATTGGGGTATAGTGCTGGCCATTTACATCAGCCTTTTTAATGGGATTTTTGAGCTTTATGACCTTCAGAAAGCTGGGAATTATTACAGGGTTCTTCAGAATGTAGTGCTCAGCAGTTCAGTCATTGTGTTATTTTTTTTAATGACGCCGGTGGTCACGCCTGTTCTTCCCGATGATCGCGTAGAGATACTTTATTTTTTCCTTACGATCCTCTTTACCTTATTATTGTGGAGGTTTTCCTATATAGCACTCATTTCCTCCCCCAAATTCCTGCGGCGGGTTTTGATCATTGGGGAACCTGTGGAGGTGGAACTCGTCGCCTCACACGTACAGCAGTCAGATCCTAATTACAATATAATTGGCTATGTCAATCCCGGAACAGGAGGCGTGCTGGCCGCCGATTCTATTGGTCTTAGGGAATTTTCTTCGGAAAAACTTGAGGATACCATTCGAAAACAAGGTATAGATGAGGTACTAATCTCTAATGTCACTTCTGCTACTGCCGAAGGTCTTTATGCCGAAGTACTCAATCTGCTCAAAAAGGGCTTTCCGGTTAAGGATTTTAATGAAGTCTATGAAGATAAGACGAACAGGATTCCTGTGCAGCATATTGAGCGGAATTTTTACCAGTTCTTCCCTCTTAGTAAGAGTAATGAGAGTAAATTCTATCTCTTTTTCCACCGGCTTGCTGATGTTGTTATATCTCTTATCGGACTTGCAGTTGGTTCCTTTCTACTGATCCTGATCTACTTCGGAAATATGATCGCCAACAAGGGATGTCTTTTTTACCGGCAGGAAAGGGTAGGGAAGAACGGAAGATCCTTTACCATCCTGAAGTTTCGCACCATGCGATGTGACGCCGAACCCAACGGTGCTGTATGGACCACTAAAAATGATGTGCGTATTACCCGCTTCGGAAAGTTTCTCCGTCGTTCGCGATTGGATGAATTTCCGCAGTTCTGGAATATCCTGAAGGGAGAGATGAGCCTTATCGGCCCTCGTCCAGAAAGACCTGTCTTCGTCAAAGAATTATCAGACCTGATCCCCTTTTACGATACCCGCCACTTTGTCAAACCCGGACTCACCGGCTGGGCCCAGGTAATGACCGATTATGCCGATAGCCACGCCGATAGCCTCGAAAAGCTCCAGTACGATCTGTACTACATCAAACACCGAAATATCTTTCTTGATATTACCATCCTTACGAAAACCTTGAGTACTGTGATCTTCTTCAGAGGACAATGAGTTAGTTGGCAGTGTTCAGTGTTCAGTTGGCAGTAAAGAAAACTGAGATTTCTTCAGTCGCCTTGTTGGCTCCTTCGCAAAGAGGCACGCCGATCCTAAGATATGATAAATGAATTCGTGGCAAAAGAATTTTGAATCTTGAACCCGGAACTTTGAATTCTCAAATAACACTGAATACTGATCACTGACCACTGACCACTAACCCCTCCTGTTTCTTTTCCACGGCACCATGGCAAACAAGAAGATAAACAGCGCAAGGAACAGTGAAACTCTGGCAATGTAATCACCAAAGCGGGTATAGAAAGTCACCCGGTCGTTGAGAGTTACTTGCCCCCGAAGAGCACCCTGTTCCTCATATCCCAGGGTAGAAGTGATCTCGCCTTTTTCATTGATAAAGGCAGAAATTCCCGTATTGGCACTTCGGGCGATGGAACGGCGGTTTTCTATTGCTCGCAACCGGGCATAACTCAGGTGTTGCTTGTGCCCCTGCGTATTTCCCCACCAGGCATCATTGGTTATGATAGCGAGAAAATCGGCTCCTTCTTTGACATAGCCTGTCACAAAATCTCCATAAACCGATTCATAGCATATAATAGGTCCCACTTCTTCCGAAGAAGTTAATTCAAAAGCTGCTCTTTTCTCCTGAGTAGTTTTCATGGCAACTGTCCCTCCCAGGTCGATCATGACATTGCCGAGAATTGGTCTCAGCACTTCCTGATAGGGAAAATTCTCGACCCCAACCACCAGCTTTGACTTGTGATAAAAATGCACTGAATCATTCGCCGAGATCATAAAAGCCGAATTGTAATCATCATACCAGTCGTTAGGCCCCAGCTGATTGCTCTGTCCTCTCACCCTAGCGGGATCACTAAAGCGGTCGTACATGGAAATACCGCTCAAAAATGACATTTTTGGATGCTCATTTACAAACTGCCTTGTAAAGAAATTTGCTTCAGATTCTTTGAAGCGGCTCAACACTGTTCCGTAGGCGAAGACAGTTTCGGGTGCTATGACTATTCTTGTTTCGGGGGTGACGTTTTTTTCAGCAAGATCTGTAAGTAACTCTCCGATTCGCCTGTCTGAAGTAAAGTACTTTTCTGTGTAAGGATTGATGTTGGGCTGTAAAACCACTGCCTCCAGGGTTTCTTTACTTTCATCATAGTTCCACAGGATCACATACGAGATGAGGATAGGAACAAGGATAAGAAGCCCGCTTTTTAAAAATCCACGATAAAGAATTTCCTTCGCTTTATGCTCTTTGTAGAGCAGAAGCATCTTCAGGATTGCGATATTCGTAAGAAGTACCCAGAGAGTTCCTCCAAAAGTTCCGGTGAATTCATACCATTGTATCCAGTGTGGAAATTCAGAAAAACCATTACCGAGGTTGAGCCACGGCCAGGAAAATTCCCAGTTGAGGTGCAGGTATTCAAAAGCTATCCAGATGCTGATAAGAAAAGAGGAAGAAGCACCAAAATTCACCCTTTTTGCCACTATGTGAAATAGCAGGAATACCAGGGACATGAGCAGCGAATTTACAGTAATGGCAAAGACCCCTCCAAATGGGGTGGAGAAATAGAGCCAATAAGTAGTGATGAGGTTCCAAATAAGGAAAGTCACGTAGGAAAGCCCGAAGATCTTCCATTTGCGGTTGTGAGCCTGCTTCATTCTAATGTTGTACTCAGAATAAAGAAGAGGAACAAAAGCAAAGAACAGCAGCAGGGGAAAACCGTAGGTGGGCCATGCCAGTGCCAGTAAAATTCCCGAAAGTATAGCGTAAAGGAAGTGTTTCATAATTGAATGTGGAGAGCAAATTTAAGCAATTAGCATGTATATTAAGAGGACAACCGGCAACCCGCAACAGGCAACAGGATTTTTCCTATTTTTACCTAAAACCAACCATATGAGCTTTGCCAGGCATGTTCCCAATATTATTACTTTATTCAATCTTCTTAGCGGAAGCATAGGTGTCATCTTTGCTGTTGAAGGAAATCTCGTCATGGCTGCCATTTTTGTGGCGCTCGGGATCTTTTTTGATTTTTTTGACGGACTTGCTGCGCGACTGCTGGATGTAAAGTCGGAGCTGGGCCTGCAATTGGATTCCCTGGCCGATATGGTCACCAGCGGAGTAGTACCCGGGATAGTGATGTTTCAGCTTTTCAAAAAGGCACTTCCGGGCACAAGTTCGGGATCAACGGAGTGGTCAACAGGAGATGATTTTTTTCAGTGGGATTTTCCGGTACTTGCTTTACTCGGACTCTTGATCACCCTTGGTTCCTGCTACCGACTGGCAAAATTCAACATTGACGAGCGCCAAACCGATTCCTTCATCGGACTGCCAACTCCGGCGAATGCTCTTTTGATCCTGAGTCTGCCGCTCATCCTTATCTTTCAGCCGCAGCCTTTTTTAGTCGATATCATCCTGAATCCCTGGTTCCTTGGAGCCCTCACGTTATTTAGCTGCTATATGCTCAACGCCGAAGTTCCCCTGTTCGCCTTAAAGTTTAGTAGCTGGGGATTCGCCGAGAATAAGATCCGGTATCTTTTTCTGATCTTCTGTGTCATTTTGATCATCTTTCTGCAATTCGCAGCTATACCTCTTATAATTCTAAGTTATGTGATTGTATCACTGATCACGAATAGAAGTAATGGCGAGACGGTGGTAGAGAGGCATTAAACGAAGCACTAATAGTCAAGCGCCAAATTTTAATGAAATATTGGAGCGGTTTTGCTTTCCGTGCCGGGATTGAGGCAACAAACATTCTTCCTCAAGAAGGAGATTGCCGCAGTCGCCTTCGGCTCCTTCGCCATGACGGTCTGAAGAGAAATCCAGGATCAAAATTGCAAATTCAGAATAATGGATCCTAACCGCTGGCGCGGATTTGTAATTTGTGCTGGAAAACTAACCTACATATCGTCCCTACGGGACTTTTGATCATGTGGCATTCTGTTTCTACCTATATATTGTCCCTCCGGGACAAATGTCGTGGAAAAATTAATTCATCTTTTATCCTGGAAGATGTTCAAGTTACGCCGAGAATATAAAAAGAACACGGAACTTTAATCAATTGGCCTATTGTTCCTAACGGTCTATTGTCCCTCCAGGCTTCCTATATAGAAAAATAGGGATGAATATAAATCAGAAATGAGAGAAAGAAGTAGAGTACAATGAGAGAAGGAGAATGCCGCAGCCGTTTTCTCTCTCCCTTGCAAAAGCTGTCTGAATAGTTCGGTATCAATTTTTGGAGTTCAATTAAAGCCCCCTTCAGGGGGTTGGGGATAAAAGTAGAACACACACCTCAAATTTTAAACTCTAATTCAAAATCCTTTCCAAAACAAATGTTACCTCAATCACTCCCTCTCCTTGGGAGAGGGTTGGGGAGAGGATGAGGCACTATATTCAGTAACCAGTTTTTGATCTAGCAGTACTGTCCAGTAATAAAATCCCTGGGGAAGTTTAAAACTAAATCTTGAATCTTAAATCCTTTCGCAAAGATCGACGGAGGAAATTCAGATTAAAATAGATATACAATTAAAGCCCCCTTCAGGGGGTTGGGGGTAAAAAGTTGAATGAGAATCTTAAATCTTAAACCTTGAACCTTGAACCTTAAATCTTGAACCTACCAAGGGCCTACTGAAAGATCTTCTTCTTCCTCAATTCGAAATTCTGCCCCAGGTAAACCTTTCTCACCATTTCATCCTCAGCAAGTTCTTCAGGTACACCGGCTTTAAGAATGCGACCTTCAAACATAAGATAAGTGCGGTCTGTAATTGCTAAGGTTTCCTGTACGTTGTGATCGGTAATGAGAATTCCAATGTTCTTGTTCTTCAGCTGAGCCACGATCCGTTGAATATCCTCTACTGCCACAGGATCAACTCCCGCAAAAGGCTCATCCAGCAGAATGAAATGCGGATCTGTTGCCAGGGCGCGGGCGATCTCTGTTCTTCTACGCTCTCCACCGCTTAACAGGTCCCCACGGTTCTTGCGAATATGACTAAGTCCGAACTCCTCAATAAGTGATTCCATCTTCATCTTCCGCTCCTTTTTGGAAAGGTCGGTGAGCTCCAGGACACTCATAATGTTGTCTTCAATACTCAGTTTACGAAATACTGAAGCTTCCTGGGCTAAATACCCAATCCCATACTGAGCCCTTTTGTACATCGGAAATTTCGTGATGTTCTCCCTGTCCAGAAAGATCCTTCCGCCATTCGGCTTTATCAATCCCACGATCATATAAAAGGAAGTGGTTTTTCCGGCTCCGTTAGGACCTAGTAAACCTACAATCTCCCCTTGGTTCACCTCGAGGGAGATACCCTTCACCACTTCACGACCTTTATAGGATTTTACAAGACTTTCGGCGTATAGTTTCATGTTGTAGATATGAGATATTAGATATGAGTATTGAGACTTTCAAATACCGTGCAATTTTCTAAAGATAAAAAGTTTGAAGGTCTTTTAGCTAATCTGGAAAAGAGTTTAGATCAAGACCTTCTTCGTTAATCCTTAATCCTTAAGCTTTATTCGTTTCTAAAGCCTCCCAAAACTCATAAGCTCTTCTCAAGTGAGGGATCACAATAGTCCCACCAACGAGGGTCGCGATGCTAAGTGCTTCCATTACTTCTTCTTTTGAAAGACCTTCTTTATAACAAGTCTCGAGGTGATATCTCACGCAATCATCACAACGCAACACTGTAGACGCTACCAAACCGAGCAATTCTTTTGTTTTTACATCCAGAGCTCCGGCGGTGAAAGCGTTAGTGTCAAGGTTAAAAATGCGCTTTATGATCTTATTGTTGTCGCCAAGGATCTTCTCGTTCATCTTCTGGCGATATTCATTGAATTCTTCTACCTGGTTTTTCATGGCTTTTGTTTTTCTAATTTTCTTTCTTCATTCCGTGTTACGATACGGGCAATAATAATACTTACTTCATATAATACAAGCACCGGAATTGCGACAATGATCTGACTCAAAATATCGGGCGGAGTAATGATCGCTGAAAGGATCAACACGATCACCAATGCAAATTTGCGATACTTCCGAAGGAATTCAGGTGTAACCAGTCCGATTTTGGTCAGGAAGTATATGATGATGGGGAGCTCAAAGATGAGTCCGCAGGCTATAACTGAGGAGCGCACCAGGCTGATATAACTGCCAATGTCGAATTCGTTAAGAACTACCTCACTTACCTGATATTTTCCGAGGAAATTAATAGAAAGCGGAGTTACCAGGTAGTATCCAAATAGTACTCCCATGAAGAACAATAGAGAGGAAATGAAGATAAAACCTCTGGCTGTACTGCGTTCATTGGCGTACATGGCGGGGGAGATGAACTTCCAGAATTCGTAAATGATGTAAGGAAAAGCTATTATAAAACCTGCTGTTATAGAGGTCCAGACGTGAGCCGAAAACTGCCCGCCCATAGTTCTTGACTGAATGGTAAATGGCATATCCTCAAAGCAGAAGCCGCCTTCCAGTCCAACAAATGTAGAAAGCCGGCAAAGAATATCATAGGTAAAAAAGTCGGCGCTGGTAGGCCCGAATAATAAGGTGTCAAAAATGAACCCTTTTGCCAGGAATGCAGCCGTACCTGCGACGACTACAGCGAGTGTAGCCCTAATAAGGTGCCAGCGCAGCTCCTCCAGGTGATCCAAAAATGACATTTCATCGGCAGGTTTTTGTACTTTCGCCATCCTAGATAATTCCTTCTCTTATTAGGTTGTGCAAATGTACTACACCGTAATATTTTCCATCCTTCACCGCCAGGAGCTGTGAAATTTCATTTTCCTCAAGCACATCCAAAGCATCTACAGCCATGGCATCAAAGTTTATAGTTCTTGGATTGCTGCTCATAATGTCTTTTGCGGTCAATCCTGATATGTCAATACTCTTTTGAAGCATGCGTCTTATGTCCCCGTCAGTTACAATTCCGACGATTTCGTCCTTGTCCAATACAGCCGTGACTCCCAGCATTTTTTCAGAAATTTCGATGATCACCTGAGGGATAGGGGTATCGGGAGTAACTTGTGGTTTTTGATTTTGATCGGCAATATCGCTTACCCGCAAATAAAGTTTTTTACCCAATGCTCCTCCCGGATGATATTTTGCAAAATCCTGACTGGAAAAGCCGCGAAGTTCCAGTAAACATACTGCCAGGGCATCACCAATGACAAGTTGTGCCGTTGTACTGGTAGTAGGAGCCAGGTTATTTGGACAGGCCTCTTTTTCGACATAGGAGTTCAGAACGTAATCGGCCTGTTTTCCGAGGAAGGATTCTGTACTTCCGGTAATTGCGATGAGGGTATTTCCAAAGTTCTTGATCAAAGGCACAAGGACCTTAATTTCCGGTGTATTTCCACTTTTCGATATACATATTACTACATCGTCTTTCAGAATAGTCCCCAGGTCACCGTGAATAGCATCGGCAGCATGCATAAAGACAGCAGGTGTGCCGGTGGAATTAAGGGTAGCTACGATCTTTGTAGCGATCACAGCACTTTTTCCAATTCCGGTTATGATCACTCTACCCTTTGATTTGTACACTGCCTGCACGGCTTCAGCAAAATTTTGGTCTAATAATTGCTCTAAATTTGCTATAGCTTTGGCTTCAGTTAAAATGGTTTCTCTGGCAACAGAGAGTATTTTTTCGTGAGGTGTCAAATTTGTAGAGTTAGAAATTGTATGAAGTAAAGAAAAACGTATCTTTATTTTGTGCAAATGTATGTAAAATTGTAACACAATTGAATGACTTCGCAGGAAATCAATTTACACGAACAGCTTAAGAAATACTTTGGTTTTAGCCAGTTTAAGGGCCTTCAGGAAGAGGTAATAAAGAGTATAGTTAATGATCATAACACCTTTGTGGTGATGCCCACGGGAGGTGGAAAATCCCTGTGTTATCAATTACCGGCCCTCATTAAAGAAGGTACTGCAATTGTAGTCTCTCCATTGATTGCTTTGATGAAAAATCAGGTCGATGCCATCCGCGGAATTTCTTCGGAAAATGGTATCGCCCACGTCCTTAATTCCAGTCTTACCAAGACTGAAGTGAAGCAGGTGAAGGAGGATATCACCAATGGGGTGACCAAACTCCTATACGTTGCACCCGAATCCCTTACTAAAGAAGAGAATGTCGAGTTTTTACGCAGCGTGAAAATTTCATTTTTGGCCATTGATGAAGCTCATTGCATAAGTGAATGGGGTCATGATTTTAGGCCTGAGTATAGAAACCTGCGCCATATCGTTAAGCGAATTGGAGAGGATATTCCTATTATAGGACTAACGGCTACGGCTACGCCCAAGGTGCAGGAAGACATCCTGAAGAACCTGGCAATCACAGATGCCCGTACTTTTAAGGCTTCTTTTAACCGGCCGAACCTCTATTATGAGATACGACCAAAGACTAAGAATGTGGATGCCGATATTATCAGGTTCATTAAGCAGAATCAGGGAAAATCGGGGATCATCTATTGTCTTAGCCGTAAAAGGGTGGAGGAGCTTGCACAGACCCTGCAGGTGAATGGGATTTCTGCAGTTCCCTATCATGCCGGCCTCGACGCGAAAACCCGCTCCAGGCATCAGGACATGTTCCTTATGGAGGAGGTCGACGTGGTGGTCGCAACCATTGCCTTCGGAATGGGAATCGATAAGCCCGATGTACGTTTTGTGATCCATCACGATATTCCAAAAAGTATTGAAAGTTATTATCAGGAAACCGGGCGTGCCGGAAGGGATGGAGGCGAAGGCCATTGTCTTGCCTTTTATTCCTATAAAGATATTGAGAAGCTGGAAAAATTCATGAGCGGGAAACCGGTCGCCGAGCAGGAGATTGGTCAGGCACTCCTTCAGGAAGTGGTCGCTTTCGCCGAAACTTCAGTTTCCAGAAGGAAATTTATTTTGCATTACTTCGGTGAAGACTTTGATGAAAAGACAGGGGAAGGTGCCGACATGGATGATAACGTTCGGAACCCAAAGAAGAAACACGAGGCAAAGGACGAGGTAGTGCTATTGTTGCGCACTGTTAAGGAGACAAAACAGTTGTACAAATCTAAAGAAGTAGTTAATACGCTGGTTGGGAAATCTAACGCAGTAATAAAGTCACATCGCACAGATGAACACGAACTCTTCGGAAAAGGTGCCGATAAAGACCCCAAATACTGGATGGCCTTACTTCGGCAGGTATTAGTTGCCGGATTTCTGCGGAAGGATATAGAAACCTACGGAGTTGTAAAACTTACCGAGAAAGGTGAAAAGTTCCTGAAGAAGCCCAACTCCTTTATGATGACCGAAGACCATATATACGAAGTGGGTGGTAACGACGGAATTGTGACCGCATCAAAATCTGGAGGCGGAACTGATGAAACGCTTCTGAAGATGCTGAAGGACCTGCGAAAGAAGATCGCCAAAGAAGTCGGTTTGGCTACACATTTAATATTTCAGGATCCCTCCCTTGAAGATATGGCATTGAAATATCCTGTGTCTATTGAAGAACTGGGAAATATCCACGGAGTAGGGGAAGGAAAAAAATCCAAGTCCTATAGCAAGAAATTTGTTGAGCTCATTGCCCGCTACGTGGAAGACAATGACATTACCCGTCCCGATGACCTGGTGGTGAAAACAACAGGTGCCAATAGCGGCCTCAAATTATACATTATTCAGAATGTGGACCGCAAGCTTCCGCTTGATGATATCGCCGCTGCCAAAGGCATGGAAATGAACGACTTCATTAAAGAGATGGAAGCTATTGTATACAGCGGTACCAAGCTGAATATCAACTACTGGATCGATGAGATCCTGGATGAAGATCAGCAGGAAGAGATACACGAATATTTCCTCGAGGCCCAAACAGACAAGATCGAAGAAGCTCTTGAAGAATTTGATGGGGATTATGACGAAGAGGAATTAAGATTATATAGGATCAAATTCATCAGCGAAGTAGCGAATTAAAGGATTAAGGTTTAGTGATTAAGGTATAATAGCCGGAGCGAATGAGTTTCGGCTTTTTTGTTCCTGTCATTCAGAGCGGAGCTTTTTTTGCGGAGCGAAGAATCTCTCGTGTTCCGAAGAGATTCCTCCTTCGCCGGAATGACATTTGGAAAATGTTTGTCATTCAGAGAGGAGCTTTTGCGGAGCGAAGAATCTCTTGTGCGATGAAGAGATTCCTCCTTCGTCGGAATGACAATGCGAACCCTTTGTTGAGCGTAGCTTCAGCGGAGTGAAGAATCTCTCGTGTTCCGAAGAGATTCCTCCTTCGCCGGAATGACATTCGGGAAATGTTTGTCATTCAGAGCGTAGCTTCAGCGGAGTGAAGAATCTCTCGTGTTCCGAAGAGATTCCTCCTTCGTCGGAATGACATTTGGGAAATGTTTGTCTTTCAGAGCGGAGCTTTTGCGGAGCGAAGAATCTCTTGTGCGATGAAGAGATTCCTCCTTCGTCGGAATGACAATCAAGTTTCTTTATCATTCAGAGCGCAGCCTTAGTAAAGCGAACAATCTATTTGCTATATTCATTTGATGAAGACTCTCGGCACGCATAACTACTATGTCTATATTCTGACTAATAAGAATAAAACCGTTTTATATACCGGAGTAACAAACAATCTTAAAGAAAGGCTTTACTTTCATACTAATCCTGATGCCTTAAGCAGGCACTTCACCACTCGTTATAGGTGTTTTTATTTAATATACTTTGAACACTTTCAGGATATAAATATTGCTATTCAAAGGGAAAAGCAGATAAAGGGCTGGAGCAGGGAAAAAAAGGATCTCATGATCAATAATTTTAATTCTCAGTGGAGGTTCTTGAATAAAGAGATAGAATGAATAGAGATTCCTCCTTTGTCGGAATGACAAAAGGGAACGCTATGTCATTCAGAGCGGACTTTTTAGGCGGAGCAAAGAATCTCTTGTACTATGAAGAAATTCCCCCTTCGTCGGAATGACAAAGTGAACCTTTTGTCACTCAGAGCGTAGCTTTTGCGGAGGTTAGAATCTCATTTCCTTAACAATCTCCCAATTCTCCCTCTTTTCATTATTCATTGAACCTGAAACCTTATTCATTTCTTTATCTTTGCCTTTTTAACTTAAAATCACGACATGAACGACGGATTATACGCAAAACTCAACACTACAAGAGGAGATATCACTATAAAGCTTGAGCACGAAAAGACTCCCGGTACAGTAGGGAATTTTGTAGGCCTGGCAGAGGGAAAGCTGGAGAATGAGGCAAAACCACAGGGAAAACCATATTATGACGGACTTAAATTTCACCGAGTTATCCCCGATTTTATGGTGCAGGGAGGTGATCCAAAAGGAACAGGAGTAGGTGGTCCCGGATACCAGTTTGAGGATGAGATCCACCCGGACCTTAAGCACGATCGCCCCGGAATTCTTTCTATGGCCAATGCAGGTCCCGGAACTAACGGGAGCCAGTTCTTTATTACCCACGTGGCAACCCCCTGGCTGGATGGTAAACATACTGTTTTCGGACATGTTGTGGAGGGACAGGACGTTGTAGACGCAATAAAACAAGGTGATACTATTGATAAGGTGGAGATCATCAGAGAAGGAGAATCTGCAAAGAATTATAATGCTGTCGAATCTTTCCGACAGTTCAATGGCGCAAAAGCTGAGAGAGAAGCTGCAGCCAGAAAGCAGCAGGAAGAATTACTTGGCGAACTTTCCCAGGGATTTGAAAAAACCAGCAGCGGTCTTCGCTACAAGATGATAGCAGAAGGGAATGGAAAGAAAGCCGAAAAAGGAAAGACAGTTTCGGTTCACTATAAAGGAATGTTACCAGACGGTACTGTTTTCGATTCCTCATATAAAAGAAAGCAGCCAATAGAATTCCCTTTAGGCAAAGGCCATGTAATTGAAGGTTGGGATGAAGGAATCCAACTATTAAAAGAAGGAGATCAGGCAAGGTTTGTTATTCCATCAAATCTGGCTTACGGCTCCCGCGGTGCCGGCGGAGTAATTCCTCCAAACGCCACGCTTATTTTTGATGTAGAGCTTGTAAAGGTGAAGTAAAATTATCTTGCTGGAAATAAAGAAACCTCAGTTTTCATATAGAAGCTGAGGTTTTTTATTTTTTAGCCATTAGCCAGTAGCCATTAGCCATTAGCCATTAGTCATTAGCCGTTAGCCGTTAGCACAATATACACTATACATTATTCAATATACAATCGTTATTCCGGCTGCGGTGTCATTCTCAAATAAGGCTTCACTTCCCTGTAACCTTTTGGAAATAGTTTATCTGCCTCTTTATTGCTCACCGACGGACTTATCACCACATCCTCTCCTGCTTTCCAGTTGGCCGGAGTGGCTACTTTTTTATAGGCAGTAAGTTGCAGGGAATCGATCACCCTCAACAGTTCTTCGAAATTTCTTCCGGTGCTGGCCGGGTACGTGATCATTAACTTGATCGACTTATCTGGTGCTATTACGTAGACAGAACGCACGGTAAGAGTGTCATCTGCATTAGGATGGATCATGTCGTAAAGATCGGCCACCTTGCGATCTTCATCGGCAATGATCGGGAAATTTACTTCAGTATTTTGTGTTTCGTTAATGTCTTTGATCCAGTCTTTATGAGATGCTACTCCATCTACGCTCAGAGCCATTACCTTCACATTCCGCTTTTCAAATTCCTCATTATATTTCGCAGCGGCACCAAGTTCTGTCGTACAGACCGGTGTATAATCTGCCGGGTGAGAAAATAAAATTCCCCAGCTATCCCCCAGGAAATCATAAAAATTGATCTTTCCTTCCGAAGTTTCTGCGTCAAAATTCGGCGCTTTGTCTCCAAGTCGTAATGTGCTCATAAATTAGCTGTTTTAGAATGAATAAGGAAGCTTAAATTTACAAAATGAGTGATTTCTGAAATTCTTTCGCAGTTAAATAAGAGTTAATGTTTTAGATGTTAGGACCCGGATCCTGGAGCCTGGACAGTAAAACCAAGAGCCTAAAATTGACATATGCATTAAACATCGCAGTAAAATATCTCACAAATAAGTAAAAGGAAAGCGAAGGCCACGAATTCACTAATTATTAAGCGCAGTTTAAGGGAGGAAGAGGTGTTTTTCAGAAAGTGTTTAAGTCAGTTATAACCTGATTTATGTGAATTTTAAAAACTTAGGACTTTATTCTTGCAACGAAGCGGTCTTAATTCCAGCCCAACACATGAATCTCAAGATCTAATATTCAATATTCAATAGGCAATATTCAATAATAAATTAATCCTTAAACCTTATTCCTTTGGCGTGTATTTCCACTTAATAGAACAACCCACACTAGGTTTTTGTGGACCGGGGATAGGCCTGCTGCCTAATAAAGCGTCAAGTGCTTCCCGCAATTCCCTTCCGTTTAAAGAATGCCCGTTGCCAGGACGGGAGCTGTCCAGCTGTCCGTGATAAACCAGTTTTTCTTGTCCGTCAAAAAGGTAAAAATCAGGGGTGCATTCGGCGTGGTAATTTCGTGCTACTTCCTGCGTGCGGTCGTAAAGATAGGGAAAAGTAAAATTGTGTTTTCGGGCGAACTTCCACATCAGGTCGGGGTGATCTTCCGGATACTGTTCCACATCATTGCTGCTTATAGCTACAAATCCGAAGCCTAAGACCCGGTAATCATTCGCTACCCGCACAATTTCATCCACCACATGCTTAACATAAGGACAATGATTGCATAAGAACATCACCACCGTGCCTCGCTCTCCCTGCACATCGGCCAGAGAATACAGATTGGCGGTGACGGAATCGGGGAGTTCGAAATCTATTATCTGCGATCCAAGCGGAAGCGTATTAGAAGCAGTTTCAGCCATTTTTCATTATCCATTTATGTCCTGAAAATACAAATTTCCTGCGGAATATTCCCAAAATTACTATCTTGGTTCAACAAGTATAAGAACTATGCGAACATTAGATCAATGGTTTGCTGAATATGCCGAAAGTCACCGGAATGAAATTAATCAAATCATCCACTATATCTGTGTGCCTGCTATCTTTTTTTCAATTGTAGGTTTGTTGATGAGCATTCCTCCCGGACCTTTGACGAAAATTTTTCCGATGTACATTCCGTTTTTGGAGAATTGGGCGGT
This sequence comes from Salinimicrobium aquimaris, assembly GCF_035607535.1. Taxonomy (NCBI): domain Bacteria; kingdom Pseudomonadati; phylum Bacteroidota; class Flavobacteriia; order Flavobacteriales; family Flavobacteriaceae; genus Salinimicrobium; species Salinimicrobium aquimaris. The sequence continues at coordinate 16,324 of NZ_JAYDZX010000005.1, forward strand.
AGTAGCTTTGATCCCGGTTTTGATGTTTTACATGCGGCTGTCAGTTTCAATGGGTGTAAAGGTCCTGATCTTTGCTGCACTTTGCATAGCCGGAAATTATTACATCTCCCTGGTTGCGCCACTTTGGCTGGTGTCACTCATCATTTTTGCAGTGGCCTGGGCAGGCCAATTCTACGGACATAAAATAGAAGGTAAAAAACCTTCTTTTTTGAAGGATGTTCAATTCCTGCTTATAGGTCCGGCATGGGTGATAAAGAAGGTGTTTGGATAAAGTGAAGTATAGATTTTAGATCTACGAAATTAGAAGTCCAAAACTTCTGAAACTTTTTCGGCTCCCTTTAGAGGTGGGGTAAAACGAAAAAGTTTTCCGGCGATCTCCCACATTTTTCTAAATCTCTTTTGTGATCTTCTTTTTTTTACTTCGCGTCCTTTGTGAGAAACTTTTTTGAGTAGAAAAGGTGAGAAATTGTAAGAGGTTTCAGCGTTCTCTGCGTCTCAACTTTGCGGCCTCTGCGAGAAATGTTTTTAGAAATTTTAATTAAAAATGCCATTTTTGAGAGGTATAAATCTTGAATCTTAAATTTTAAATTTTGAATAATCTTATCTCCTGGAATGACTTTGAAAAAGTAGAAATGCGGGTGGGAACCATAATTGCAGTGTCCGATTTTCCCGAAGCCAGGAATCCTGCCTATCAGCTGCAAATTGACTTCGGACCGGAGATTGGTATTCTGAAATCCTCTGCCCAGATCACAAAGCGATACTCTAAAGAAGAACTCCAAAACAGACAAATCATCGCTGTGGTCAATTTTCCGAAGAAACAGATCGCCAACTTTATGAGTGAATGTCTCGTCCTTGGTGCAGTTGGGATTGATAATGATATCGTGCTGCTTAATCCCGATTTCAAAGTTGAAAACGGACTGAGAGTGGGCTAATTCCATTTCAGTTTTTTAACTTTGCAGCGTGAAAATTTCAGCAGTTCTCATAGCGCTCCTGGTTCTGGTCCTCAACGGAATTCCCTGTTGTGCAGACGACTGTGGCGGGGAAATGATCTCTCAGGAACAGGAAAGAGAATCTCATAGCAACGAACTTTGCTCGCCTTTCCTTAGTTGCGGTACCTGTAATGCCGTTGTTTTTCAGGAAGAGGCTTCAAAAATGTCGTTTTTGGAACCTGTGATTTCTACAAAACCTACGGCAAGTGAAATGAAGTTCATTTCCGAATTTACCTTCCGAATATGGCAACCCCCAAAGAATAGCTGAACAACTCTCAAGAATATTTTACCCAAAGCTATTTTTTCCAATTCAAAATATTAAAATGATACAGAAGATATTTTTGCTGCTGGCCCTTTGTTTTTGTGGCCTGACGGCAAACGCACAGAATGTGCTTAAAATAAAAGTAATAGACAGCGAAACCGATCAGCCACTTTATGGCGCCAATGCATCTGTTGCCGGGACCAGTATTGGTGCAACTGCAAATCAGGAAGGGGTGATTACGCTCGATAATATTCCTAATGGCAAACAAATAATCCGGATAAGCTACGTTGGCTTTGCCACACAGGAGCTCAGTATGGAATTTCCCTTGGAGGCAGAGAAATTTGTCACCATAGAACTTGCTCCCGAAGGAGAGCACATGGAAGAGGTGATCATCTCGGCCACCCGATCCCGACGTACGATTGCCGATCTTCCCACGCGTGTCGAGGTCATCTCTGGCGAGGAACTGGGTGAAAAAGGGAATATGAAACCCGGCGATATCCGGATGCTGCTCAACGAAACCACAGGAATACAGACACAGCAGACATCTGCGACTTCCTACAATTCCAGCATTAGAATCCAGGGTCTGGATGGAAAATATACCCAGTTGCTCAAGGACGGTTATCCACTTTACTCAGGATTTTCCGGCGGATTGAGTCTGTTGCAGATCGTGCCGCTGGACCTGCAGCAGGTCGAGGTGGTAAAAGGTGCTTCCTCGACCCTTTATGGTGGAGGGGCAATTGCGGGGCTCGTAAACCTGGTGTCTAAAACTCCGGGAGAGGAGCGGGAGATCAATTTTCTGCTGAATGGGACTTCAGCTCTGGGGCTTGATGTAAGCGGGTTCTATTCCGATACCTTCGGAAAATTTGGTGCCACATTGTTTGCTTCCTACAACTATAGCGATCCTTACGATCCTGCCGATATAGGCCTTACCGCCATTCCGAAAGTGAACCGGGTGACCCTGAATCCGAAGTTGTTTTATTACCCTTCAGAAAATGCCACTTTAGAGCTGGGAGTAAACACGGTTATTGAAGAAAGAACAGGCGGGAATATCGCATTTTTGGAAGGTGAGGAAGTTTCAGATCCTTACTTTGAGCGGAATAATACCGAAAGGATCACCACTCGTGCAGGCTTTACGCAGCTCTACGAAGACGGCAGTTCGTTAATGATCAAGAACAGTTTCAGCTTTTTTGAACGAAAGATTGAGATCCCCGATTTTACATTTTCGGGAGATCAATTGGCTTCTTTTAGCGAGATCGCATACAATTTTGGAGATGTCAACATGGAGTGGGTGGCTGGATTGAATCTTGTTTCAGATAAATTTACTCAGGATCCTTTGGCTACTTCCCAGGTGGTGGACTACAATCACATCACTTATGGAGCTTTCCTTCAGAACAACTGGCGGATTTCAAATATGTTCAGCCTTGAAAGCGGATTAAGAACAGATTACCAGAACGAATATGGCTGGTTCGTACTGCCCCGGCTTTCGGCTCTTATCGAATTTTCAGATGCCTGGACCATGAGGCTCGGCGGCGGATTGGGTTACAAAACCCCGACCATCTTTACTGAAGATGCTGAAAGGATACAGTTTCAAAATGTAATGCCGATAGATGTTTCTGAAACTGAAGCTGAAAGATCTGTAGGTGCAAATTTCGATATTAACTACCGTACAGATCTTTTTGAGGTTATAGACTTCAGCGTGAATACATTATTTTTCTATACGAGGGTGAATGATCCTATCATATTGACAGCCGCATTTTCCAATGGTGTCAATCCGCACTACGTGTATGATCAACCAGATGGTTACCTGGATACACAGGGACTGGAAGCCAATTTCCGCTTCAAGTATGGAAACTTCAAGCTCTTTACCGGATACACCTTAGCCGATGTCAATCAGCATTACAATGGGGAAACCTATGAGGCACCGCTGGTTGCTCAACACAGGCTGAATAATGTGCTGGTCTATGAAATCCACGAGAAGCTGGTGATTGGGCTTGAAGGATACTACTTTGGGAAGCAGAAACTGGAAGGTGGTATGACAGGGCAGGATTACTGGATCTTTGGTCTTATGACCGAGAAGAAATGGGAGAATTTCTCGCTGTTCCTAAACTTTGAAAATTTTACCGACACCCGCCAAACCAGGTTTGATGATATTTACACAGGTTCGATCTCAGATCCTCAATTCCGGGACATTTATGCGCCGGTTGATGGATTCGTGATTAATGGGGGAATAAAAATAAACCTTTAGTAGTTGCCGGTTGTGTCGGAGAAATAATTTCTGTACGTCTTTGCGATGGTGCTCAGAAGAGCGACTGAAGTAATCTCCTTCTTGAGCTGTTCTGCTTTTATTCGATAAAAATGAACATTTCATTTCTTAGGAAGGAGATTTCGGCGGTCAGGTTGTTCGTCCTGGACAAAGACAACAAGCTTAAGGTTCGGTATCCCCTCCTTCGGAGAAGACTTTCCCAAATGTGTATTCGAATTGGTTTTAGGCTGGGGTAGTGAATTTCCGTCACCCTGAACTTGTTTCAGGGTCAATGCCACCTAAAACTTTCAATTCTTCAATATTCATTAGTACTTCTAAGTTCGTACATCTACCTTTATACTATGGAGAACAATAAATATAAAAAGCGCCTGCATTACGCGCTCATCCTAAGTTTTGTAACCATTGGCTATAATCTGATCGAAGGTATTGTTTCTACATTTTTTGGAGCCAGTGATGAAACTCTTGCCTTGTTCGGGTTTGGACTGGACAGTTTTGTTGAGGTTTTGAGCGGGATAGGGATTGCCCATATGATCTACAGGATGAAGAGGAGTCCTGTGGTAGAAAGAGATGGTTTTGAGGTAACAGCGCTAAAGATCACCGGTACTGCCCTTTATATCTTGGCGGCCGGCTTGGTGGTGGGAGCCATACTTGCTGTTGTTCAGGGCTCGGAACCAGAAACTACCCTGGCGGGGATTGTCATTGCCGTACTTTCAATTCTTACCATGTATTTCTTATACCGCGAAAAGATTAAAGTAGGGGAGAAGCTCGATAGTCAGCCTATTATTTCTGATGCAAAATGTACCAAGACCTGTTTCTATTTATCCTTCATTCTTCTGACATCGAGTGTACTTTATGAGCTGTGGCAGATTCCCTATGTTGATGCTCTTGGCAGCCTCGGAATTGCGTGGTATGCCTGGAAAGAAGGAAAAGAAGCTTTTGAAAATGCAAAGTCGAAAAGCCTGAGTTGTAGTAGTGATTGTTGCTAGTTTAGATGTGAGATTTTAGATGTTAGACATGAGACAAGGAATATCCACACTCTTCTTTTTGCCATATTTAATTAGCCTTTGCTCCTAACTTGGGCTAAAGCCCTTGTAGAACTCTATTTTTAGACCAGTGGCTGAAGCCACTGGCAATTCATAAGGTGTTCCTCTGGCAAGTACCGCCTCTGGCTTCGCCAAGAGTCAGGAGGAATAAAATTAAAAGCTTTGGCCAAGGTTGTCTGCTCATCCTCTCCCCAGCCCTCTCCAGAGGAGAGGGAGCAATGAATTTCTCTGAGAGAAAGGGGCAACAGCGATCATTAATTGCCTCCGGCTTTAGCCGGAGGTTTTGAAAATTGTGAAGGATCAGGGCTTTAGCCCAAAAAATATTGGTTCCAAAAATGACATTTTTTGCATCTCTCATTGTTACAGTTCAAATTAAAGATTTTTTGGACGTTGGAGGCAGCAAGCTGGGCAGTATGTTTTTTGGGCTAAAACCCTTGTAGAACTATATTTTTAGACCAGTGGCTGAAGCCACTGCAATTGATGTGGCTTCCTGTGGCCAGGATTTGCCTCCGGCTTCGCCAGAGGACATGAGGAATAAAACTAAAAGGTCCTGCCAATTTGATTGCCCATCCTCTCCCCAGCCCTCTCCAGAGGAGAGGGAGCATTTTTCAAATTGAAATCTAATCATGAATTGCCTCCGGCTTTAGCCGGAGGTTAAGAATACAGAAAATAACCCGGCTTTAGCTTAATAAAAAAGAGGTTCCAAAAATGTCATTTTTGGAACCTCTTTTTTAAGGAAGTAAGATCTAAGATCTCAAATCTAAGATCTCATATCTATTTTACATTTCATCCCCAAAGAAAATCGCATTCATCAGCAGCTTATTCGTGCCATACCAGAAGGCTCTGAAATTGGTGTTGTCGGTGAACAGGATCACATTTCCTCTTCCGATACTGTTATGCTTAAACGGAACTGTTTCCGGCAGCAATTCCAGATTTTCTTCACTTATGTACCCACTCAAAAGAGGTTCTTGGGTGTATTTAATGGGATTATTATAGGAAGTAGAATCGGCTTCTACAAACAATGTGGTGTCTCTAAAAAGGGCAATTTTATCATCCTTATATCCAAAGTTAATAGGGTGGGAGCGGTCTTGTTTGGCTTCAAAAATAGCTCCTCCGATTCCCTGTGCTCCTCTAAAATCTCTTCGCTGCTCAAAACTAATATTTTTGGCCTGTACTTCATTCTCTTTAAACTCCAGGTCCATAAATTCATTACGGTCAAACCACCTGGCTGCGTTCTTGTAAGCGATCAAGGTACCGCCGCGGCGAACCCACTCTTTCAATTTTTCAGCTTCATCTTTGCCCAACGCGCTGCTCCAGGAGTTGGAAAGGATAATATCGGAATACCGGCTTAGATCTGCTCTGGAGAAATTTGAGAGATCGAGTTTGGTGATCTGCATGTCGTACCGCTGATCAAACAGGTGCCATATTTCTCCGGCATCATAAGGGGTAATACCGTCACCCACCAAAAGTGCAACTTTTTGAGGTTCTAAAGCCCTGAACTGGTTGCTTCCCAGGTTAACTCCTCCTGTTAATCCCGTATCGGCAGCAGAGATCTCTACATGTGAATCTTCAGCCACTTGCTTTAGAAGATCGAAGATCTCATCAGCATCCATCTTTTGGTTTTGAGCGGGAATTAAAATCGTACCGTAGTCATACCTGCGGTTTCCGGCTGTAAAAGGTTGCATGGCAACTTTTGCTCTGAGCCCTTTATTAAGAATGGCGTTAAGAGCTTTTGGCGCTTCATAGGGATGCCATTCCATTAGGTAGGCATACTCGCTTTTTTCCGGAAGGTCTACAGCAGGTCTTGAAAGGCTGTCGATCTTTTGTCCGGCAACATTCATTTTTGCATCTTCTGTAAAGTCCAGATTGAAGGCAAGAGGAAAAGACCAGGCCGAAATATCATAGAAAAGACTGTCCTGAAACTCAGTCCTTCTTTCGAACATGGCTTTTAAAAGCCGTTGATTTTTTTGCATTTTTGGCACTACATAGCTGCTGCCCGGTTTGAAGGTTTCTCCATTTTGGCTGAATTCCTCCTGTAGTTCGTGGATTTCCACCTGATGACGCTTCAGGATCTCGGCCAGGTGATAAGCTGAAGATGCATCTTTTGTGTTTCCGAAGACGTAAGCGCCTTTTTCAGCTTCTTTTCGGGCGTTTTGGTAGAAATTCCGTTGATAATCCAAAAGTTTCACCCGCATTTCTTTAGCAGCCTCCAAAGTTGATAGTGCAGCTGTGAATTGGTTGCGGATGGTGAATGGAAATGTTAGAATTCCATTGTCGGTTTCCTGTGCATGTCCGCGGGAACTTCCCTGCTCAAAAAGAATTCCTATACTGCCCTGGATATCGGGAAAAGTTGAACCTTTTCCGTAGTAGAAATCATCGTAATTCTCTTCGGTGTAATAAAGGGAGCCAATATTATCCAGTGCTGCGGCGTGATAAGTTCCTATTTCCTTGGTTAAAGCCTGATTGAGATCTGGGGTAAGGGGATGTGTTCTGGAAGGGATACCCGGCTGAAAGAAAAAGGAAGAGTTAGAACCCATTTCATGATGGTCTGTCAGGATGTTTGGATACCACTTGTGGAAGGTCTCAATTCTCGCCCTACTCTCGGGTAATTGCACAGGAAGCCAGTCCCTGTTCATGTCAAACCAGTAGTGATTTGTTCGCCCACCGGGCCAAACTTCACTATACTCTCGATCCTGCGGGTCGGGATTGATATTTGCGCTTTTATTGGTATTGGCCCAATATGCGAAACGCTGTAAACCATCAGGATTGAAGACCGGATCAAAAAGAATTACGGCGTTGTTTAAAAGGTCGTTAATTTCAGATCCTTCGGCAGCAGCCAGATAATAAGCGGCAAGAATAGCAGCATTAGCACCACTGGCTTCATTTCCATGGATTGAAAAACCCTGATTCACTACGATAGGCATTTCAGAAATATTTAAATTTTCTGAACCATGTTCGGTAAGTGCGACATGTTGCTGACGGATCTCCTCCAGGTTTTGATGATTTTCTTCCGAAGTTATTGTAAGAAGAATAAGGGGCCTTCCTTCAAAAGTGTGACCGCGATTCTCCAGGCTAATGCGCGGAGAAGCTTCAGCTAAGGCACGCATATAATTGAGGATCTGGTCGTGGCTTGCATGCCACTCTCCGGGAACATAACCGAGAATATCCTGTGGTTTGGGAATTTCAGAATTATAGGTTACATCCTGTGGCAGGTAGTAGGAAAGGTCAAGTTCCTCCTGTGCCACAAGGTTTAAATTCAGAAAAAGAAAAAGGGCAAAAATAATGGTTCTCATAAATGGCTTTTTTGGCACCCCAATATAAAAAAACCGTCCAGATTTGATCGGGACGGTTCTCTATTGAAGTGTAATTTTGTTAAATATCTTCGAAACTTATATCTGTAAAAGCAGCGGCAGATGGAGCGGCGGTAGCCTCGGTCTTCTTTTGCTCATCTTCATCTTCATATTCTTTTTTGAAGTTCTTTTGATGGCGTTCGCTAATAACTTCCTCACCTTTTTCTTCAAGAATATAATCTGTCATCTCCTGCAGGATCTCGTTAAAACCGGCAAAATCTTCTTTGTAAAGGTAGATCTTGTGCTTTTTATAGTGGAAAGACCCGTCTTCATTGGTGAATTTTTTACTCTCGGTAATCGTCAGGTAGTAATCGTTTGCCTTAGTCGCCCTAACATCAAAGAAATAGGTGCGTCTCCCGGCTCTCAAGACCTTGGAAAAAATCTCTTCTTTTTCAATCGTTCCATTGTCGCTCATAATCAATTTATCTTTTACGGTTTGTAAATCATAGGTTCAAAAATCTAAAAAAAATTAACATTTCGCAACATATTTTTACATTTCTTTTTCACTGAGCTGTTTCAGGTAAAGCTCCCGGTAATAGCCTTCTGCATCAATAAGTTGCTGATGTGAACCCCGTTGAACGATCTCCCCATCCTCAAGGATGATGATCTTATCGGCATTTTTAACAGATGAGATCCTGTGGGAAACGATGATCGTGGTCTTATTTTTACTGATCCTGAAGAGGTTGTTCAAAATCTCCTCTTCTGTCTCTGTATCTACTGCGGAAAGGGAATCATCAAAAAGCAAGATCTTTGGATCATGAACAATGGCACGGGCAATAGAGACCCGCTGTTTTTGTCCGCCGGATAAGGTGATCCCTCTTTCCCCGAGTACAGTGTCATATCCCTTACTAAAACCGATGATATTCTTATGAACTGCGGCATTTTTGGCAGCCTCAACGATCTCTTCCTCGGTCGCATCGGCTTTTCCGAATTTGATATTATTCCCTATGGAGTCACTAAAAAGGAAGGCATCCTGCGGCACGTAACCCGTACTTTCCCTAAGTTCTGTGAGGTTCATGGTCTTGATGTTCTTTCCGTCTATAGTGATCTCTCCCTTTTCGACGTCATACAAACGACCGATCAATTCCAGGATAGTTGATTTTCCCGATCCCGTCTTACCTATGATGGCGAGGGTTTCCCCACTTTCCACCTCAAAAGTGACATTTTTGAGGGCTGTTATATTGGTGTCTTCATAGGTGAAGGTGACATTTCTAAAGGCAATGGAACCCTGCACGTCTTCCGGCTCATTTGACGGATTCTGGATCTGCGGTACTTCTTGTAAGAACTCATTGATCCTTTTTTGAGAAGCTTCGGCCTGTTGCACAATGGAAGTGACCCAGCCCACAGTCGCCACCGGCCAGGTGAGCATGTTCACATAGAGCAGGAATTCAACTATTACCCCAAGTTCCTGTATCTCTCCATTGATGAATTTTCTACCTCCAATATAGATCACCAGGATATTACTGGCGCCTATCAACAGGATCATAAGCGGAAAGAAGAATGCCTGCACCTTCACCAGGTCAATGTTCTTGTCTTTGCTTTCGTTGGAAAGTGTTACAAAGGAGGTGTTGGTTTGGGGTTCAAGTCCGTAGGATTTTATGACCGAAATTCCGCTGAAGCTTTCCTGAGTAAAAGTGTTCAGCTTGGAAAGGTACTGTTGTACAATGGTACTGCGCTTGTTGATCGCCACACTAAGCTTATAAATAGCAAAAGAAAGGATGGGTAATGGAGTTAAAACATAAAGTGTTAGCTCGGGAGCCTGGAGAAACATATAGGGAATGACCACAATAAAAAGGACACCGGTTTGAATGCTGTACATAAAAGCAGGCCCTGCATACATTCGCACTTTGGAAACATCTTCGCTAATACGGTTCATGAGGTCCCCGGTGCGGTTCTTTTTGTAGAAGTTAAGGCTTAGGTCCTGGTATTTCCTGTAGACCTCATTTTTAAGATCGTATTCGATATGTCTCGAAACCACGATGATCGCCTGCCTCATGAAAAACGTGAAAAGAGCAGCCATGATGGTAGCTCCAAGGATAAGAAGAATGTTATTCATCAGTTCCTCCCGCAGTACTGCTTCAGAGGTGATCTCATCATTTACATACTCCTCGATCGCAGTGGTAGATTCCCCAATAAACCGGGGAGTGAGGATGGCAAAGACCCTTGCTACTATGGTAATGAAGATGCCTCCAATGAGATGCCATTTATACTTTAAGAAATATTTGTTTAGATGCTTAAGTTCTCTCATACGGCTGCAGCTGCTCCATTTTCAATTTCGTAACTTTGTTTCTCCACAATGACTGCAAATTGAAATATTGATTATTTTTGCGCTATAAAATTCCGATTTACGAAATTCATATAAATTTTTAAACTAATGACAGTGGATGTTCTAAAGGCAAATGAACTTAAAAAAGCCGCTCCGGTCTTTGGGCAGCTTTCCTTTGATGACCATGAACAAGTGGTTTTTTGCAACGACAAAGATACAGGATTAAAGGCAATTATTGGAATTCACAATACAGTTTTAGGTCCTGCCCTGGGTGGTACCCGCATGTGGAACTACACTAGTGAATGGGATGCGCTTAATGATGTGCTTCGTCTTTCCCGCGGAATGACCTTTAAAAGTGCCGTTACCGGCCTCAATCTGGGTGGTGGTAAGGCGGTGATCATTGGGGATGCCAAAACTCAAAAGACGCCCGAGCTTATGCGCAGGTTTGGAGAATTCGTCCACTCTCTTAGCGGAAAATATATCACTGCGGAAGATGTGGGGATGGAAACTGCCGACATGGATACGGTGCGCGAGGTGACGCCTTATGTTACCGGTATTTCTGAAGATAAGGGTGGTGCCGGAAATCCCTCTCCTGTCACTGCTTATGGCGTTTATATGGGAATGAAAGCTGCGGCCAAGTTCCGTTATGGGTCAGATGATCTACAGGGAAGATCTGTGCTTGTGGAAGGAATAGGCCATGTTGGGGAGGCACTGGTCTCCTATCTCGCTAAGGAAGGTGCTAAGATCATCATTAGCGATATCAACGAAGAGCGCCTGCAGCAGGTGAGCAGCCTATATAATGCCGAGATCTTTACGGGAGCAGATGTATATGCATTAAATGTTGACATCTATGCACCCTGTGCTCTTGGTGCTACAATAAATGACCAGACGGTGGAGCGTCTCAAAGCTGAAATAATTGCAGGAGCTGCCAACAACCAGTTAGCAGATGAAAATAAACACGGAGCTATTCTTCGTGAAAAAGGCATCATCTATGCTCCAGATTTTCTTATCAACGCCGGAGGGATCATTAATGTTTATGCTGAACTTGAAGGCTATGGCCGCAAGGAGATCATGGAAAAGACTCAGAATATATACAATACCACCCTGGAGATCCTTTCTACGGCTGAAGCAGGCGACATTACTACACATCAAGCTGCTTTAAAAGTTGCTCAGCAACGAATAGCCGACAGAAAAAATAGCAAATAACGCCAGCGGGTTTTCAATTAAATAGTATTTTTGCCGGGCGAAAGGAAAACACCTTTCGCCCTAATTTTTTAAAGTTCTTTTACAGCTATGTTGACCAGAAGACATATCAGGGTTAAAGTAATGCAGTCATTATACGCCTACTCCCAGAGTGAAAATGACAATTTGAAGTCCGAGGAAAAATTCCTGCTCAAGAGCATGGATGAAATGTATGACCTGTATCTTCTACTTCTGAATTTATTTGTGGAGATTAAGGATCATGCCGAAGATTATTTGGAGAAGGGCCAGCAAAAGCACTTGCCTTCTGAAGAAGATGTAGATCCCAACAGGAAGTTCGTCAATAACGAGTTGATCTCCCAGCTGGAAAAGAATAACGCTTTAAATGTCGCACTAGACACCCGGAAGCTCAACAACTGGAAGAATGACGACGAGTACGTGGAGATCCTGTGGGCAGAGATTCGGAAAAGCGACTTGTACGACAATTATATGTCTACACGCGAATCCAGTTTTAAGGAAGATAAGGAATTTGTTCTCGCTGTCTTTAAAGAGATCATCGCTCCCAACGAGAAGCTTTACGATTACCTTGAAGATAAAAAGATCACCTGGATAGATGACCTCCCGCTTGTAAACACTGCAATAGTGAAGATGTTGCAAAAGGCTTCTGCAGGGAAGGAGCAGGCACTGACGAAGTTATTCAAGAGTTCAGACGATAAGGAGTATGCGATTGAGCTCTTCAGAAAAACTTTGCTCAACGATGAGAGCCTGGCCAATGAGATGGAAGGAAAGACTCCAAACTGGGATAAGGAAAGGATCGCCGACCTCGATAAGATCCTTATTAAAATGGCGATCTGTGAATTTTTGAAGTTCCCTTCTATTCCCGTTAAGGTCACTATTAACGAATATTTAGAAATTGCCAAGGAATACAGTACTCCTAAAAGTAGTATTTTTATCAACGGTATCCTTGATAAACTCTCCAAAGAGTACAGGGAAAACGGCAAACTGAACAAAATGGGCAGGGGTCTTATGTAGTCCTGCAATTTTTCTTAATTTTATCCACTTTAACCATAAATTGTAAATCATGAAAAAAGGAATTTTATTACTGGCACTAATTGCTGCTTTCAATTTTACTTCTTGTAAGGAAAATGCAGCCGATAAGGTACAGGCAGAAAACGTAGAAGAAGCTGCTCTGCGTGATTCACAGGAGGTAGTTTATCCTCAGCTTACTTTTAATGAGACCGAACATGATTTCGGAACTATCGAGCAGGGAACAAATGTTGAGCACACTTTTACTTTTACTAACACCGGTAAGGCACCGCTTGTTATCACTAATGCTACCAGTACTTGTGGTTGTACAGTGCCAACCTGGACCAAGGAGCCAATTGCTCCGGGAGAGTCTGGTGAGATGGTAGTGAAGTTCAACGGTAGCGGACAAAACCAGGTTACTAAGACAGTAACAATTACAGCTAACACCGAAACCGGTAAAGAACAAATAAAAATCAAAGCTTTTGTAGAGCCTAAGGCGGCTCAATCTTAATTGAGAAGCAAAAGCAACAGAATTACCTATGGACCAATTAGCCCAGTTTGCCCCAATTATTTTAATGTTCATCGTGGTGTATTTTTTTATGATACGCCCTCAAATGAAACGTGCAAAGCAGGAAAAACAGTTCTCGTCTGAACTTAAAAAAGGAGACAGAGTTGTGACCAAAAGCGGAATGCACGGTAAAATAATTGATTTTAGTGACAAACTAAATGCAGTAATTATAGAAACCGGAGCCGGAAAGATCACTTTTGACAGGTCTTCCATTTCGATGGAGATGAGCCGGAAGTTGAACGAACCCGCGAAGGAAACAAAATAATCCCGTCGGGATTTTAAAACAAAACAGCCCCACGTGTTGCGTGGGGCTGTTTTGTTTAATGGTATATAATTAAACCTGCAAGGTCTTTTTTAGACCTTGTAGGTTTTACTGCTCCGTTTTTCTGAAATTTCAACCCTTTCAGATACTATGATTAAATCCTAATGTGACTCTCCTTTTTTCCTCTTGATTTTTTAACTTTGTACTAA
>NZ_JAYDZX010000006.1:0-215776 GCF_035607535.1 Salinimicrobium aquimaris
TTAGTACAAAGTTAAAAAATCAAGAGGAAAAAAGGAGAGTCACATTAGGATTTAATCATAGTATCTGAAAGGGTTGAGAACTTGGAAAGGTTTAGAACACCGAAAGGATAGAACCTAAAAGGGTTGAACAGGGTGCAAAAACAAAACCCCGCCTCTTTTCAGAAGCGGGGTTTCTATTTACCGGGGGACAGAATTAAAATTGATTATCCACACTTGGAGTAACCACAGCTTTTACATACCAGGCATCCTTCAGAAAAAATGATTCCTTCAGGATCTCCACATTCCCCGCATTCTTTATCGGCTGCAGGAGTACCATCGGGTACGAATTGCTTAAGGGCACGAACCACACCTGCTTTCCAGGTATTGATGCTTTCGTCTAGCAGGTTCAGGTTGTTGATAAGATCTACTACATAAGGAATTGGCATTCCGTGGCGAAGTACTCCGGAGATCAGCTTCGCATAATTCCAGTATTCCTCATTAAATGACCTTGAAAGTCCTTCAATAGTTACTTTATATCCGTGCTTATCACAGAACTGGAAATCGTATCTCGATTTACCATCTTCATCGCGGTTCTTGATCACATAGCCTTTCTCCACCCACTGCGGCAGATTGAAAACATCTTCCATTTTCCCGGTGAAGATCTCGTATGGACGATCGTTCAGGATACCAACCACTGCAAGCCATTTTTCTTTTTCGTTATTGAAACGAATGATCTTTGACTCCAGTTTCTTTGGACGTTTTGGCGCATAAGTTTCAGCAAAGACACTTTCCTTACTTGCGTCTTTCTTCCCTTTATCATCTGAAGAAACCAAAATTCCACTTCTCGAACCGTCGCGGTACACGGTGATTCCTTTAAGTCCTTTTTGCCAAGACTCAATATAGATATCACTTACCTTCTCCTGACTCACATCGGAAGCAAGGTTGATCGTTGAACTAATGGAGTGCGTGGTATATTTTTGAACCAGCGCCTGCATTTCTACACGCTTTTGCCAGTTTATTTCTGAAGCAGTTGCACCGGCATACGGACTTTGTTCAATAGCTTCTTTGCCCGAAGCCTCCATCCAGGTCTTCACTTTAGGGTGGTAAACAGTGAATTCCTCAAAAGCATCTCCTGTATCATCAACAAAGGCCACTTTTGCATTGGAGCCTGAAGCGTTAACTTTTCTTCTTCTCTTGTAAGACAGCATGAAAACCGGCTCAATTCCAGAAGAAGTTTGCGCAAGCATACTCAAACTTCCGGTTGGAGCTACAGTACTAATCGAGATGTTCCTTCTCCCGTGCTGCATCATACGGGTGTAAAGCTCAGGAAAATCTTTCTTCATCATTTGCACAAAATCTGACTGCTCTTCAATGGCCGGATCAAAAACCTTGAACGGCTCTCTGGTGATGGCCATATCAATACTACTGTCAAATTCACCTCTTAGCTTTGTCTGCATGATCTTATCAACCACCTCAAGAGCTTCATCTGTATCAAATTTCACTCCAAGAGCAGCAACAGCATCGGCAAGGGCAGTAAATCCAAGCCCGGTACGTCTACCATTCTTACCATTTTCGGCAAGTAATTTCCAGGTGTCGATCTCGTTCTTCTTGATGAAATCTGGCTCCTCATCCTGGTCGATCTTGGCGAGGATCTTTTCCACGGCTTCGAGCTCAAGATCTACAAGGTCATCCATCAACCTTTGAGTCTCATAGATCACTTTATAGAACTTCTCGTGATTGAAGGAAGCATTTTCAGTAAAAGGATTGTCGACAAAATTGTAAAGGTTAACCGCAATCAACCGGCAGGAATCTCCACCCTGCATTGCGATCTCCGAACATGGATTTGTTGAGCTGTTCTTAAATCCGGGATAAAAGGAAGAGGTTGAATAGGTATGTTGTTTATCCCAAAAGATCAACCCCGGCTCTGCAGTATTGTGAGCACATTTAATAATGGTGTCCCATAACTCTTTTGCACGTACTTTTTTGGTGTATTTAGGATTTGGGCTGTCGATTGGCCAGCGTAATGTGAAATCGGTATCCTCGGTAACGGCTTTCATAAATTCGTCTGAAAGTCTAAGAGAAATATTCGCCCCGGTTACCTTTTTAAGATCCTGTTTAATTGTGATAAAATCCTCAACGTCGGGGTGAGCTACATCAATAGTGAGCATTAAAGCCCCTCGACGGCCATTTTGGGCAACTTCCCGCGTGGTGTTGGAGAAACGCTCCATAAAGGAAACAGCTCCGGTAGTAGTCCCGGCTGCGTTAGAAACCTGTGCATTCTTAGGACGCAGGCCCGAAAGGTCCACTCCTACCCCACAACGTCTTTTGAACAATTGTACTAATTGTTGATCTGTATGTAAAATCCCACCGTAAGAATCATAGACCGGGGGAACTACCACACAGTTGGAGAGGGAAGCGATCATTTGGTCATTCCCGAGGGCCGCCATGACACTACCCTGTGGAATGCTGTATTTAAAGTCCTTGAACAGTTGAAAAATTCTTTCCTCACTCAAAAACTCCCTGGATTTCCCATACTCAGACAGATTTTCTTTCCCAGCTGCACGGTCTGCATATTTTGCTTCCATACGGGCAAATTCCTTTGCCATTCGCCTGTGCATATCATCTGGGGTTAGTTCTAAAAATTTTCCTTTTTTGTCTTTTACTGCATACTTATTTATCCAGGTAGTGGCTGCAAGCTCGTCATTTTTAAAATATTTTAAACATGCTTGCAGTACCTCATCATAGGTATAAGTCTGGGTGCTAAATAATTCTTCAACCATGGCGTTTGTTTTTTGTTTAACTTGAAAGAGGAGTAAAGTTATTTTAATTCCTGAGTTTTGAAAGATGAGGTAATGCTTTCTTATTAACTAAAGACTGTTGAAAAAAAAATCAGTTTTTTTTCTGAAAAATGGCATTTTCGTTCAGCCCTTGCTACTCCTAATTCCGCTGAATTTTTAATGCAGAATTCCGACTAAAAAAATATTAACAACAACCTGAATATTTTTTTAAACTCTTGTTAAGTGACTGTGGCAGAAGTCCTTTTTGTCATAACTTCAAGTGCTAACTTTCTTAAAAAATCAATAAATTATGGAAACTCAACTGGAAAATATCGGCGAGAGTATCGCCAATTTTTTGCCCGAATTACTGGGTGCCTTACTTGTCCTTTTAATTGGATGGCTTATTGCAAAAGGCATCAAGGCGGTAGTGGTAAAACTCATGCGAAGAACCTCCTGGGATGAACGCATTTTTGGAGGGGGAAACGTAGATGACACAAATGAATTTGTGGGTAATATTTTCTATTACCTTATAATGATCATCGTCCTGTTGATCGCCCTGGAGGTTTTAGGAATAAGTGAAGTTCTTACTCCCCTGGAAAATATGCTCAATGAATTCCTCATGTTCATTCCAAACCTAATTGGAGCTCTTCTTATAGCTTTTATTGGTTACGTGCTCGCAAAATTTGTTGCCAACCTCATAAATATTGGAGGTGGATTATTAGACCGGCTGGTCGATAAAACAGGATTTAAAGATACAGACCGTCTGGTAACCGTACTAAGAAAGCTGGTCTTTATCATTATTTTTATCCCTTTCCTTATTCAGGCCTTTAATACGCTAAGGCTCGATGCGATTTCTGAACCTGCCAATGATATACTTTATGGCTTTACAGAATTGATCGGGGAAATCATTATTGCTGCTCTTATCCTTCTGGTCTTTGTTTGGGGAGGAAGATACCTGGCAAATTTTCTTGAGGACCTGTTTAAAAGCATGGGCCTGGATCGTACTGCGGAAAAAATTCAGATCCACAACATGATAGGCTCCGGCCAATCCCTGTCCAGACTGGTGGCCAACCTTATCTATTTCTTCCTGGTCTTTTTTGGTATCATAACAGCAGTGGAGATCCTGGGACTCTCAAGACTCACCGAGATCCTACACCAGATCCTTGAAGTTACGGGACAAATTATCTTTGGCCTCATCATACTTGCTATTGGTAATTACATCTCGCTGTTGATCTACAACACCATGACCCGCTCCAGCAAGAACCATTTCATTGCGAGTGTTATTCGCTGGGCCTCGCTGGCGCTCTTTATAGCCATTGCTTTAAGGACCATGGGAATTGCAAACGAGATCGTGGAACTGGCATTTGGATTGATCCTTGGCGCCATTGCAGTTGCTGTAGCGCTAAGCTATGGATTGGGAGGTCGTGAGGCAGCCGGAGAGCACTTTAAGGATATTATCCAGAAGTTTCGCAAAGAGGCTTCGGAAGCAAGGGATCCGGCTAAAGATAGTCCCGATGTTCGCAACACCGGAAGAAGTTTCCCTCCCGAAGGAACCGGCGCCGGTAATGCGAGTACTCCACGAACTCCGGACACCTCTACCGGTGAAGCTCCAACAAAACAGAATCCTCCCGGAGACCGGGATAAAGACAGACCGGGCGGGGCAGGCTCCAATGGACCTGTTGATCCTACCTAATCCGGGAAACATGTTTAAAAACACAAAAGCCACGTTTTGCGTGGCTTTTTTCTTCTTCAGCTAAGACCTATTAAAGCTCCAGCTGGACCATTACCGGAAGGTGATCTGACGGATATCTCAGATCTTTAGAATCACTAAGAACAGCATATTTCCTCACCTTTACATCTCCCTTAGTAAAAATGTAATCAATACGCGGGGTTACTGGTTTATGGAATTCATACGCGTTAAAAGTTCCTTCGGATCCAAAAATATGCGCTGCACTTTCTTTTGTGTCCTTATAATATGAAGCTAAGAACCCGATCTCGTCTGTTTCCGGCTCAAGATTGAGATCCCCCATTAGAATGACAGGAAGATCTTCTTTATTAAGTTCTGATATCTTTTTATGTATAAGGCGTACACTCTGTTTTCTCGCCTCTATCCCTACATGATCAAAATGGGTATTGAAAACCCAGAATTCTCTACCCGATTTTTTCACCATGAACCTTCCATAGGTACATACCCGCGGATAAGAGGCATCCCATCCCTTTCCGGGAACCCGGGGTGTAGAAGAAAGCCAGAAGGTTCCCTGCTCCAGCAGTTTAAATTTTTCAGGTTTAAAGAATATAGCGCTGAATTCCCCTTTTTGAGCCCCATCATCGCGGCCTCTTCCGAAGTAATTATAGCTGTTGAGCTCATTTTTCAGAAATTCCAGCTGAGAAAGCAAAGCCTCCTGCACGCCAAAAATATCGGGTTCATGGTACTTCAACTGGGCGGCAAGAAAATCCTTGCGTTGCGACCAGCTGTTCTCGCCATCATTTTCATTGGCATATTTAATATTGTAGGTCATGACCTCCAGCTGGGCCTGCGCAGAAAAATTCATAAGTAAACAAATCATTATTAAGGTCCCGGGTAACTTCATATCATTTCTCCCGTTACATAATCCTGGAGATACTCGAATTTTTTGGTAAGTCTTCCATTTTGAGTCATTCTTGCCCGTTGTAGGACCCCGTCTTTGTCTCCATTAAAAAAGGCGGGCAACACGTGCTCCAGGAACATTTCTCCAAATCCTTCGCTTGCATCTTTTGGCAGCTCACAGGGAAGATTGTCTACTGCCATTACTACAATAGCACCGGCCTCCCGAAAATCTACTTCTCTTTCTTCCTGCGGGTCATAGCCGTAAAGAGGCTCTGCAATGGTCGACGGCCGAATCGTGCTGGCGATAGGCCCGGCGATATCACAGGAAATATCGGCTATGTACTTTATTTTAAAATCTGGTGCTTTGGCATCTTCTGCAGTGAAAAAGGCAGGAGCTCCCTGCCCGTAGAAATGTCCGGCGATAAAGAAATCTGTAACCCGGGTAAATTTCCTGAAATCGGATTCATAATGTTCCGGATGCCGGTAAAAGTCGGCATTATTAGTTAGCGTTGCATCTTTTCGCTTATTGTAGTCCAGCACATCAATATGACAATAGACGGGCTCATCAAAGTCTTTATTGAGATAGTCTTCAACTTCTACTTTTCTAATTTTAAGGTGATCGAGAATTTCCCGGGCTCCAAAGGCAACTTTTCCACTTCCGGTAAGCAGGATCTTAAAGGGCTCCAGCTGTATTTTGTCCAGCTCTGCCAACATGGCATTAAGATCGGAAAGACTTTCGGCTTTAGGGAGCTCAAAAGTGTCATTTTTGAGCCCTATTCCGCGCAAGCCGTTATAAGCGCCTACCAGACCGGCATATCTTCCGAAGCCAATAAGTCGGCCGCCGGTTTCGTTTACGATCACTTCATGGTCGAAAAGCTCGATATTGTTCCGGAGGATCTCCCGCAAAAGATCCCGGTTATAGGGTTGTTTTTTGATAGTATGAGAAAAGAAAAAGTATTTTTTGTTGGGGATAAGATAAGGAAGCGGCACTTCCTTCACGCCCAGCATCACATCACAGTCTGATATATCTTCGGAAACTTCAAACCCGGCTTCCCTGTATTCGTCATCTTTAAAGATGCGAATGTCTGAACTTTCCACCTTGAATTCGGCTTCAGGAAACTGCTTCTTTGCCTCTTGTAGTTTTTGGGGAGAAAAGACTACACGGCGATCGGGAGGAGTTTTACGCTCTTTAATAAGGGCAAATTTTATCATAGCAGAACAGCTGTTGTTTTGTTTGAATTTCCCAAATATAAGAATTAAAAGAGGTGCGAAAAAAGACTTAAGATCGCTTGGCTCCAAGAACCAGAAGCCAGGACAGGACAGTGTAAAATAAATTATCTTTAAATTTAAAAGCTGATATAAATTCTTAGCTTTGTCACTAATAATACTGGCATGGAAAATGCAGTAAACTTGCAGAAGTTCTTTACATATTGGGGTCGACTTGGTTTTGACAGCGAGTCTAATTGAGTTGTAAGCACGTCGAGCGCTGGGAAATAGCTCGTAAATCTCATTTTTCACACTTTTTAAACGGCGAGAATAACTACGCCTTGGCTGCATAATCCGAATCATAGTAGGATATGCTTAGTCCCTACAAGGTAGGGAGCCGAGATGTCTCGCGGGAGCCTTGATTTACGGCGCCCGCACCAGAGGCACCGACAAAGTAAATATAGGAACTGCAGGGCCTTGATGCAGTTCTGAAACTCAATTGAGGATAAGTGTGCAGTTGGTGGTTTTCGGCCGGCTGTACATCGAAAAACAAACGAAAACTAAACGTGTAGAAAGCTTCTGAATTGCTTGTTTGGACGAGGGTTCGAACCCCTCCGACTCCACCTTCGCTCGCCGAAGCTCATTTTTGAGCGAAGGCGAGCTTTTTTATTTTTAGCAGTTAATAAAGATTTCGATCCAATGTGTGGACGAGCTACGGTGGACGCTGTCCACTAATTAAATATTCTTTATAGAGATAAGAACATAGATAATCTTCCTTTCCAGATCTCCATTATTCTTCGCTCGCCGGAGCTTTTTTGAGCGAATGCGAGCTTTTTTATTCTTACCTTTCAACTTGGACGCTGTCCTCTGATTTAATCTTTTATAGATGGAAACACAAGCATGGACGGTTTACTTATTAAGATGCTCAAATGATTCTGTTTATGTTGGATGTACTTCAAATCTTGAGCAGAGATTGAAAGAGCATAATTATGGAAAAGTAAAATCCACACAATACAGGATTCCTGTTTCGGTGATTACGCAGATTATATTTCACGATAAATATAAAGCCTACCTATTTGAAAAGTATCTGAAAACAGGGTCAGGAAGAGCTTTTCTTAATAAAAGGTTCTTGTAAGTTCTGCCAAACATTTCCACTTAATCAGTTTTTGTTCACTTTAAATCACCCGGTCCGCAGGGCCGGATTTATTTTTTGTTCAACCAGTACAAGAAACCTCATCTTTTATCGCGTTGCCTCATTATCTACGAGTTTACTGAAGTACGAAGTAAGAAATGTGGTTAGGAGTTATGAGTTCAGAGATAGGTTACCGGTTGCCCGTTGCCAGTTCAGCATGTCATCCAGAGCGAAGTTTTTGGGGAGCGAAGCCCGCCAACCGGCCGGCAGGGATCTCTTGAAAGTACGGTTTTAGAAGTCCGATTTTAGGAGTACGAAGTTAGAAATGTAGTTAGGAGTTATGAGTTCAGAGATATGTTGCCTGTTGCCCGTTGCCAGTTCAGCATGTCATCCAGAGCGAAACTTGTGCGGAGCGAAGCCCGCCTACAGGCCGGCAGGAATTCCTCGGAAGTAAGGTTTTAGAAGTAAACTTAGGAATTGTTAGTTTAGAGTTACACTAACGATTATTCATTGTGAGACTATGGAGTAATGATTTGACCTTACTTGCAATTTGGTGCTTTCAATTTAACTGCCGACTAACCACTGCACACTGCATACTCATTTATTAAACATTAAACATTAATCCTTAATCCTTTCAAAAATTCGAATACAGAAACAAACTCCTCCTCTCCTAATTCGCGTTAGCCAAAATCCTACGGCGCCCTTAAACCTTGCTACACAGATATGCATAAACAGAATCCCAATCCGGGAATTTCGAAGTTCCAAAGTGGATATGCTCCCCTTCGAATTCGGAAGCTCCGTTTTTAGTGCGATCATCTACTAAAAAATCCCCTTTTAGGAGATCCTTTCTATGGGATAAGATCAGGCGTTTGCGCCCCAGGTTGCCGAAGTGATCCTCGATCCAGATCCGTTTTCCGGTAAAGGATTGCGGGAGGCTCCACATAGCCGTGGAAAGGAAAAAGATCTCGTATTGCTCAGCCAACTTTCCTACGGCTTCAATAGCTCCTTCTATAGGAGGCAAGTCGTGAAAAATATCCGGATTTGCATAGCATATCTGGTCTATCTTGTTTGAAAGGACCTCCTGGTCCGGGTGATCTTTAAAATTTATCAGAGAAGGTTCGAGCTCTCCTATACGTTTTTCAAAATCGGCCACTACGCCATCCATGTCGAGGTAAAGTATTTTTTTGTTCATCCTAAATCTTTTGAATCTAAATTTAAGCAGTCAGACTGACAAACCATGACGTGGTAAGTCCGAAGTACGAAAGGAGATTTACGAACTAAAAAGATAAAAATATAGGTTTATAGTAAAGAATAAATCTTTGGCGACACATATTGGCGCGGTCTCATTTTACCTTAGTCATACAAAAGGATCAAAGATGAGAAAACTTGAAATAACCCTGACCGAAGAGCAGTATCAGCATATTCAGGAAGAGATGAGGTACGCAGCACGAACCAATCTGAATGAGGAGACCTTTGGCGGCTATTCTCTATGTCTGCAAGTAGGTATTCCCGATATTTTCCCCGCTCAGCTGGAAATGAAAATGGCCAACAGCATAGACCTGGGGGATGTGGAATACGAGTTTACTGATGTACGAAATTAGAAGTACGAAGTTAGAAATGTAGTTAGGAGTTATGAGTTCAGAGTTTGTTGCCTGTTGCCCGTTGCCAGTTCAGCATTTCATCCAGAGCGAAGTTTTACGGAGCGAAGCCCGCCTACCGGCCGGCAGGGATCTCCTGGAAGTACGATTTTTGAAGTCCGATTTTAGGAGTACGAAGTTCGGAATGTAGTTAGGAGTTATGAGTTCAGAGTTATGTTGCCTGTTGCCCGTTGCCAGTTCAGCATGTCATCCAGAGCGAAACTTTTGCGGAGCGAAGCCCGCCTACCGGCCGGCAGGAATTTCTTGAAAGTACGATTTTAGAAGTACGATGGTAGAAGTACGAAGTTAGAAATGTAGTTAGGAGTTATGAGTTCAGAGATATGTTGCCTGTTGCCTGGTGCCAGTTTAGCATGTCATCCAGAGCGAAGTTTTACGGAGCGAAGCCCACCTACCGGCCGGCAGGGATCTCTTGAATGTACGGTTTTAGAAGTCCGATGTTAGGAGTACGAAGTTAGAAATGTATTTAGGAGTTATGAGTTCAGAGTTATGTTGCCTGGTGCCAGTTGCCAGTTCAGCATGTTATCCAGAGCAAAACTTTTGCGGAGCGAAGCCCGCCTACCGGCCGGCAGGGATCTCTTGGAAGTACGGTTTTAGAAGTGCGAAGGTAGAAATGTAGTTAGGAGTTATGAGTTCAGAGATATGTTGCCTGTTGCCCGTTGCCAGTTCAGCATGTCATCCAGAGCGAAACTTGTGCGGAGCGAAGCCCGCCTACAGGCCGGCAGGAATTCCTCGGAAGTAAGGTTTTAGAAGTAAACTTAGGAATTGTTAGTTTAGAGTTACACTAACGATTATTCATTGTGAGACTATGGAGTAATGATTTGACCTTACTTGCAATTTGGTGCTTTTAATTTGACTGCCGACTAACCACTGCACACTGCATACTCATTTATTAAACATTAAACATTAATCCTTAATCCTTTCAAAAATGTCAGATTACAGAAACAAACTCCTCCTCTCCTACCTCGCTTTAGCAAAAGCCCAAGGCGCCCTTACCGACAGGATCATCAATGTAGGAATGTTGGGTGAATTTGCAGAAGTCAATCAAACCTTCGTAGAAGGCGATACTTTCAGATTCGACCTGGAGATGTTCCGCCACAGTAAAGATCAAAACCTGTTACTGCTTTTAGAGCTATTCCATAAGCTGGATGAAACGATGAATTCCCTGGCAAATATCAATGGGATTACAGAAGAGGAGTTGGAAGATTTGGAAGACGATCTGGAATACTAAGAGTATAAATCTAAAAGTTTTTTACTGCGCCATTTTAATATAAGTAATTTCACAAGCCTTACATTTCCTCCACCTTTGATCCACATCGCCAATTGAAAATCGGCCCTCCCTCTTTTCGAAGATATCCAAGCCTCTTCCAAGTACAATTTTGTAGCCATTATCTGCCTCAATGAATCTGTCATGATGTTGCTCAAGGACAAAAGTAAGATTGATTCTCATTTCCTTTACAGCAGCTCCTAACTGGTTAAAGCAGTCTTTACTGTGTTCAATAAATTCTTCTGTATTCCAGGAAACCACCTTTAAATTAATTGTTCTGCCCGGTTCATTATTGTTATTCCCCAACATTACACAGAATTCAAGCAGATTATTGAACTGATATGGCATTCTAATCCAGGGATCCTGAAGCTTTATGTTATCAGCTCCTTTTAAATGCGAACCGAATAATTTTTCATAAGAAACATTGGTCTGATTCTGTGAAATAATTCGTTGCCTGCGGACTTCAGGATGTAATTTTGGAACTGAAGTAAAGGAAATCACTTCTGGTTTTAAGCGTGAACTCCTGGGTGCCTGGTAAAGCTCGGAGGACTGCATTTTTTCCGGAATAGGAAATCTTTTCACAATGAAAGGTTTAAAATCTACCTCTGTACCTCCAGAAGAAGTATCTTTTAAATATCCATCCTGCCGATCACTTGAGACAACAAGATTTACTGCATTCTTTTCATCCCAAACCCTGAAGTATTTTTCAGGATTTTTAAAGGTATTTGCCGGAATATTTAGATATAAAAATTCACTTTCTTCTACTAAGATGATGTTCCAATTCTTCTCAAAATTTTCGAGTTTTATATTCATCCACCAGGCAACTCTGCTACCGCTAACACTTTTATTGGCAAAAGTGGTGTTCCTTGTTTTTAATTTATCTACCCCTATCTTACTGTTGATATAACTGATTACCTGAGACTTTATCATATCTTTCTTTTTTTTATAAAATCGGTGTAGGGGGAAAGAGACAGAAATTTAGTGAAAATTCTTTAATCCCCTTTCAAACCTTTAAGAAAATATTTAGATTTACAAACGTGATGCCCCACCTCCGCTCTTCCCTACTCCGCGGACAAATGCCGATGCTGGAAATAAATCCTGCACATAAGTTCGGGCCTCCTATAACCTTGCACCAAATAATTATTTATGACCCAATAAACCCACAATAAATTATTTATGATCTTAACTACTTTTACATGGGAAGAACGCGCAGGGCCAAATCAGGTAATCCCTCTCCGAAAACCATCAACTCCCACCTGGGCAGGATCGATGCAATAAAATTTTATCATTCGACTTCCGAAATTATGTGCGGCATAAAAAGTTGAAGCTGGAAACCCTTTTAATTTTTATATATAGACTAATAACATTCTAAAAAATGAAAAAAATTACACTTGTAGTTTTAATCGTATTATCGATTATGCCAACAAACATGCATTCCCAGAATGAAGGCGAGGCAATTGCAGCAATTGCCGGGGGATTAATTGCCATTGGTGCCGGGGTAGCGGCGGTAGAACAAATGAAAGAACAGGCTGAATTAACCGCTACAGAATGGGTACTCTCCAACCAACCTGAACTGGAGAATTTCTCCTTAAAAACCTTAGATTTCGACGGGAAGAAACTTAAAGACATCTCTTCTGCATCAGTAATGACCTTTAAAATACAGGAATTTGAACCTTCAGACAAACCCGACCTTAATGGAAAAAAACAAATTCTGTTTGCTTTTACCAGTAGGGGTTGGATAAGCGAATATGGAATTGATTTTAATAAAGTAAAATGGCATCTTATAGATGCTGACGAGTGGATGAATATGATGATAGCTTATTCCAAAGTAGCTTCCGAAAAATCAAACGAGAATCTAATTCGGGAAACCCTAAGGGATGGGAAAATTGTAAATAAAGGAGTGAAGACTAGAAAAGGTGAAGATATACCATTTTATAAATTGGAGGGAGACATGTATCTGGTTACCGATTATTCACCGGAAATGAAAATAATCTATAATGAAAGATCTCTCGGGATTTTCCTAAAAGAAACCCGGGATTTGGTCCAGATCAGTAGAGGAAGCATAATTGATATTCATGAGTTTTTCAATAAAAGCTAATATTTGGGATAGAGATCTTTTACTTTAATCCTCTTCATTTTCTTTAAGAAAATATTTAGATTTACAAGTGTGATGCCCCACTTCCGCCATTCCCTACTCCGCGGAAAAAATAAAGTCCAATGTCCTATGGGTTTTAAATGCATCCTTAAAAACTTATTTTTTCAACAACATGAAGAAAATTTACCTACTCCTCTTTGTTATCGCTTTGACTTTATCTTGTAGTACAGATGATGAGAATTCAAATCCGGACATTTCAATTAATCCCCCCGCCTGGCTTCATGGTACCTGGAAAGCTGAAGATGCTGGTGGTACAAGCATTACTGGATTTCGCTTTACAACAGATGATATAATCCTTTTAGGTTTATATGATATGAGCTATAGGGATAACACTAGCAGCATTGTCAAATCCGGAGGTGAGGCTACCGTAGAGGAAGATATATCTCAAGAGAGTTACAGAATTACGATCGACTATTCTGTAGGAGCTTCAGTAAATTACCTTTTTTCCAGGGTCGATGAAAACACCATTAACTGGAACACGACAACTTACGGGGCCCTGGAGCTTCAAAAACAATAACAAAATTACCCTACAAATACTATGACCCAACAAACCCACAATAAATTAGTTTCCTTCATCTGGTCTATTGCCGATGATTGCCTGCGCGACGTTTACGTGCGCGGAAAATACCGCGATGTGATCCTGCCAATGGTGGTGCTGCGCCGACTCGATGCCCTGCTCGAACCAACCAAAGATGCCGTGATGGAAGAACTGGCTTTCCAGCGTGATGAAGCTGGTTTTACCGAATGGGACGAGAGCGGACTTCGCGATGCTTCCGGCTATGTTTTCTACAACATCAGCAAATGGACGCTTCAGAAACTGCATGACACCGCTACGAACTCCCAGCAGATCCTACAGGCGAATTTTGAGGATTATCTCAACGGTTTTAGTCCAAACGTAAAGGAGATCATCGATAAGTTTAAGCTGAAGAGCCAGATCCGTCATATGGCAGGCAAGGATGTTCTGCTGGATGTGTTGGAGAAATTTACTTCGCCTTACATCAACCTCACGCCTTTTGAAAAAGAAGATCCCGAAGGACGAAAAATGCCTGCACTTTCCAACCTTGGAATGGGCTATGTCTTTGAAGAACTCATCAGGAAATTCAACGAAGAGAACAACGAAGAAGCCGGGGAGCATTTTACTCCGCGGGAGGTGATCGATTTGATGACGCACCTGGTATTTGATCCCATTAAAGATCAATTGCCGCCGGTAATGACCATTTACGATCCTGCCTGTGGGAGCGG
Source organism: Salinimicrobium aquimaris (assembly GCF_035607535.1). Taxonomy (NCBI): domain Bacteria; kingdom Pseudomonadati; phylum Bacteroidota; class Flavobacteriia; order Flavobacteriales; family Flavobacteriaceae; genus Salinimicrobium; species Salinimicrobium aquimaris. The sequence goes on from NZ_JAYDZX010000006.1 coordinate 14,001, forward strand.
CGGGATGCTTACCGAAGCCCAGAATTTCATCAAAGATGGGGAAGGCCTCATCAGGGCGACCGGCGATGTCTATCTCTACGGCAAGGAGATCAACGACGAGACCTACGCAATCTGTAAGAGTGATATGATGATCAAGGGCAACGACCCGGGGAACATCCGCGTGGGTTCTACCCTGTCTACAGATGAGTTTGCGGGCATCAGCTTCGATTTTATGCTCTCCAATCCACCGTACGGGAAATCCTGGAGCAGCGAACAAAAATATATAAAGGACGGCAAGGATGTGATCGATCCGCGTTTTAAGATCACCCTAAAGAATTACTGGGGCGTGGAAGAAGATGCCGATGCCATTCCCCGCTCTTCAGACGGTCAGTTGCTGTTTCTTATGGAGATGGTGAACAAGATGAAGCCCGCGCACCAAAGCCCTTCCGGTTCCAGGATCGCTTCGGTTCACAACGGTTCCAGTTTGTTCACGGGCGATGCAGGCGGCGGCGAGAGCAACATAAGGCGCTACATCATCGAAAATGACCTTTTGGAGGCCATCATTCAGCTGCCTAACAACCTGTTCTACAACACCGGGATCACTACCTATATCTGGTTGCTGAGCAATCATAAAGCCGAACACCGTAAAGGCAAGGTGCAGCTTGTCGATGGCGGACAATTATACCGAAAACTGCGGAAGAACCTCGGAAACAAGAATTGTGAATTCGCGCCCGAGCATATTAATGAGATTGTAAAGGTTTATGCTGAAATGCAGGCGGTAAGCCGAAACATAGATGAGGAAACCAATGCCGAAGTCCCCGGGATCGCCGCACAGGTGTTCGATAACGAGGATTTTGGTTACTACAAGGTGACCATAGAACGCCCTAAGCGCCTGAAAGCTCAGTTTACTGCGGAAAAAATTGCGGAACTGAGATATGACAAACAGCTGAAGGAGCCAATGCTGTGGGCCTGGGAAACTTTTGGAGAGGAAGTTTATTCCAAGCTGAAGGAGCACGAGAAAGAGATCCTTGCCTTTGCTGAAGAAAACGACCTGAACCTAAGCAGCAAGAACCGAAAGAAACTGTTGAGCCCCAAAACCTGGAAAAAGCAGAAGGAAATATTGGAACTTGCTGAAAAACTACACCAGTCAATTGGCGAAAAAGAGTATTCCGATTTTAATATTTTTAAGAAGGAAGTTGAAGCGAAGCTGAAAGAGTGGAAACTCAAACCCGGCGCTTCCGAAAAGAATGCCATCTACAATGCCGTAAGCTGGTATGACGCTGAAGCCGAAAAAGTGATCAAAAAGAAAGAAAAACTGAGCGGAGAAAAACTCAGCAGCCTTCTCGCCCATCTGAGTTGTACTGAAGAACAGCTGCCCGACTTTGGATATTTCCCAACCGGAAAGTCAGGAGAATATGTCATTTTTGAAACCGAAAGCGACCTGCGCGATTATGAGAATGTGCCTCTAAAAGAGCAAATTCACTCTTACTTTTTGGAAGAAGTGAAACCTCACGTTTCTGAAGCCTGGATCAACCTTGATGCCACCAAGATTGGTTATGAAATAAGCTTCAACAAATATTTCTACCGGCACACGCCGCTGCGGTCATTAGATACTGTAGCCAAAGAGATCCTGGAATTGGAAGAGAAGAATGAAGGTTTAATAATGGATATTTTAAACCTGGCGTAGATGGAAGGAATAAAAGAAAAGGTACGGCTACAAAAATATCCCGCCTATAAACATTCGGGGGTAGAATGGCTGGGAGAGATTCCGGAGCATTGGGATTTAAAAAGATTAGGATCAAGATTTGAAGAGCGGAAAGAAAAAGTTTCAGATAAGGATTTCCCGCCTCTGTCCGTAACCAAGAAAGGTATCCTTCCCCAATTGGACAATGCGGCCAAATCCAATGATGGAGATAACCGAAAGCTTGTTAGGAAAGGAGATTTTGTAATCAACAGTAGATCGGATAGAAAAGGATCAAGTGGAATTTCTGACTTAGACGGTTCCGTATCACTCATCAATATTGTGATGAAACCAAAAGATCTTCACGGACCGTTTTCTGATTATCTACTGAAGAGTACCGCCTTTGTAGAAGAAAATTATCGTATTGGACACGGAATCGTTGCGGATTTATGGACAACTCGCTACGATGAAATGAAGAATATTAAAGCGGCTTTTCCTCCCAAAGAAGAACAAACCGCCATCGCCAGTTTTCTTGATGAAAAATGCGGCAAGATCGATACCGCCATTACGCAAAAGGAAAAATTGATCGAACTGCTCAAAGAACGCAAGCAGATCATCATCCAAAATGCCGTGACCAAAGGTTTAGATCCTAAAGTTAAGATGAAGGATTCTGGTGTGGAATGGATCGGCGGCATTCCGGTGCATTGGGAGGTTGTTAAGCTAGGTCATTGCTTACTCCCTGTTTCTGAAAAAAATCATCCGAACCTTCCATTGCTTTCAATAACTAGAGAAAAAGGAGTTATTCTACGGGATATTGAAGATCAGGATTCAAACCACAACTTTATTCCTGAAGACCTCTCTGGCTATAAAAAAATTAGGAAAGGCCAATTTGGAATGAACAAAATGAAGGCGTGGCAGGGATCATACGGAGTTTCTGCTCATACAGGTATTGTAAGCCCCGCTTACTTCATTTTTGATATTTTAATTGATGTCGATCCAGAATTTTTCCATTTCGCTTTAAGATCAAAACTCTATGTGTCTTTTTTTGGCCAAGCTTCTGATGGAGTAAGGATTGGACAGTGGGATTTATCCAAGATGAGAATGAAACAAATACCTTTTGTTTACCCATCAAAGAAGGAACAAAGGACAATAGTTGCTGAAGTGAAAAATCAGTTATCTCAAACAGCTCATGCAATTAAATTGCAAAAACAACAAATTAGGAAGCTGGAAGAATATAAAAGAAGTTTAATAGACGCGGCGGTGACGGGGAAGATAAAGGTGAGTTAGTTTATGAATTACACAGGAGGAGATATTAAAAGGTTGGGCGAAAGGTTACGCAACATAAAAGGAAAGCACATTTCTGATGTTGACCTTGATCTTCTTCAAGCTCATCGACTTTCCTTTACCGATCCATTATTTAAAACTTTTAAAGAACTCACCCAATTTAAAAGTACTATTCAGAGGTCAGCAATAATTGCGTTTAGATTAAAAAGGATAACTACTATTATTAATAAAGTTATCCGAAAACCAGACATGCAGTTGAATCGCATGTGGGATATTGCCGGAATACGGATTATTTTTTCGGATGAAGTTTCTGCTAGAAAAATGGTAAATCTCATAATGCAGAAATATGAGGTTAGAGGTAAGGTTAGAAACTATTTTGAAGACCCAAAAAAAATCGGATACAAGGCCTTTCACGTTTACATCACGGAACCTGAGAGTGGAAAGGTGGTTGAAGTCCAAATAAGAACTCGAGACACTCATAATTGGGCAACTCTTTTGGAAATAACAGATGTTTTATACAATACCAGATTAAAAGAGGAAGGTTATGAAAATAACCCAACGCTGGGTCGATTTCATGAATTAGTATCAAGTGAGAAAGAATTAGAACCGGAAGAGGCTGATTTCCTTTATAAAACCTTGGACAAATATGATTTCATAACCAAGCTTGCTGAAACATTTAGAAAAAATTCCAGCATAGTCAAAAAGCAGTGGCAGGAAGTTAATACTAAAGACAGGTATTTTTTAATAGAACTTTCATCTGATAGTGTTCCTAAGTTATCTAGTTATAAAGATTACGAAAAGGCTGAAATTGACTATTTCAACGCGTATAAAAAGGATGAAGGAGCTTTAATTGTATTGACATCCGTACATAAACCTTCTTTTGAACAAATCAGCATTGCTTATGCTAATTATATTCTTTCCTACCACAGATTTATCAAAGATGTTCAGGAAATAATTAAAGTTTTGGCACTTGAAAAGTTAGAAGAGAGGAAATTCAAAGAATTCCGAAAGATTTTCAGATTGTACGAAAATATTCAAGCAAATAATATAATCAACATCCTGATTGAAAGAGATGATATTATAATACGTTTTGAAGGTAAAGCACTCTCTTTAGAAAGTAACTCAAAAATAAGTTCTAAGAAAAAAAAGGAAATAAGAAAAACCGTTGAAACTGGAATACGTCAAATGGGACGTAACCATCGCCAGTTTATGGAAGATATTAAGGAAACAATGAGTAATGGCTCAAAGTGGAATTGGAGAACAAAAGCATTTTTAAAAAAGCATGAGGACAGAGTCACTAAAAGATTGAAGTCTGTTGATCTTAAATTTGATTAAATATCAAGAAGAGATTCGGAAGTTAGTGTAAAAAAGAGTTTTTAAACATTTAAAGTAATGAAAGGCAAATCCCAATTCACTAAAGAAGAAGCCAAGCAGATTGAGCAGCTAATCAGGCAAAAGCTGAATGCCGGTGCTTCGGAGCAAAAAGGCATCAGGAATAAAATCAGAAAGCTGGGTTTTTACGCTTCAGATTTTGGAATTGGAGGTGGCTATACCGTAAATAATTTTAGAAGAGTCGCTAGTATAAGAAGCAATGGTAGACCATCAACAGAACCAGGAGCAGCAAAGTCAGCCGAAAAAAATGGAGTTACTGCTAAAGCCTCAAAAAGAGCAAAAAGTGATGAGGCTTATATCCTGGACCTGTGCGATGAAATCTTAAAAGAAAAAAGCCTGCGCCAGCACCGTTTCGATTTCCTTCGAGGAGACACCGGCTCCAAATTACCTGTAGATGCTTACTACCCCGAATTAAATCTGGTCATCGAATACCGCGAAAAGCAACATACCGAAACCGTTACTTTTTGGGATAAAAAAGAAACAGCTTCTGGCATTTCCAGGGGAGAACAACGAAAAAGATATGATGAGCGTAGAAGAATTCAGATTCCTGCCAACGGATTAAAATTGCTGGAGATAGATTACAGCCAGTTTGACCATACGAGCAGTAAAAAACTAATCAGAAATCGGGAGGCAGATATTGACCAGTTGAAAATATTACTCACAACATTCATGAACTAGCACGTAGTCTAAACTAGTATTGAAATGAAAATAAATAGAAATAATGACAGAATTAATATTCAGCATTAAAGACATTTTTAACGATAAAAGCTTAGCGGGTTGCCTAAAGCAATACGACAGTTCCTTTTATCATATTCCTGCATATCAGCGAGGATATAAATGGTCTTCAGAACGAGATGGAGCTGTAACCGTACTCCTCAATGACTTAAAGAAAGCGTACTTAACTGCTAAGGAAGGAAAGAAAAAAGAATATTTTCTTCAATACATAACTTTAAAAAAAATAAGTTTAGCAGAAGGGAAAGGTCTGGAAGTCATAGATGGACAACAGCGCCTTACAACTTTATCTGTTATTTTATCTTCATTAGCAATCTTTCTCGATGAAGAAAACATTTCGGCGAATAAACTGCATTATGCAATCCGTGAAAATTTTTTTGATGATCATATCTACAAAAAAAGTGGATTTAATTCTCTGGTTCAAAAGAGCTGGCACCAAACAATTACAGAGAACAAAGAATTAAATAAACAGGACATCTTCTATTTATTCAAGGCTGCTGAAAAGTGTAATAGTTTCTTTGGTAAAGAATTGAAAAATGAACTTCTAGATTTTTATAATTATTTACTTAATGAGGTTAAGTTGATCGTAAACTCTATTGAACCTCATATTGAGAGTGAAGCTGTTTTCAAAAACTTAAACAGTAATAAAGTTCCACTTACAGAGGCAGAGTTAATTAAAGCACTTATTATTACAAGTCTCGGTAGAAATCGCACAAATGAGAAAATCACTAACTTTCATGAGATCCTAGAAATCCGCAGCAAAATAGGAAGAGTATGGGACGAAATTTCGAGTTGGGTCCACCGGCCGGAAATAAAGAGTTTTTATTTTAATAATAAAAAAGATGCAATGCATGAACTTCTAAAGTTAACGGCAGCATCTTTAGAAGAACAGAATAAACTGAAAATTAAAGCGGGTGAGTTTCCTTTATTTAATGCGTTTTTAGATTTTGGAAATATAGATGTTGTATTTAAGGAACTGCTAGAAATTAAAAATACTCTTGATGATTGGTTTACTGATCCCCTTTTCTACAACTTAATAGGGTTTCATCGCTTCGCCAAAAAAAGTGGGAACAACAATCGCAATTATTTAGTGAGTCTATTATCCCATACCTCAAAAACCTCACTTCTTGCAAAGTTAGAAGATGATAAAGAAGGCCTTTTAAAACAGATTAAGATTGAAGAGTTAAATTACGAAGAATCTCCCGAAAATATCCACCATATTCTCCTTGCTTTAAACGTTTTTATAGAGGGTTGGCAAAAAGATTTTCGCTTTAATTTTTACGCTTTTGAGCAGGAAAACTGGTCTTTGGAACACATCTTCCCGCAAACTCCAGAAGGGAAGAAAAACATCTTGAGTATTGAGAACAAGCTTGCAATTAAAGAAATACTAGAAAGTAATCTAACTCCTGAGATTGAAATGGTTCTGGATTTAGATGAAAGGGACCAAGCTCAAAAGGAGATCTATTATAAGGCACTTAAAGCTGAAGCATCCCTCAATTCCATTGGAAATATGTGCTTGATGACTGGAGGAGACAATGCATCTAATGGGAATAAATTTTTTCCTGAAAAGCGTAATAACATATTAAATCTGATTCAAAAAGGAAGCTTTGTTCCAAAACACACTTTTGACGTCTTCAGTAAAATGTTTGAAGATGCCGATACTGCTCGCATGAATGTTTGGAGTAAACGGGATATGGAAAGTCATTCAAATCATATCAAGAATGTTTTAAAGTTAAAATTGAAGGAATCTAAAAAAGACCAACAGCATGAAAGCAGGTAAATACACTGTAAAGGAATTATTTGTTAATCGGTACCTAGATCAAATAGTCATTCCAGAAATTCAGCGAGATTATGTTTGGGAAAAAGAACAAGTTACAGGTTTGTTCAATTCAATTTATCATGATTTCCTTAAGTTTCAAGATTCCATAAAGGATGTGCCAAAAATTGAAACTACAGATGAGGATCTCATGCGTGCCTTTAAAGAATTCTACCAAAAAAGACATTTTTCTTCAAATATCGGCTTTATATACGCCTATAATGATGAGCAAAGTGCCGGCAAATATTTTCTGATAGATGGTCAACAACGAATTACTACTATCTTTTTACTCTTACTTGCTCTGACTTCTGATGAAGAAGACTTAAAGAAGGAATTTAAGAGCACCTACTTTGAGGACAATAATTTAAAAGTTGATTATAAGGTTAGAGAGGCAGCTCATCAATTTCTGTCAGCCTTTGTAGAATCTAAACTCAAGGGAGCGGGTGATATTAAGGCTGCTTCGTGGTATTTCAAAAATCAATATGAATCCGATACTACAATCCAATCCATATTAACAAATTTCCGAACCCTTAAAAACGTTATAAGGGCGCAGGAAAACTTAAATAGGAAAAAGTTTTATTCTTATCTCGAAGACTATGTGTCTTTTTGGTACTTTGACACTAATGTGAGTGAACAGGGAGAAGAATTGTACATATATATGAATGCCAGAGGCGAGCAGATTCAAGGAAACGAAAATATTAAAGCGGATTTGCTGGGAAGATTAAATTCCCATGGAAATCAGGAAGATCTAAAAAAGGATTATGGAGCCCGCTGGGAAGATTGGCAGGACTTCTTTTGGCAAAATAAAGGAGAGAATGAAAATGCAGATTCGGGATTCAATGAATTTTTAAGCTGTGTTAGTGGATTAGAGAAGTTACTGGAAAATTCTTCCGAAAATTTTTACTCCAAAGAAAGGTTTGAGGAACATGGTCAAATAAGAACTTCTGATTTGTTAAAAAACCTTGAGATCCATAAGATTGAAAAATATCTGAATGCCCTTCAATTTATTGCAAATGAGAAGGAAGAGTTTCAGAAGAAATATTCCTATTCAAATTGGGTAGATAAAAGTTTTAATGAGATACTACGGATCTTCAACAAAGAAAAGACCAATTGGTACGCAGATTATAATGACTCTAATAGAGCTACAGAAAGAAATCGAATGGTTTTTATCTGGTCTATTCTCTACTACACTGTTAACTGCCCCTCAAATGATCAGAAGAGAGACAATGTATTCCGGCTATTGCGTCGTTTTTATTTAAGATATTCCAATTTTGATCGCTCAGTTAAATCGATTAAACCTACGATTAAACAAATTCTTGAAAAAGGTGTATTTGAAACTTTAGAGACAACTTCAGGCGAGGAAGGTGATACAGAGGAAGACGTTTTGACCTCTACAAACAATCTTTGGGAAGAAAATGCAAAATCTCAAATCTTTTCTCAATACTATAAAGATCCTATAATTCTAAGAAAATTTGAGGAGGCTATATGGAAAATAGAGGATCATAAATTCAACCTGGATGGAAGAGGTGTAGGAGGCACTAACATTAGCCATTTAATTGAACTTAAGGAAAGTATATCTCTTTCAGAATTGGATATAGTTCATAAGAAGTTTTTTGAAGTTTTTCCTGCAAGAGAAAAGAATTACCACACCGTTCAGAACATCCTGCTACTCTTTGGGAAATATTGGCATAGAGTAACTCCTTACTACTATGAAAACTATCAATTTGATAATTGGAAGAGGATTATAAGAGATTATACAGGAAATGAAACCCGGAGAACAACATTTAAAAACTTTTTTAGAGAATTTCTTCAGTTCTCAGGTAGTTTTAACGAGTTTGCTTCCGAAAAAAGTCTACAAAAAATATCAATAGAAGAAGCTACGGATCTTCGAAGCCAACTTACTTGGTATAATCAGAAATTAGGGAATATGATGTGGAGTGAAGGAAACTTCATAGCATTGAAAGACTGGGAAGGCCCAGACAAGGTTTTTCCAAATTCTCATAAGATTCGTAACACTAAAGGAAACTTTAAAGGCGGCAATCCAACCTCTCTTTTTTCCCGATTGCCGAGCAAAATAAAGGTAGAAATATCAAATCAAGAAGAACTTGTAAAAACTGAATAGGTATGCCAACCCAAACCAACGAACAAGCATTAGAAGCCGCCATTCAGGAAAAGCTTTCCGGCTTAACTCTTGAGGGGATCAAAGAGAAAGATCCTGCCGCCAATGTCGCGGAGGAGTCGGAGCAATACAGATCCGGTAATGGCTACTATATTGGAGATCCCGGTGACTTTAATGCTCGTTACGCGGTTGACACCAGAAGGTTCTGGAACTTTTTGCAAGAAACCCAGAATGAGGAACTGAAAAAGCTGCAAAGGCACGGCGACTGGAAATTAAAGATCCTGGAACGCCTGGACAGGCTCATTAAGAAATACGGTTTACTGCGGCTGCTAAAAAAAGGGCTGGATGTAGATGATGCGCATTTCACGCTGTTCTATCAGCCGCCACTGGCCAGTAGCAGTCCGCGGGTAAAAAGGCTTTTCGAAAGCAATGAATTCAGCGCTACAAGACAACTGAGATATTCTTTGGAAAATCCGCGGGAGGAGATCGACATGGTGCTCTTCATTAACGGACTTCCCATCGCTACCCTGGAACTAAAAAATCACTGGACCGGTCAAAATGCTAAGGTTCATGGGCAGAACCAATACAAATTCAAAAGAGATCCAAAGCAGCCGCTGTTGAATTTTGGGCGTTGTCTGGTTCACTTCACTGCCGATACCGATGAAGTGTATATGACCACCAAACTCAGTGGCAAAAGCACTTACTTCCTGCCCTTCAACAAAGGCAATAACCACGGCAAAGGGAATCCGCCAAACCCATTCGGTCATAAAACCGCATACTTATGGGAAGAGGTACTTACAAGACACAGTCTGGCTAACATTATTCAACATTTTGTAAGGTTGGATGGAAAAGCAAAAGATCCGCTTAACAAACGAACCTTATTCTTTCCTCGTTACCACCAAATGGACGTGGTGCGAAAGATCGTGAACCACGCTTCGCAAAATGGTGTGGGACACAAGTATTTGATCCAGCATTCCGCAGGATCGGGAAAATCGAATTCCATCACCTGGGCGGCTTTTCAGCTGATAGAAACTTATCCGGAGAAAGAAGGAATTCCGGGAAGCAAAAGCGTGGAGCAGCCATTGTTTGATTCGGTCATAGTAGTGACAGACCGGCGCCTGCTCGACAAACAGATTCGGGAGAACATCAAGGAATTTTCCGAAGTAAAAAATATAGTCGCCCCCGCCTACTCTTCCAAAGAATTGCGGGAAAGCCTGGAAAGCGGGAAAAAAGTGATCATTACCACCATTCAGAAATTTCCATTCATAGTAGACGGTATCGCAGATCTTGCCGATAAACGTTTTGCTGTGATCATCGATGAAGCCCACAGTTCCCAAAGCGGCTCGGCCCACGACAACATGAACCGGGCCATGGGACAGCAACAGGAAGAGGAGGAAGAAGATGCGCAGGACAGAATCCTCAAGGCGATGCAGTCGCGTAAGATGCGGGGCAATGCTTCTTATATGGCTTTTACCGCCACGCCTAAGAACACCACTCTTGAGAAGTTCGGAGTAAAACAAGAAGATGGTTCCTATAAACCGTTCCACCTATATTCGATGAAGCAGGCTATAGAGGAAGGTTTTATCCTGGACGTGCTGGCGAATTACACCACCTACAAAAGCTATTACGAGCTGGAAAAATCCATTGAGGAAAATCCCCTTTTTGACACCGCTAAAGCGCAGAAGAAATTGAAGGCTTATGTAGAAAAGGACCAGCGCACGATCAATACTAAGGCCGAGATCATGATCGATCATTTTATTCCTAATATCTACAACACCAAAAAATTGAAGGGGAAAGCCAAGGGAATGGTGGTGACTCAGAGCATTGAATCGGCCATCCGCTACTACAAAGCCATTAAAAGGATCCTGAAAGACAAAGGAGAACCTTTTGGCGTACTGGTCGCCTTTTCGGGAAAGAAAACAGTAGACCGAATAGAATATACCGAGGAAACCATCAATAACCTGCCCTCACACCTGGACACTGCAAAAAGTTCAGATCCGGGGTACATCAGCGACAAACTCGCCCGATATTTTGATATGCCCGAATACAAGCTCCTCGTGGTAGCCAATAAATATCTCACTGGATTCGATCAGCCAAAGTTGACGGCGATGTATGTAGACAAAAAGCTGCAGGGCGTATTGGCCGTTCAGGCATTGAGCAGATTGAACAGAAGCGCCAATTCTTTAGGCAAGAAAACCGAGGATCTTTTTATCCTGGACTTCTTCAACAGCACCGATGATATCAAGAATTCTTTTGATCCTTTCTACACTGCCACCTCTCTCAGTCAGGCAACCGATATTAATATCCTGCACGAATTAAGAGATGCTTTAGGGGACACAGGAGTTTATGAATGGAGCGAGGCGCTTGATTTCACCACCAAATATTTGAACAAAGTAGATGCCCAGGAGCTGAGTTATATTATTGACGTTCCGGCAGAACGTTTCAATGAAGGTCTGGGTCTGGAAGATGACGAAAAAGCCGATTTCAAGATCAAAGCAAAACAATTCGTAAAGATCTACGGCCAGGTGGCTTCAATTATGCCTTATGAGGTAATGGATTGGGAGATCCTGTTCTGGTTCCTCAAATTTCTGATCCCAAAACTGGTGGTAAAAGATCCCGAAGCCGATAAGCTGGACGAACTTTTAGAATCGGTAGATCTTTCCACCTATGGTCTGGAGCGGGTAAAACTGAATGAGAAGATCGGTCTGGACGATTCAGAAACTGAGGTAGATCCCCAGAACCCTAATCCCCGTGGCGCCCATGGTCCGGAAAAAGAAGAAGATCCGCTGGAGCTGATCATCAAAAGCTTCAACGAAAGATGGTTTCAGGGTTGGGAAGCCACCCCTGATGAACAACGGGTAAAATTTGTGCAGTTAAGCAAACACATCCAGGCCCACCCCGACTTTCAAACCAAAGTCGCCGATAACCGTGATCAGCAAAATAGTGACCTCGCTTTGCGAAAGATCCTTGACGATGTAATGAGAAAACAACGTAAAAACGAACTCGACCTATACCGCCTCTTCGCCAAAGACGAAGCTTTTAATCAGGCCTTCTTTGACACGATGAAAAGGATGGTGAGTATCGGGGAGAATAGGAATCAATTGTAATCAACATATAGCCATGGCAAAATTTTTAAAGGGTAATCTACTAAACGCAGCTGTTGAAGAGATTTTCGACAATTGTGACCGGCAGCTAATTATTGTCTCCCCATTTATTAAACTTCATAATCGGTTTATTAATTCTTTAAAACCTAAAAAGGAAAATGATAAGCTTCATATTCAAATCCTCTTCGGCAAAAATGAAAAGGATATTTCTAAGAGCTTTAATTTGGAGGATTTTGAATTTCTAAAAGATTTTCCAAACATTGAGATAAGATATAATGAACATCTTCATGCGAAATATTATTCTAATGATTCTAAAGCTATACTCAGCTCAATGAATCTTTATGATTACTCACAGAATAACAATATCGAATTTGGAATCTTAACTAACGCATCTATAATAGATAATCTTGCGGGGCAGTTGACCAGTGACAACTTAGACAATAATGCTTTAGAATACTTTCAACAGGTAATAAAAGACAGTGATCTCTTGTATGAGCGAAAGCCACAGTACAATTCAAAATTTGCAGGCCTTCATAAAGTCTACACGCAGTCCGAAGTAACAGTAGATAAACTGTCTGCCCTCTTAGATTCGCCAACAACTAAAGCTAAAAAGCCAAAATTTACCCAAACCACTACAAGTTCTAAAGATGAAAAAGTGGTAGGATACTGTATTAGAACAGGCGAAGAAATTGAATTTAATCCGGAAAGGCCTATGTCAAACAAGGCATTTCAAATGTGGAGCAAATACGGAGATAAAGATTACCAGGAAAAATATTGTCATTATTCTGGCGAACCTTCGAATGGAGAAACGACCTTCGCTAAACCTATTTTGAGGAAGAATTGGAAGAAAGCGATGAAATGAAATTGTAAAGGCGCTTAAACGATTTGAAAAATTAAAATATTTGAGTCTTTAACACTTAAAAGTATAAAGCACAACCCACCAGTGTGGTTTGTGCTTTATATTTAATTTAATTGAGGGATATTGAAATATACTGTTCTTGAATAAATTCCGGGTTATATCTTTTTTCAAGTTTTTTCACTATAAAATGACCTCTTGCCATGTCCTGAAAATGGTCTATAAAAAGTAAGTTTAGGGAAGCCCCGGCTGCTGCTCCAATCACAGGTATTGCCTGGGCTGCTGCCTTTTCCGTAACTTGTATACCAAATCTACTCGAAATAGTCGTAAAAAATTTGACTAGAGCTGGAGCTCCTTCCTTACCTAATCCGTTTGTGGCAATATGTTCTGCCGCCATAGTAATTTGTTGAGTAAGTAAGGCTCTTGTTACATAATAACCACTCTCAGTGCCGTCATCTTTTTCAGATTTTCCCCCTAAAGCTAAAACTTCTACACAGGCTAATTTTGTTTCAGCATCATTTAGATTGTGATTTTCAGATCGTGCAATATCTGCTATTGATCGCATCATAATAGTTGTTGAAACTGGTAATTCAAGTGCCAAGCCTGCAAAACCAAAAAATCCTCCAGCACCTCCAGATATTGCTACGGTAGCTTTATGCCATATATTGGATGATTTTTCGCCGGGATTGTTTTTCATGGTAAATAATGCCGCATCAGCTGATTTTGTAATGGCTTGATGTGTTAGCTTTACAATTTTACCATTCCAATCCTTTGGAAGCAGCTCCATACCTTTCTCTAGAGGCATGCCTATATAATTAGTAATCTTGGCAGCTAAACCGGGGTTTTCTAACAATTCCTTGGCTTGCTTTAATTCTTTAAGTTCCGAATCTTTTAAATTCATTTGATCATATGGATTAAGTGAAATATTTTATTTTTTTCTAATAAAACTTCTAAGACTATATTTGATGAATAAGTTGCTATCCATTGTAATAAGGACTATCAGGATCATTCATAATATCTCGGGTTGAAGGATCATCTCTAAGATCATCTTCAGAAATACCTCTGTCGTACATATCATCTATACTTTCATCATTGTCTGATTCGTACATTTCATACTTGTAATTTTCCATAAAATTAATGTTATAGGTTAGTGGTTCAATTTTTAAAGAGATGGATTCCTCCTTAGCTGATTCTGCAACCAAGTAAGTACATCCATTTATTTTCTTTCATTATAATTCTTCTAAAACTAAATTTTTTGTTAAAGCAATGAACTGCGGATTAGTAAACGTATGGCATTGGAAAGTTATCGTAAGAAATATCCTTCAGGAAGAGAAAAAATTTCTCCTTCGTCGAAATGATCAAGAACTTTAGCTATTCTTAATAAAAATAATATAGTTGTTCAATAAGCCTCTAATCTGCTCCGCCGCCACCGGATTTGCGGAGTGAACTTTAAATTCCAGGTTTTTCAGGTTGAATCCTGATTCGTAAACCAGCCATTTGGCAGCGGCATAACCATCAGGAGCTACTTCTCCCCTCTCGTCCAGCCCCAGGTCATTGTCAAAGCTGATGAAATCTGGCAGACCATTTTCTCGAATATATTCGATAAATTCAGCATAGCTTCTCACTATGTCATATTCTGATGCTCCAGGTTCAGCATAGATCATCTCGGGAGACCGCAGGTCGTCCAGGAACAGCTTTGCCATAATAGCTTATTATACACTATACATTATACATTATACAATTATTTAAACCCCACCGCCCTGCGCACCGGACTCTTATACTGCTCCTCCTCGCTGATGTTATAGATCTCTGCCAGAGTCATTTCTTCATCACTTGAAAAGTTGGAGTTCTGTTCCTTAAGGAGAACATTTGCTTTTTCGGGAACCAGGGCCTTAAATTCATAAGCCGATTTCAGTCTTCCTTTTCGTTTAAGAGCCGGATCTATGTTTTGAACATCAGTATTAAAAGTTGCAATGATCTGTATGCCTAGAGATTCTCCTAAAATACCATCTGTGATATTGAGGATCATCGCGAGGTTAGAATTGCGCTGCTGGTCCCGCGAGACGATGAGCTCTTCGGCATCCTCTATAACCAAAATACAGTTAGCATTATCCATTAAGTATCTGGTCATGGCAATATTATCCAGGTTCTGTGCCATTTGTCCGGGCAGGAACACGATCTCTTTTTTTACCAGTCCACACAGATACCTAATGTAGGTGCTTTTTCCGGTACCCGGTTTTCCGTAGAGCAGATGAAGTCCGCTTTTGTCTTTCTCCTGCAGGATCTCCAGGATCTTCTCATGAAAGACAGGGAAATCGTCATTGTAGCAATTCTTTAGGTCAAGTTCTGGTTTGGTAAAATTGATCTTTTTATTGTCCAGTCCGTGAGGCTGCATGATGATTAAGTTAATATATGCTTTGTCCGGTTTTTCTATTTTAAACTCTTTCGTAAAGCTGATGATCTCCCTTACCAGCGAGAAGTATTCATCTGAGAAATAGACAGTGACCTCATCTTTTTCCTTGTGCAGCAGGATTTCGTTCGTAAGCACATAGGTGAAGTCGTTTTGCCAGGCCGCCCTCCCATCATATTTGTCATAGTGATAGCCGAGTAAACAATCTTGAAATTTATCAGCAAATTGCTGATGAAATTCCTTCATATCAATATCACTGAAGGTAAAGCTGCTCGGAATTTTTCTATAGTAAGCCAGGTAAAGGTTTTCTTTATTGTAAGAGCCCCACCTGTCAATAATATATTTCAGATCAAATTCTGGTAAAAATTTAGGTTCCGTCTTTTCTCCGTAGTTCATGATTATTTGGTTGGTTATTTATATGGAAGTAAAATTCCGCCCCGGCTTTCTTCTGCGTTACCCTACATTCCGAAGAATAGTCACCGAAGCGGATTGAATTATTTATTTAATAATTCGAAAATGAAGGAAGAAAGCGTCAATTGGCGACGCCTCAAAAAATTATTTATAGCTGTTTAGAGCTTTCTGTAATTGTGCTTTAATGGTTTTTTTTAAACTTTCCGGCTCCAATACCTTGACCTGATCGCCATAGGAAAGCAATTCCATCCTAAAATCGTACGTAGGCCGGATAAAATAGCTGAACCTAATTTCGTCTTCATTCCTAAGGACCAGTTCCTGGCTGTGATGCAGCGGAAGGGATTCTACGTAGCGTCCTTCCCGGGGTGTAAAGGAAAGCACCACTTTTACCGGTTCCTCATCTGTACCATTGATGATCCCGAAACTGTCCTTAAATTCTTTGTGAACATTGTACGGTACAGGAGTAAATTTCGATGGAGTTATCGTGAGACCTTTAATTCTGTCCAAAGCGAAATTTTTAATCGTCTCTTCATCCACTGCAATTAAATACCAGCGATTTCTGGCTTCCTTTAAGGCAATGGGTTTTACAGTACGACTGCTTAAAGATTCATCCCAAAACTTATAATAGCTAAAACTTACTTTCAGATGGTTCTGAATGGCATGAAGCAGTCCGGCCATATGCTCTGTCCCCAAAGATTTACGCTTCTCAAAAATGAGATGATTGCCAAGGCTTTTTGAGAGACGGATGGCATTCAGAATTTCAAAATTTTCTCGTAATCGCTGGGAGTGGTCGTCTTCATAATCTTCCAGGATTTCATACCGGTTGTGACTGCGGTCGGACCTGATTATAATTCCGTAAATAGATTCAATATCCTGAAGATCCCTCTGAAAGGTTCTTTGGGATGTCAGGAGATTCTCTTCAATAGAATCAGGATCATTGGACATTTCGTCCTGCAATTCTTCAAAACTCATAGGGCGTGTCCTGAGCAATGAAATGATCTTAAAGTGGCGTTTGATGGTTTGGCGTACAGACATAGTGGTTAATAACAAAGTTTAGAAAAGAAGATCTTTACCTGCTCCTCAAAAAGATCAGGCGGAATGCGATGTCCCAAAAATGGATCAATTTTAACTTCCAGTTCATGATCGGACAAATATTTTCCAAGGCAGGTTAGAGTTTCTTTAGGATCTACTGTTTCATCCTTTGCTCCCAACAGAACTTGCTTGAAAGCATTTCCCCTGATAAATTTTGGCTGCGGAAGCGTTGGGTTCTTTGGATGCTTGGCTAAAGGCGGATTAAACAGAAGAGCAGGCCGTCCTATCCAACTGGAAATGATGAAAGCATTTAATGCGCCCATGCTGCTGCCTATGATGACATTGATTTCGGTTTCGGGATATTGCTGAAGAATAGCTACCGGCTGCACGTGCTCAGCTCTATAATCAATGTCCGGGGCTAACACTTCTCCGTACTGCTCTAAAATTTCCCGTTTCTCACTGCTTAAATTGCTCCTGAGTCCGTGCAGGTAAAGTATTTTCATAATTGTTTCTCGTGGTTAGTGATATAAAGAAACAAAGAACATGCGACAAAATATGTCGCATTATAAAATTACTAAAACTGATCCTCATGAAACTAAAATAAATTTCAGAACCGTCAGTTCGAGTATCCCGATGGCTATCGGGATGTATCGAGAACCGGTTTTGAAATTCATCGCTGTAGAAACCCTTCCGAAAACTAAAATAGGTATTAAAAATAGTAGTGAGAAAACAGTCTTTAAAACGATCTCTTTACCATTACTCCGCTGCGTGAGGTCTCCTGACCTCGCGCCTTCTACAACATTGAAAAAAACATAAAAGTGCTTGAAGTCTCCGGACTTCATCGCCACAAAGTATTGATCCACAATTAACTATTCCTTAATTTTGAAGCGATTCTAAGGCCATGAAAGAAGGTTATACCATAAAAGATCAAAGCAGAGCACATTTTGTCACAGCCACAGTTGTCGACTGGGTGGACATCTTCAGCAGACAGGCCAACAGAGATTGTATAATAGATAGTCTTTCTTATTGCGTCAAAAACAAAGGGATGATCCTGTTTGGATATGTAATAATGACTAACCACATTCACCTTATTGTCCAATCTGAAAGTGGTGCACTTTCAGACCTAATACGGGATTTTAAAAAGTTTACCGCTACAGCGATTCTTGATAAGCTTCAGAACCTTCCGGAAAGCCGAAGGGAATGGATTCTGGAAAGGTTTCATAAGGCTACCTTCAGTCATAACAGAAATAAGAATTACCAGGTTTGGCAATCTGGAAATCATGCTGAAGAAATCTACAGTGAAAAATTTTTGTGGTCAAAACTGGATTACATTCATCTCAATCCCGTTCGCGCAGGGATAGTGGCAAAGGCTTCAGATTTTATTTATTCCAGTGCATCGAACTACGTCAACGGAAGTGGGGTTTTGAAAGAAGTGACTTTAGCCGACAATCCTGTTGTTGATGTGCTAAAGGGTTGGAATCTTGCCAAGTATAATTTGTACTAGAAAGTTGATCTGTGGCAACGTCAGGAGACGTTGAGAAAAGCAATTTTTTAAAGGCAATAGGAAAGCTCAAAGTCAGGAGACTTTGCGCAGCAGGAAAATGAAAACAATCTTTAAAGTGATTTCTGTACTATTCCTTCTTCATGAGGTTCAGAAGTATTTTTAATCTCAAAATCCACCACCCCAAGTATTAGCTCCTCTTCTGTAATTACTTCCACTTTCCATTGGCCTTCCTTAAGGTTCTTTTTATGGGTATATCCACGGAAACCCAGATCACGCCCCCCGGTAACTTTAAAGCCGATATCATCGGTCACTTCCCATTTTTCGGTTTCAGGATTATACCATTTCCACCTGTGAAAAACAGCCTTTTTTAGATCTGTAGGAGCAAAAACAGAAGTGAATACATAAACTCTTTGACCTGGCTGGCGATGAAGATTTATGTCATATTTACGCCAGAATACATACCATGGGCTCTTCTCGTAAGTAACAATGTATTGGTTGTTTTCCTTTCGCACCTCATGAGCCACCAACCCGGTATCCAGTGCCAGCGGCACCGGTGGTATAAAATTGAAAGCGTAAAAAACATTGATCGTTAAATAAATAGAAAGGATAAGCGCGAACAGTTTTTTAGGGCTTACCTCAGCTCTTGTGCCAGGGCTTGACTTGTAAATAAACTTGATGAGTGCCAGCGTACTCCCCAAACTCACAAGCCCCGAAATGATAAAAATAAAGGTGTTCATTTCCCTGATCAGCGTGGGGATCATAAAGGCAAAAAAGGTAAAACTGATAAAAAAATAAATACTGAACTGAAGGTATTTATTGGAGATCTTCTTTTTCAGAAACTCGTTTGCAAATAAGAGCAGCACCAGCAGTATGAAGAAAAACATAGTTTTTGACAGGGACACACTTCTGAAAAAATAGATGACAAAAGCACTTGAAAGTGCCCCAAAGAAGAATTGTATGAGCAGCGGAAAATATTCGGAATAACGTTTTATAAAAGTACCTTCCCATTTGTCTTCATCCACTGTATTGTACAAATAAAGCGTTATGGATAATAATGTCATATGCGAGCAAAGTACCACCGTATCATAAACCCGATCTATTCGTCCTAAGGTTAACGTATCAAAGATAAAACCGCCCATAAAAAAAAGAATGGGAGCATATTTTTGATTGCGGAGAACAAACCTTCCAAAAGCAGTGTTGTTATATCTTTCTAAAACTCTTCTCATATTATTTTGAGTCGTCCAAATTTAAAGGAAAAACTTCATCCGAATTGCTTTGACTTTAAGGCCGGAGAGCTTAGGATAAAAAGCGGAATCAGGATCTTATGAAATATTTGAGCGAAAGGAAATTTTTCCGTGTTAATAACATTTTTGACCTTCCTCTCATCAGCTGAGTGATCTAGATAGTTCGAGCCTGCCTCCGGCAGACAGGTGCTTCATCAATGCAGAAGCCTGATTCTCCTCCCGTCAGTTCGAGTGAATCTTGACCTGCGGTGGCAGGGACAGATTTGTATCGAGAACGACGGCAGTTTATTCAAATTTTAAGGCCAAAAAAGAAGAACACTTTTATCTGTTCCGGCTCCGGGATTTGAAGGAGTTTTAGCTATGACTTTATCCCTGATAAGCTAATAAGAATTATCAGCTGCTATTCGAGAGAAAAGAGCTTATCGAAAAATGCTGTTTTCCGGATATCTACCGGCCCCACGATTTCCTCTTTATCGACATCTACAAATCCCATAAACCTGAAGTAGCGCTCAAAAGTCCGTAGCGAGTAACATCTAAAAGAAGAATCCTGCTCTTCCTGAAGCTGCGGAAAAGCTTTAAAATATTTTTCAGCATAGAAGTAAGATGATCTTTTGGTACTGCCATATTTTTTAATCAGGAACAGACTGAAGGCAGGAAAAACCTGTCCTATGTCTTCAGATTCATGTCCGTCGAAATAACCCCAATTGAACTTATAGAAAAGAACAGTGAGTATTTCCCTGAGGATGGAATTCCCGTCATCTGCAGTTTTTTCTCCTTTTTTGGTCAGGCTAAGTTTTCCATTCTTCTTTCTGGCCAGGCTTGAAATTTCCAGCAGGATACGGGTGATACTTATTTCTGCGGCATCGCTTTCTTTAGATAATTTAGTGAGGCCGTCTTCAATCCACCGGTTCTTAAGACATCCCAATCCGTAGATTTCCTTGACAACTTTGGTTGGTAAAGCTCCGGTTTTAGTAAGTTTCAACTCCTTTCCTCCTTTCATCTTATCCATAAGGAACCGGATCTGAACGAGCAATGCACAGCTTTGAAGTTCCTCCTCTGGAAGTTCCTTTAGAACCAGTGGACTTTCATCATTAGGAAAATTTTCCAGCTGACCCATTTGTACAGGCGTCAAACCTTCAAAAGCATCTATGGGGGCATTATTGTGAGCGTTTGTTCTTTTTTCCAGTTCCTCATTGAGGTCGTCCAGATTATCAAAGCCATTCAAATCGTCAAAATTAATCATATAGAAGAGATATTTAAACCCAAAAATAATAATTGATCAACGAGAATTGGGTAGTGAAAAGTGGAAAAATCTTTCCCATCTAGCGCCCAATCCTTTTTAGAAAGGCAGGTATTGAACCGCAGCGAATGAAATTCATAATTCTGCAATTCTTCGCCTGAAAACTTAGTAGCTGGACCTTCCCGGCGCGGACAGGTTTGCAGGATAAGGTGGCGGGATTGATAACTAGAAGTAAAAGAAGAAAACTACAGGAAAAGCAACAGCAATTACTAAGGCAAGTTGTTTTGGTGAAGTGCCTATAAAAAAATTCAAGTAGATTACTAGAAATTGGAAACCTGTGACCGGTTCTAAAGTCCCGGAATGTCTTTCATCTTTCCGTTTTCCTGTTTCCCGAGAACGACAACCTCTTTATTTTCCTTGTATTCATCAATGGCCATAAGAAGCTGGCTCTTGGTGTCTCTCCGGATCTTTATACCCGATTTCTGATTTTTATTCTTCACCTCAATATAATAGCCATCTCTCAGGTCTTTTGGTTTTGTGGAAGGTCGTCCCATAACAGATCTATTGTAAAATTTTACTTAGCAAACCAAAAACATGTGCAATCATTGTACCAGAATTTGAGCAATAAAAGCAATGAATTAAAATGCCCGGGCTAATTGGAAAACAAATTTCAAAAGTATGGATACAAAAGGTTCCCTGCCGAAGTATCACCATTCATATCTACCTCATAAAATGCTTGTCTTTTTCCTGCTGTTGTGAGCGCAAAGACTCTTCTTTTGGAAAAAGGTTTAATGTTAATTTTATAAGAGGTAGGTTTTATTTAAAAGGAATTTATAGATTAGCGTTAACTTTTTGTTAATGATCATGTAAAGTCAGTTTAATCTTACCTGTGTAAAAGCAGAAAAAAATTGCAGTAGCTCAAGCCCTAATGAGACTTCTTATTCCCTTTTTTGCCCTTGGCCTTGTCGCAACCTCTTGTACCAGCAGCAAGAGTGAAGAAAGAGACCCCAAACCTAACGATTACTTGCTGGCGCCAATAACTCCGGACTCTTCAAACGTTCATTTCACCAATACCATAAATGAAGATCCCGAACATTCCATTATAAATTACATCTACTACTACAATGGTGCAGGAGTAGCTGCCGGGGATGTAAATAATGACGGTTTACCCGATCTTTATTTTGTTGGAAATTCCACTCCCAATAAACTATACCTCAACAAAGGCAACTTTAAATTCGAGGATGTTTCAGCAAAAGCCAACATAGGCGGAAAAGCCAGCTGGCAAACTGGTGCAACCATGGTGGATATCAATAAGGATGGATGGCTTGATATTTATGTTTCTGCAGTTTCAGGTCTTCTTGATTTTACGGGGCATAACGAGTTATACATTAATAATCAAGACGGGACTTTTACTGAAGCATCTAAAAATTTCGGCCTGGACATTGAATCCTACGCAACTCAGGCTTATTTTTTTGATTACGATATGGATGACGATCTTGATGTCTACATTGTTAATCACTCCGTTCACACCACCTACTCTTACGGCCCTGCCGAGACAAGGAAAAATAGATAGCCCCTTGTAGGAGATTTGCTTTTAAAGAACAACGAAGGCCAGTTTGAAGACGTAAGTGAAATTGCAAACATTTATGGAGGAGCCAACAACTATGGCCTCAGTGCGAGCTTAGCCGACTTCAACAATGATGGTTATACAGATATTTATGTCTGTAATGATTTTCATGAGAATGATTACTACTACATCAATAACCGGGATGGAACATTCTCAGAAAAAATAGATGAAGCTTTTAGCATAATCAGCAACTTTTCAATGGGTAGCGATGCTGCGGATATTAATGCTGACGGGTTACCGGATATAATTACCCTTGATATGCTTCCCAAAGATGAACGTGTCCTCAAGGAAACTGAAGGTGATGATGCCATGTATTACATCCAGCAAAGGCTAAGGAAACTCGGGTATAAAGACCAGTTTGCCAGGAATATGCTGCAGATCAATAACAACAACGGAAAACACTTCACAGAAAAAGCACTTTTGGATGGTGTAGCAGATACCGACTGGAGTTGGGCTGCCTTGTTTGCCGATTTTAATAATGATTCACATCAGGACCTTTTCATAACCAACGGTATCCTGCGACGCCCGAATAATCTGGATTTCAGGATGTACGTAGCTAATGCTTTTAAAGGAAGAAGTAAGGACGAAGGACTTACCTGGCTATACAAGTCCATTGACAGCATGCCCGGGGGTAAGGTGGCCAATAAAGTTTTTGAAGGCAACTCAGTTTCTTTTACCAATAGAACGGGCCAATGGATCACCGATGAACCCGGACTCTCCAATGGTGGTATTTATGTGGATCTCGATCAAGATGGCAATCTGGATCTGGTGGTAAACAATCTCAATGCACCTGCTTCCATATACAGGAACAGGAACAAAGCCCAAAACAACTTTCTCACTTTTAAATTAAAATACCTTCCCTCCAACATCGAAGGAATTGGTGCTACCGTCAAAGTATACTCGGGGAATGAAGTGCAAACAAGAAGTCTTTATAAATCCAGAGGATTTTTATCAGCCATTACAGGTGATCTTCATTTTGGGCTGGGACAGAATGATCAGGTCGATTCCACAATCGTGATATGGCCAAACCTAAAGAAACAGGTGATAAGGGAAATTCAATTGAATCAGAAGCATGAAATTACCTATCAGGAAAACCTCGCCACCTACGACTTCAAAAAAAATACAAAGATAAAACCGCTATTCACAAATTCTGAAGAGATTGTCTATTCCCATCGGGAAGACACTTACAACGACTTCCTGAATGAGAAGCTTATTCCTTATAAGGTTTCCACTGTAGGCCCTGCTGTGGCAGTTGGTGATGTAGATGGGAATGGTTTTAAGGATCTTTATATTGGAGCTGCTTCAGGCAAGGCTGCCACTTTTTATCTAAATTCCGGGAACGAACTCAATGCTCTGCCAATAGCTGCCTTTGCCAGAGACAGTATATACGAGGACAATACTGCAGCCTTTTTTGATGCAGATGGAGACGGGGATCTTGACCTTTATGTAGGCAGCGGAATCTGCAAAAACAGCAGCAGTAACTCGAGTGACAGGCTTTATATCTTCGAGAACAATGACTTTAAAATTTCAGGGGAAGCTATTCCCGGAAATGATCTTGTCACATCAGTTGTAAAAGCCAATGACTTTGACCTGGATGGGGACATGGACCTGTTCATAGGTAACCTAACAGCAGCTCAACAATTTGGTTCTTCAGTAGACTCCTATATCCTGGTCAATAATGGTCGTGGAAAATTTTCAAAACTTGAAAACTTCAGCCTGAGAACCAAGGTCAACGACGCACTATGGAGAGATATTGATCTTGATGGCAAAGCTGACCTTATTGTAGCTACGGAATGGGATGCCCCGAAGATATTTATTAATTCTGAAACCGGATTTATTCCGCAGGACACTCCTTTAAACCTAAATGGCCTGTGGCAAAGTATAAGCGTGTTTGATATTGACAAGGATGGAGATGAGGATATCCTACTGGGGAACTGGGGAGAAAATTCCAAGTTTAACCCCACGCCCGAAGCTCCTTTACGAATGTACTACCTCGACTTTGACAAGAATGGAAAGACTGAAACGGTGCTTGCCTATAATAAAGGGGACTCTTATTATCCAATTCATTCAAAAGACGAATTGGCTTCCCAGCTCAATATCATCAAAAAACGGTATGTACGTCACGCCGACTACGCCCTTAAAACAATGGAGGAAATTTTTACTCCACATACGCTTGGGCAGGCACAATTGAACGAGGTACATGTTCTTTCTTCAGGCTATTTGGAGAATGAGAACGGCAAGTTCGGTCGTTTCATACGGTTCCCTTATCAACTTCAGCTGGCTCCCATCAACACCTTTAAAAAGATCAATATAGGCGGAGAAGAAGGAGTCCTGGCTGGCGGTAATACCTATAGAAGTAATAACTATCAAGGGACATATTCTGCTTTACAAGGCTACATGATCAAGAATATGAATGCTGTAATTCCCGTAAGTGATCTGGGAGTAGACTCTTTTAAACACGAAGTGAAAGCAATAGAGGAAGTAAATCTTCAAGACCAAAAGCTCCTGTTGATCATAAATAATGATGCTCCTTTAAAATCATACCGCTATGAAGATTAATGAATGCTCAAAATACCTTTTTTGGGGTCTCTCCATTTCAATTTTTACCGGTTGTCAACCAAAACAGGAGATTGAGATAACTCCAAATGATTACCATGCCGTGGTAGATAAAGTAACTGCTATAATGGTGAATGATATTTTTTCACCTCCTCAAGCCAGCAGGGTTTACGCCTATCCCAATATAGCAGCATATGAAGCACTGAACTCAACTTCTACTGAATATGTCTCACTTGCACCCCAATTAAATGATTTTGAGAAATTCTCTCCACCTGTTTTACCGGAACAGGGAACTAATTTGAAGCTTTCCGCCTTGATCGCATATCTGCAGGTCGCAGAGAAGCTGGTATTTTCAGAAGAAGAGATTCAAAAATACAGGGATAGTCTTTATGATGTTTGGTCAGAGCGTAACCCGCAAAGTCTAAAGAAGGCAAGGACCTATGCAGAGTCGGTGGCTTCAAATGTTCTTCAATGGATGGAAGCCGACAATTACCAGGAAACCCGCACCATGCCCGACTACGATTTCTTTGACGATGAGCCCCATCGTTGGCAGCCAACACCGCCGGCATATATGAAAGGCATAGAGCCGCATTGGAATAAAATAAGACCAATGGTAATGGATTCTGCTTCGCAATTCAAGCCTCTCCCGCCACCTGCATTTTCATTGGACAAGGACAGTGAATTCTACCGGCAGCTGGTAGAAGTATATAATATAAGCGAATCAATCAGGGCAAAGGAGAAGAACTCTCCCGAAATTGAGATCGCCAGGTTTTGGGACTGTAATCCATACGTTTCAATTACCAGAGGTCATTATATGTTTGCTGAAAAAAAGATCACCCCCGGAGCTCACTGGATGGGTATATGTAAAATAGCTGCCTTGCAATCTCAAGCCGATTTCGAATTAACGGTATACGCTTATACCAAGACCTCAATTGCTATTTTTGATGCCTTTATAAGTTGCTGGGACGAAAAATATCGTTCAAACCTTATAAGACCTGAAACCTTGATTGCAGAACATCTAGACAAAAATTGGAAACCGATCCTACAGACTCCTCCTTTCCCTGAATATACCAGCGGCCATTCTGTCGTATCAACCTCTGCAGCAAGAGCCTTAACTTCCATTTTTGGTGAGAATTTCGATTTTGAAGACATTACAGAAATTCCATATGGCCTTCCTGCCAGGAAATTTTCTTCTTTTAATGCCGCAGCTGAAGAGGCTGCTATGAGTCGGCTATATGGAGGCATACACTACAGAGCTGCCGTTGAAGAAGGAGCAGTACAGGGAGCAAATTTGGGCGACTACATAAATTCTACCCTAATTTTCTTGAGAAAACCGGCCGAAGCAGAAGAACTCCTTACAAGTACCCCTTAATCAGGCATGCCGAAAAAATTGATTTTCTCATTTTTCTCAGCTGCTTTTTAATGTCTCTCCTGTTCTTGCCTTGGTGATTTACGACTACTGAAGTCGTGCCAGATTTCTTTGCGGGTTTGAAAGACGAAGGGTGTAAAAAAGATATCTGCTGTGGCGCCCTTTACGATTCGAATGCAGGCTGAAAACTCCGGCTTGTAATCCTCCTTATTTTGCTGTATTTTAAGGTGCGAAAATTCAGGTTTAACATAAACATAGCCATCATGAAAAGAACTCTGACGTTATTACTATTCTTCGTTGCCCATTCCTTTTTTGCGCAGGAGAATGTTCTCACTCCCGCCGATGTGGCGAAAATGGAATATATTACCAGTGCTGTTATTTCCGGGTCGGGAGATAAGGTAGTGTATCAGCATTTAAAACCCGTGCCTCCAAAGGAAGAAAATGCTCCCGCCAATATCCATCTTTACGTCCATGATAGAGCGGCAAACAGCAGCACGCCCTTGGTAACCGATTATAGCGTATCAAACGTGGAATTCAGGCCTCAGCACAAGAGTATTACTTTTACTGCAAAGCAACAGAATGATAAAAACACCTCCCTGTACGAGGTAAGTGCTACCGGTGGCGCAGCCAAGAAGATCTATGAATTCAAAAGCTCCATCTCTTCCTACGACTGGCATCCCCAGGGCAATAAACTCTTGTTCATCTCTCATGAGCCGGAAGAAAGCCGTGACTTTCAGCTTCCATATCAACCTGAAGTCTACGAAGAAGGCCTTCGACAGTCAATGCTATACATGGTCGATCTTTCAAACCCGGCTCCTAAGTCCTTACAGGTTGAAGGCCACGTCACCGGAGCCTGGTGGAGCCCCGACGGACAAAAGATTGCTGTAAGTGCAGCCCCTTCCTCTCTGGTTGACGATTTTTACACCGGACAAAAAATCTACATTTTAGATGCTGCTTCTCAAAATGTCACTGCACAGGTAGACCACAAAGCCAAACTGGGAGTCCTTAAATGGAGCCCCGATAGTAAGAAAATAGGATTTATAGCCGGGGAAGATCAGCATGATCCAATCGATGGCAGGATATTCATTGTAGATGCAACCGGAGGAACACCTATAAATCTCAATCCTGGCTTTGCAGGAAAGTTTGAAGATATTGCCTGGAAAGACAATAACACCCTTACATACCTGGCTAGCGAAGGCGTTTACAGCAGCATTGGAACCATAGGACGTAACGGAAAGATGAACAGAACGTTTAGAGATGACAACCTGAGTATTGCCGGCCTCTCTGTAGCCGACAATGGTACCATGGCCCTTGTAGGGAGCACCGCTAAACACCCGGGCGAATTATTCACTCTGGATGCCAAAGGTTCAAAAGCCAGGCGCGTAACAAATTCCAATCCATGGCTGGATCAGGAAAAACTGGGGAAGCAGGAGGTGATCACTTATAAGGCCAAGGACGGACTGGAGATACAGGGAATCTTAATTCATCCTGTGAATCAACAGAACAACACTCCCCTTATCACTGTAGTACATGGGGGACCCGAAGCTCATTACGACAACGGCTGGCTTACCGGTTACAGTATGCCCGGCCAAATGGGAGCAGGTGAAGGATATGCTGTTTTTTATCCCAATTACCGCGGAAGTACAGGACGAGGTGCCGAATTTGCCAAATCAAGCCAGGGTGATCCGGGTGGAAAAGAGTTTGATGACATCATTGACGGGATTGATTATCTGATAGCTAATCATGGGATTGACAGGAGTAAGGTTGGAGTTACCGGAGGTTCATACGGAGGTTACGCAACAGCCTGGATGTCTACCCGCCATACCGACAGGTTTGCGGCCGGAGTAATGTCTGTGGGCATCAGTAACAATATCTCCAAATGGGGAACCAGTGACATTCCTGAAGAAATGTTCCTGGTTCACTCCCGCAAAAGGATCTGGGATGACTACCAGTTCTTCCTGGAGCGCAGCCCGATTTTTTATGCAGATCAAGCTAAGACCCCGCTTTTGATCCTTCATGGAAAGGAAGACACGCGGGTGGATCCCGGGCAGTCATACGAATTGTACCGGCATATCAAGACCAGGACAGACACTCCTGTGAGGCTCGTACTATACCCGGGTGAAGGCCATGGGAACAGAAAATCCACAGCCAGGTACGACTTTAGCCTAAGAATGATGCGCTGGTTCAACACCTATCTAAAGGAAGGTGCCGGGGAAGTGCCGGTAGTAGAACTTGACATTAGCATGGACTAATTTTTACTGTCACAAAAAATAATAGGAGGCGATCAATTTTGGTCGCCTTTTACTTTTAGAATTTATTTTCTCTGGTGCTTTTGAAGTTCATCCATGATTAAGACAAGGCTCAGGATAAGATCTAAAACTTTTACTAACTTAGGGGATACAGAATACTTCTCAAAAATGCCATTTTTGACACCTCATAATTTCAGGCTTTCAAAAGCCATTTTCCTGTACCCAACCTCCAAATTTCTTTGATGATGAACAGAATTTCTAATCTGCTTTTACTCCTTTTTTTATTACCTCTGAAGACGGTAGGACAAGAGGATCTTATTATGAACGTCGATGCCAGAAATACTATTTCCCTTAACGGCACCTGGAGCTACATCATCGACCCTTATGAAACAGGATTTTATGACTACCGTTATCGGGAAAGAAACGAGAATGATCCTGAAGCTTACTGGAACCGGCCGGTCACAGAGAATCGCTGGGATCGTGTGGAGCACGGCTATGGAGAGAAATATACTTTGCAGGTACCCGGGGACTGGAATTCGCAGGACAGGGTTTTTAAATACTATGAAGGAACTGTATGGTATCAACGCGAATTCGACCTGGAAGAGCTTCAGGAAAACGAGAAGGTCTTTCTTCATTTTGGCGCAGTGAATTATGAAGCTCATGTGTACCTCAACGGAAAGAAGCTCGGCAGCCACAAAGGTGGGTTTACACCCTTCAATTTCGAGGTGCCCCAATCTCTTCTGAAAAAGGAAAACAACTTCCTTGTGGTCAAGGTCGACAACAAGAGACATCCGGAAGAAATTCCCACCGTCAATACCGACTGGTGGAACTTCGGCGGAATTACACGGGACGTAAACCTGATAAGGGTGCCCGAAACTTTTATTCAGCAATATGGTCTACACCTCCAGGAGAATTTAGATCTGAAGAAAGCCAAAAAACTGAACCGAATGAGCATAGATGGTTTTGTTAAGCTGAATAAGGTTGACGATGAGGCTGAAATTTTTCTTGAAATCCCGGCGCTTAAAATAAAACAGAAACTTAAGCCTGCAGGAGATAGTATCAGTTTTAGCCTTCGCGCTAAAGATCTGGAACTGTGGTCGCCAAAGAACCCGAAGCTTTATGAGGTGATCTTCAGCATTAACGGGGAACAAATTAAAGATCGAATTGGCTTCAGGAAAATTGAGACTTCAGGAAAAGACATTCTGCTTAATGGAGAGAAGATATTTTTACGCGGTATCAGCATTCATGAGGAGATTCCGCAGCAAATGAGAAGAGCGCACAGCAAAGAGGATGCGAGGCAGCTCTTTGGTTATGTCAAAGATCTCAATGCCAACATGGTTCGCCTGGCACATTATCCACACAACCCCAACATGACCAAAATGGCTGATTCTCTTGGGCTGCTCGTGTGGTCTGAAATTCCGGTCTACTGGACAATAAATTTCGAAAGTGAAGAGGTGCTTGAAAAGTCAAAAAAACAGCTAAAAGAAATGATCTACAGAGACAGAAATCGCGCTTCAATAATAATCTGGAGTGTGGGAAATGAAACCCCTGTCTCTCCTGTTCGCACCGAATTCATGAAAAGCCTTATTACTGAAGCCAGAGCCCTGGACAACACCCGGCTCATTTCGGCAGCCCTGGAAGTCAAGAACGACGAAGGCGTCTTTAGAATTGACGATCCCCTTGGGGAGTTTACCGATATAGTTTCAATCAATGAATATCTTGGCTGGTATGGCGGGTTACCCGGGGATTCAAAAATGGCAAAATGGGAGGTGATCTATGACAAACCGCTTTTCTTTAGCGAGACGGGTGCCGGTGCAAAGGCCGGGTTCCATGCCGATAAAGAGACCCGGTGGAGTGAAGAATACCAGGAGTGGTATTACAAGGAGCAGGTGGAAATGATGAAGCGCATGCCCGACAATTACAGCGGATTATCCCCCTGGATCCTCACAGATTTTAGATCCCCCAGAAGGAATCACCCTGTTTACCAGGAGGGCTGGAACAGAAAAGGACTTATAGACAATGAAGGGACTAAAAAGAAGGCCTTTTATGTACTTCAGGAATATTATGAAGGACTAATGAATAAGGATTAAGGATTTTTCTCCCTGGAGGAAAATCAGTTGGTTTCTATTAACCCACAATAATTAAACTTGCCCATGAAAAAGCTCATTATTTCTTCCCTTTTTGGAGCGTTGTTTTTCCTGACGGTTTCCAGCTGTTTCTCTCAGGAAAAACCGCAGATCCTGATATTTACAAAAACTGACGGATTTGTACACCAGTCAATTCCTGCAGGAAAAAAAGCTTTAATGGAAGCCGCCAAAAAAGCCGGGTTTGTAGTAGACACAACCAGCGATGCCGACTTTTTTCGGGAAGAAAACCTGATACAGTACAAAGCCATTGTTTTTCTTAACACCACCGGAAATGTACTTGATAGCGATCAACAGGAGGAATTTGAAAAATTTATCAGGGCGGGCAATGGCTATGTCGGGATACATTCCGCAGCCGACACCGAGTACGACTGGCCCTGGTACGGGAAACTGGTGGGTGGTTACTTTCAATCCCATCCCGAAATACAATCAGCAACAATTGAAGTCATAGATAAGGATCATCCCTCAACCCAGCACCTACCGGAAAAATGGGAACGTAGAGATGAATGGTATAATTACAAAAACCTAAATCCTGAAGTGACTGTCCTGGCAAGGCTTGACGAGCAGAGCTATAAAGGAGGAGAAAACGGTGATCACCATCCCATCGCCTGGTACCATGACTTCGATGGCGGGAGAGCTTTTTATTCGGGAGGTGGCCATACTCCTGAAAGCTATCAGGAACCTGCATTTTTGAAGCACCTAATTCGGGGGATCTTATGGGCAGCGGGAAAGAATGACTAAAAATTCAGGTTTGATGCCTGAAGGAGTTGAGCAGAAATAAAAAAGCGCCTTGATCTCAAGGCGCTTTTAAAAACCGATAGTATCTAAGACTACTTCTTCAAATCAAAGCGATCAAGGTTCATCACCTTATCCCACGCCTTGACGAAATCCTTTACGAACTTCTCCTTAGAATCGTTCTGTGCGTAGACTTCTGCAAGTGCGCGAAGTTCAGCGTTAGAACCAAAAATAAGATCTACCCTGGTTCCCGTCCATTTCACTTCGCCGGTCTTGCGATCACGACCTTCAAATACATCCTGGGCATCTGTTTTAGCTTTCCAGGTGGTGTTCATGTCAATGAGGTTCACAAAGAAATCGTTGGTAAGGTGTCCGGGATTCTCTGTAAACACTCCGTGGTTGGAACCATCGAAGTTGGCACCAAGAGCCCGCATTCCTCCTACCAGCACCGTCATTTCCGGCGGACTTAGAGAGAGCAATTGTGCCTTGTCTACCAGCATCTCCTCTGCCGAAGCGCCATAGTGTTCCCCTTTTTTGACATAGTTCCGGAAGCCGTCGCCAATTGGCTCAAGGGCTTCAAAGGCCTCCACATCTGTCTGCTCCTCCAGGGCATCCATTCTTCCCGGGGCGAAAGGAACTCCAATATCATAACCGGCCTCTTTAGCAGCTTTTTTCACAGCTAAAGATCCTCCCAACACAATTAGATCGGCCAGAGAAACTTTTTTGTTTCCGCTCTGGGCTTCGTTAAACTCTTGCTGAACTTTCTCCAGCTTTGACAGCACTTCCTGTAGTTGCGGCGGATTATTGACCTCCCAGTGTCTCTGTGGTTCCAGGCGAATGCGTGCTCCATTTGCTCCTCCCCTTTTATCTGAATTACGGAAGGTTGATGCCGAAGCCCAGGCTGTAGTGACAAGTTGAGATACTGTTAATCCTGAAGCAAAGATGCTTTTTTCAAGTTCAGCGATATCATCTTTTTCAATAAGATCGTGATCCACCTTCGGGACAGGGTCCTGCCAGATCAATTCCTCTTTGGGAACTTCGGGGCCGAGATAGCGATCAATAGGTCCCATATCACGGTGAGTTAGCTTGTACCATGCTTTTGCGAATGCATCGGCAAACTCCTCCGGATTCTCATGGAAGTTTTTGGATATCTTGTAATATTCGGGATCTTCACGAAGAGCTACATCTGTAGTGAGCATGAATGGTGCGTGTTTCTTGTTGGGGTCATGCGCATCGGGTACCGTGCCCTCACCTTCTCCATTCTTTGGTCTCCACTGCCATGCTCCACCGGGACCTTTATGGCATTCCCAATCATACTTGAACAGGTTTTCAAAAAATTTGTTACTCCACTTTGTGGGGGTATCTGTCCAGGCACCTTCTATTCCGCTGGTAATGGTACTACCGGCATTCCCGGTACCGAATTTATTCTTCCAGCCCAATCCCATTTCAGTAATATCGGCACCTGCAGGTTCTGCACCAACATACTCTACAGGATCGGCCGCACCATGCGTTTTTCCAAAGGTATGGCCACCGGCGATAAGTGCAACAGTCTCATAGTCGTTCATTGCCATACGCCCAAAAGTTTCCCGTATATCCTTTGCCGCACCAAGAGGATCGGGATTTCCATTTGGTCCTTCTGGGTTTACGTAAATTAGGCCCATGTGGGAAGCTGCAAGCGGCTGCTCCAGCTTATTATCCCGGGCATAGCGTTCCTTATTACCTACCCATTCTCCTTCAGACCCCCAGTAAATATCTTCTTCAGATTCCCAGATATCTTCACGTCCACCCCCAAATCCAAAGGTTTTAAAACCCATAGATTCAAGAGCCACATTTCCGGTAAGGATCATAAGATCTGCCCAGGAGATCTTTCTGCCATATTTTTGTTTTATTGGCCAAAGCAGCAGGCGCGCCTTATCAAGATTGGCATTATCTGGCCAGCTGTTGAGAGGCGCAAACCGCTGTGAACCCGAACTTGCCCCTCCACGACCATCACTTATTCGGTAGGTACCGGCACTGTGCCAGGCCATCCGGATAAATAATCCGCCGTAGTGCCCGTAATCTGCCGGCCACCAATCCTGGGAATCGGTCATAAGTTTGCGAAGGTCTTTCTTTACAGCCTCCAGGTCCAGGCTCTTGAATTCTTCGGCGTAGTTAAAATCCTCATCCATGGGATCGGAAAGTTTGGAATGCTGCCGAAGTATAGATAGATTCAACATATTAGGCCACCAGTCACGGTTAGAAGTTCCGCTTCCGGCAGTCTTGTCCAGGGCCCCTCCTAAAAAAGGGCATCTGCTCGATTCGTTTACTTCCCAGGCTTTATGAGTACCGGGAGAATCACGATGTTCGTTGTGTGCCATTGTGGTTATTTTTTAGTTAATTAATTCTCCTAAAATATAATAAAATTAACTGATAGTTTTTTGATGTTGATTGGAAAAATCAATGCCGGAATGGCAGGAAATTTATAGTAAATCCTGCTCCAGGAGCTGCAGCCAATAACCCAGTAATGGAAAAGTAGTGCTTCAAAATTTGGCTTGTGCTTTTGCTGCAGCCGGTTTACCTGGGCCTTTACGATCTTCCGATTTTCTGTAGATCTTTAATTACGACATTTGATAATGAATATGCCCAAAGGCCTCTGAATTGAGCACCACAGGCTCGGGTGGAATTTCAACATCAGCCCTGTTATCTTCAGAAAGAGCGATCCAGGCTACTATAATTGAAATGATCACAATCACAGCTATTATATACCATTTTGAATTCCCTTTGGGCTTTCCATTCTGTTTTTCTTCTACCTCTATTTTTGCCATGGTTTTAAATTTTTGGTCTTCTAAAAAGTTAACTATCTCTACGCCCAAAAACTAAAAATTAACCGGACTTTTACATTTCTCCCGGGACAACTGAATAGAGGTTAGCCTGTTATGGTTGTTCTTGTTGGAAAGGGGAAATATCAATTCAGGATAATTTCTTAAAAAATTTTCTTTTTACGCAACCAATTGAAGAATTCAGGTCATATAGGTAAAGGACAAATTCATAAAACATAAACATGAAAAAACTGATCTTATTATTTGCTTGTGTTTCACTTTTTACCGCCTGCAGTGTGGATGATGAACCTAATCTACTCTTAGTTCCTGCAGAAGTTGTAGAAACCAACCTTCCCTCTTTATTTGCACCGGGAGAAAACTTTATTGTGGAAGTCACTTATCTACTGCCAGACGTGTGTCATAATTCTGCAGGCTTACAGGTAACCCGGGGAGCTGAACATGGAGATGAAAGAAGAGACATTTACATTACCGGGGTAGCTTCCATAAGAGAGGGAACTGTATGCGACACTGAAGGAGGAGACCTGGAAAGAGAAGGTTCTTTTAGGATCATCATTGATGAAAATCATCCCTACACTTTCTACCTTTGGAATGGATTGGATGAAGATGGTGAAAACATTTTTACTGAAATTATAGTTCCGGTAGGAGTTGCAAATACGACGGGCGAGTAGTAACAAATATGAAAATTTAGGTGAGCTTAAAAAAGCTTGTCATTAGGTGTAAAAAGCAGGAGCTAAAGGCACAGGAAGAGTTGTACCGTTTATATTCGGGCCGGTTTTTCTCTCTGTGCCTTAAATACTCCGGTAGTTATGAGGAAGCACAGGACCTTCTTCAGGATGGTTTTGTAAAAATTTTTACCGGGATCCACCAGTTTAAGAACAAAGGATCTTTTGAAGGCTGGATGACCCGGATATTTATCAATACCGCTATTACAAAAAGCAAAAAACAGCACCTTTTTTTAGCTATTACTGAAGATTATCCCGATGAGATCAACGTAGAATATGAAGAGGATCTTCCAGACACTGATTTCCTTTTTGAAATAATTCAGGAGTTATCACCCGCCTACAGGCATGTGTTCAATATGTATGTGCTGGATGGTCTTTCGCACAAAGAAATAGCTGCAACACTTCAAATCTCTGAAGGCACCTCTAAATCCAATCTCGCACGTGCCAGACAAAAATTGAAAGAGCGTATAGAAAATCATCTTCACTTACTTCCA
Organism: Salinimicrobium aquimaris; assembly: GCF_035607535.1. Classification (NCBI taxonomy): domain Bacteria; kingdom Pseudomonadati; phylum Bacteroidota; class Flavobacteriia; order Flavobacteriales; family Flavobacteriaceae; genus Salinimicrobium; species Salinimicrobium aquimaris. Next base: position 49,520 of record NZ_JAYDZX010000006.1, read on the forward strand.
GCAAAGAACTTATGAAAAAACAAAAAAATCTGGATGAGCTGTACCGTGAAAGGCTTCTGGGGAAGGAAGTTCCACCGCCAGAGGATGCCTGGAGCAATATTATGAGTCAGCTACCTGCTAAACAGCCGGAGAGATCCATCTTTCTACCTTTTTGGTATAAGATCGCCGGAGTCGCTGCTGCGCTGATGATAGCCGCAACCCTGGCCTTGGATTACTTTGTTTCCCCTGATCTTTTTAATACTGAAAGATCCATTCCCGCTCTTACTTCTGAAGACCGGAAAGAACAAACAGAAGAAAAAACTATTGAACCATACGAGGAGCAGAAGCAGGAGCCAGTAAGGCAGCCTGAAGGGATCATCGTCAAAAACAGGAGTGCCAAAAAGGCTAAAAAACTTATTCCTTTCCCTACTCACAATGCCATTGCTTCTAAAGTAACAAAAGATGAGGAAAACATTGACAACGAATCAGGTGTGCTTCCTTCTTCGGAAATAGCAGACCAGAACCCGACAAAATCACTTACTGAAAACACTCCTGAGGAAATCACTGCAGACGCAATTGCTTCAGAAGAAAACACTGCAGATGCAATTCTTTCAGAAGAACTTATACAAGATCCTGAAAGGGAGCACACTGAAATAGAAGCGGGAAAAATGGCTGAAATCAGACTGAGACTTAGCACTAAAGTTGCACCCCTTTTCACAAATGGAAGCAGTAGCGGCGAGCAGGGCAGCCAGGGAAATTCAATTGCTTATGGGGTAAGTGTTTCTTATAAGATCTCAGATAAGATCGCAATACGCTCGGGAGTCAATAAAATGGAAATAAGCCGCAACGCACCTACAGTGACCTATGCCGGCGGCGTACAAGCCAATAGTGTGGCGGGAAACGCCAATACAACTCTTGCAGCTCCTACAGTTGATGTAGCCGGTAGCAACTCCAGTTTTTATGAGCTGCCCCTGGAGATGGAATATACTTTAATTGACAAAAAACTGCAGCTTCACCTCTTAGGGGGAAGCAGCCTGTTGTTCCTAGAAGACACTGCTTTTCCTATGCGGAACATGCCTGCAGGAGCACCTGAAAATAAAGCTGAAGAACAAAAACTTCATTACACCGGAAATCTTGGAATAGGACTGGGATATCGCCTTTTTAAGAATATTGAGGTCAATTTGGAGCCCACCGTGAAAGTAAGGCTGGGAAGCTCAGAAAATTTGAGCCCGTATTATTTAGGTATTTATTCCGGTTTCAGTTACAGATTCTAGGGTTTCTGCCTTTCAAAAATTCCCTTTGATGCCGCTATTTCCTCCTGATTATACCACTATACAAACAACTTCTATCTCAAAGCATCTTCTAATTTTAACCTAAAGAGAAATTAGTATATATTTAACAAACTAATCTCTTACCATGGAAAAGGCAGCCAACTATATAAAAGAAAATAATGAAAAGATCATCAACATCTGGGAAGAAAATGTCAATTCCGAAATAGAAGTTGCTAAGGGTACCGAAAGTCTTGTTCTAAGAAATCAACTTTCTCATATTTTGAATGACATTATGAAGATAATGGATAGGTATGACAACTTTGAACAGGTAAAGCAAGGTGAAAAATTCGAGGAGATCATTAGTAATAGTATGGGTCATGGAAGGCATAGGGCCTCCACCTCAAATTATGCTATTAAACAAATTCTCCAGGAGTATATGATTTTTCACCGGACTCTTGTAGAACTTATAAGGGATGCAGGAGCTTACAATGAGGAGGTCGGAAATATTTTGAACTATGCCGTTGAAACCGCGATGATATATTCTGCCGATTCTTTTTCCAAATCTTTGCAGAAAATGCGGGAAAGACTGGTAGGCACATTGGCTCATGACCTTAGAAACCCTTTAGCCACAGCCTATTTGGCAATTGATCACATTGACTGTGAAGATGATCCTGAAAGGGTTCATTACTTGAAGAAAATGGGGAAAAAAAGCATGAAGAATTCCCTGCAACTTATTGAAGGTCTTCTCGATGCTATAACGGTGAAAGCCGGTGAAGGAATAACAATGCATTTCACTAAGACTAATTTAATTGAAGATATCGAATGGGTTTATGAGGAGTCTCGTGAGATCTATTCCAATAAAATCATCCTGGATGTAAGGGAAAAGCAAATAGATGGCATTTTTGACGGTGCTGCTGTAAGAAGAATTCTTGAAAATCTTATATCAAACGCAGTGAAATACGGAGAAAAAAAATCTCCCATTAGAATTACTGTGTTAGATATAGGAAAAGAGGTTGCTATAAAGATTCACAATACAGGAAATCCTATTCCCAAGGAAAAACAGGAAGAAGTTTTTAAATTTATGAATACAAAGGATGGTGGAAATCAACAAAGCGCGAAAAGCTGGGGCATGGGATTGTACCTCGTAAGAATAGTTGCTGAGGCTCATGGTGGTAAAGTAAGTCTTACGAGTAATGAAAAAGAAGGAACTACCTTTGAAGTTATTCTTCGTAAAGACGCTAACGAGCCCGGAGTTCATAAAACAAGGCTTGAGTCACAGGCCTAAGAGCCGTTGTGTTATACTGCCTCTACCCTCATTGTATAACGGGAAATTTAATTACAGTTTCATATGCCAGGGACAGACCATTCCAGTAGTTTCTTCAACCTTTAATCTGTCATCCTTATCTTTGGATCGATAAGAAAAGTTTCAGGTGTTTCCCCATTCACCCTAATAAGGATGTTGTAATATTCCAATCCCTGCACCTTTTTGTTTTTGATCTTTCCCATTATAATCCCATCCCTGTTAGGATCGCGAAAAACTCCTTCCAGAATTTCAGCTCCCCCATCGGTTTTTCTGAAGATACCCAGCACATCGACCGTTGTTCCCAGGTCTGGATCCAGAGGTTCTGCACTCCAGTAGATCTTCATATTCTTATCTACAAGGGCGACATGATCTGAAGGTTTTCGACTATTTTCTGAAGGATCTGAACGATCATCGGTGATCAACACCATTTCTTCTTTGTTTCCTTCATTGATCTTTTCTGTATCTACCGTAAGTAAAACATTAGTATCCTGCCGAAGATCTTCTGAAAGATCCGAACTAAAATTAACCGCTAACTCTTCTGAAGAAGTTTGCAGCAAGCCTGCCGTTTCGCCTTCGGCCATTTTTTCCTCCTGAGGAAGAAAAATGTTGTTATAAGCCATCACCGCAGTAAAGCATACTAAAAGGCCAAGGGAAAAGATGGGAATAGGTAATTTATTTCTCATAACTCATAAATTTAATTGATTAAGTTATGATTTTCAGGTGTTTACACCATCAAAACTACTGCATTTTTAACATATCATAAGGATTTTACTTTCTCAGATCAAGATTTCCGGTATCTCATTCCGACTACTTGACGGTAAAAGTTTCCTCCTGGAGCAGCACTTCCCTAAAAGAAACTTCATCTGCTGCGAGTACAAAGATGGTTGTGGGTAAAGGAGCAATGAGATGCTGCATGCGTTTATAGTAGTTGATGAAGTTAGCATCGGGCACCGCCAAACCTAGTAGCACCATATCTGCATCTTTCGAGGAATGATGCAGCACTTCATCAAAAGAGCGGCCATTAGAAACAATGATCTCCAGCTTCGCATCTATCCTCAACTTCTTAATAATAGAAGACAGGTTGCGTTTTGCATCTTTGGCCGAAATTTCGTTGTGTACCATCATTTTAACAGTGACCTTTGCATCCCGCCAGGAACGACTGCGCTTTAGCAGGTGCCCAAGGATCAACAGTAATCCTCCGTTTCCCTTTACTCCACCCCACCAAATATCGACCTGTTCCCGTTCTCCAAAACCCTTGTCATCATCATTGGCAACAATGATCACATTCCTGTTCAGCTCATGAAAATGAGTGATCATGTCGGCGTACTTCTGCCGGTTTACCTCATTCTCACTATCCCCCAGGATTATTGTGTTGGGTGATAAAGCTCCCAGTCCATAATATTTTACGAATTCGCTCGCGCCGACATAAGCATCTGATGCCGAAATCACACTGGCAAAGCCCGAGGTATCATTTTTCTCCAGGAAATCCTGGATGTTCTCCTCTATTTTTTTCCGGCGATCATTAGATAATGAGCTACCGGTAAGAACCGTGGCTACGGTGAGGATTCCGCGGTCATGGCTTATAGAAGCTGCGAAGTCAATAAGGTGCCAACGGCTGGTGGGAGCACCCGATAATACAAGAGGATTGGGCCTCCAGGTCTTGGCTTCACTCTCTTTTCTAAGATTGAGCAGCCCCATTCGCACCAGGGTGAGCCATATCCCCATGCGAACATCACCCCATGCTGTTTCCATCCTGCGCTTCTGCAGCCACAGGAATATGATGATGACCACCATGAGTGCCAAAGCTGTAGCCAGGGCATTGATGAGAAACATAACAGCGATACAGCCAAGGGTTCCTAAAAGGGAAAATATCCAGTGTACCTTGAACTTGGGCCTAAAACTCGGGCTGTCGAGCATTTTCTCGAGACCTGCAGCTGCATTTAGAACTCCATAGGTGGTAAGAAAGAACATGGTGAGTACAGGAGCGATAAGATTTAGATTTCCGAAGAAAACCGCAACAAGAGCGATCCCGAGGGTAAAAAAGGTAGCCATTCTCGGGGAGTCATCTTTTCCGGATCCTTTTCCGAGCCAGCCGGGCAGCACCCGGTCTCTCGCCAGTGCCTGCAACACCCTGGGAGCACCCAATATGCTTCCCACGGCACTTGAAAGCGTAGCTCCCCAAACCCCGATAAGGATCGCATCTCCCCAGTATGACATCTTCCGCATGATCAAAGGATCCTCTATGAGACTCAGCGCATCTGCACGGGTTGCAAGGATCACAGGTAAGGTCATATAGATAAGATAACCTACACCTACAGCGGCAAAGGTTCCTTTAGGAATAGATCTCGCAGGATCTTTAAGATCTCCAGACATATTTACCCCAGCCATGATGCCGGTGACAGCAGGAAAAAAAACTGCAAAGACGATCCAGAAACCTTCAGAATGTCTGTCGGCTGCTCCCCAAAGTTCTACGGTCGTATCTTCAAGCGGGCTCCCAAAAAGGAGCGACAGCAGTGAAAGCGCGATCCCGAACATAATAAAATACTGCGCCCGGATGGCAATTTTGGCAGAGATGAGTGCCAATGCAGCTATGAGTATGGTAGTAAGAAGACCTACTGCCTTAAAATCGAGGGATGGGAATACACTCACCAGACTTTCTGCAAATCCTACAGTGTATAGCGCTACCGAAAGCGCCAGAGCTATAAATAACGGAATACCAACAGCTCCTCCCACCTCAATTCCCAGCGACCGGCTTATCATATAATATGCTCCTCCTCCTCTCACCCTTTGGTCTGTTGCGATCGAAGCTACAGAGAGTGCAGTGAGGAAAGTGATAGAGACAGAAATTGTGACAATGAGAAGCGTGCCTATCAGCCCTACGTTCCCTACGACCCAGCCAAATCTCAAGTACATTATGACACCCAGAATGGTAAGAATTGAAGGTGTAAAAACTCCTCCAAAGGTGCCTAAACCACCTTTTTTGGAAGGAATGACTTTATCTTTTTTCCGGGTTCTGAAAAATTTCTTCATCTATGATCCGGGATTCGATCGGGATCCTAAAGATCTGTTTTGCTAATAATTTTTTTCTGATTTAAACCTGCCAGCAAAATTTAGAGAGGCTGAATTCAGAAGGTTTTGTAAGATTTTGAAGATAATAATAAAATACAAAAAGCTTAATATTCTACAGGATTTATTGGATCTGGACAAGGAAAACAAGACCATCAAAAATAACATTTGACACCCCGTATTTCTACCGAAGCTTTATTTCAGAATCGAAATGCCTAATACTTTTAAAATCAGTAAAATAACAGGCGCTTAACACAAAATGATTCAAAAGTGGCATAAATTAATGTCGAAATTCAAAATAACAAAAGATGAAAACACCAAAGATCAATTTTTACCGCAGCATCCTGGTATTACTGGTGATATCCCTTGCAAGTTGTGGAGGAGCAAAAAAGACCGGGGACGATTTAATTTCTGATGCCAGGCAGGAAAAAGCGATGATAGAAAGAGAATATCCTATGATGGCTGATTATTTCAACGGAGCCTCGGGATATGCTATCTTCCCAAATGTAGGTAAAGGAGCATACATTATTGGAGGAGCTTCAGGAAACGGAGTTGTTTATCAAAACGGGCGCATGATTGGATACGCCGATCTAAAGCAGGTTGACGTGGGACTTCAATTGGGAGGTAAGGCCTTTGTAGAAGTTCTTTTCTTTGAAACCGATGAAGCTCTTGAAAGATTCCAAAACGGAAGCTATGAACTTAGCGCCAATGCATCTGCCGTGATCCTGGATGAAGGATTCTCAGAAGATCTGGAATTCCAGGACGGGGTGGCAATTGTTACCGTTCCCAAGGCTGGTGCAATGGCAGGTATTTCTGTTGGAGGACAAAGGTTCGAATTTACCCCCGCCCAATAGGTTTCAACTGTCTTTATTCAGGAGGCTGTCCAAAAAAACTGATTTTACTTTATTCTGAAGTTGTTTTGCAATTCTGATATCCGATAAATCAGGCGGATCAGAAACTATTACAGGTTCAGGTCGATAGAATATGAGATTTTTGGATTGCCTCTTTTTTTGAAGGATAAAAATACTGTTAGCTCCTAACTGCTGAAGTGCGAAGTTTTTTCACAGGGATTTCCCCATTTTTGATCATTTGAAGGGTATGTTCATAGCCTACATTAATGATCTCTTCTATCCTGCTAAAATCAAACAAGGTGTAGTTCTGCATTTGCGGTGGATCGATCAGGAAATCGCACAGTTCCATTTCAGGCCTTGAATTTTGAGTAATCCCCAGATTCACTGCTCTCTCCATGATACTTCTTGGTCCCGGGAAGTTCGCCTTTTGCCCGGGATAATTCACGTGAGAACCAATAAGATATTTACACTTATCCCTAATGGCTGAAGCCGGAAGGTTGCAAAAGAGTCCGCCATCAACATAATTCACCTGATCAAGAATAATAGGGGCAAAAAATCCGGGAACAGAGCAACTGGCCATGATATAATCAAAGAGAGGGCCTTTGCAGCGCATTTCGCCGCAGGCGTCATTGAGATTTGAAAGGGCCAGATAAAAAGGTTTTTTCAGGGCCTGGAAATCATCTTCGCTAATATATTTATGAAGGGCTACCTTCATTTTTTCCAGTTTATAGATACCGGTGCGTCTCCAGGAAAACCCGGTCATCTTGGAAAAGGTTTCTTCGGTGAGGATCTTTTTAATGCCCCCCGGGGAGTACCCGGCAGCATAAAGCGCACCCACAACAGCTCCCATACTGGTACCCGAGATGATTTGGGGTTCAATCCCGTATTCATGAAGCGCCTTTAGTACTCCAACATGTGCGTAGCCGCGGGCACTTCCGCCACTAAGGCTTATGCCTACTTTGAATTCCGGCTTTGGCTTAAAAGAGAAAAATTCTGAAAAATTCAATATGTATAAAATATGGGACCAAGATAGCATTTTTGGCGCTGGTAATAAGGATTGGTTTCACAGGAAGAGGGTCCAAAAATGACATTTTTAAGAGCTCTTCTTTGCTGTTGCCTGCAAATAAAAAATCTGTAACTTTAGAATTATTCGCTCATTATCCTTGTAAAGCAGGTTTAAACGAAAAGTACAACCTAAACAGAAACTATAAACTGAAGCCAAAGAAAATTCCATACTACTTTTGGAAATCCTTTATTTCTCTACATTCCGGCAGGGCAGGATTGCCTGCCCTTATTTTAATCCTGATCCTTTCCTCATGTACGCCGCGCCTGGCTCCACAAGAAGCTCCCATTCAGGACCCTCAGGAATTTACAGCCACAGGCACTGCATCACTTCCTGAAAACTGGTGGCAAAGTTTTGAAGATCCGGTACTGGATTCCCTGGTTCAACAAGGGCTTCAGGAAAACCTCTTTTTGGCAGGTAACTGGCAGGAATACAAAGCCGCACTCGCAGTAGTAAAGAGGGAAAGATCTTTTCTCTTTCCACAGGTCGATGGCTTCGCAGGTATAGATAAGAACACACCCCAGGGGAATTTTTCACAGGACTTTCAATTACAGACCGGTCTCGCTGCTTCTTATGAAATTGATCTCTGGGGGCGGATACGGGCCGGAATACAGGCAGAAAAATTTAACGCCCAAGCTGTTCTCCGCGATTACCAGGCAGCTGCAATGACCATCTCGGCAGAGATCTCCATTACCTGGTATCAATTGCTCACTGCCCGCCGCCAACTTGAGCTCATAAATCAACAAATAAAGACCAATGAGGATATTGTAAAACTTATAAGGGCAAGATTTGCAGGAGGACAAATTCGCGCGGTCGACATCCTGCGGCAGGAGCAGCTACTTGAAAGTACCAGGGACCAGAAGATCTTTTACGAAACTAACCTCGAGATCCTGAAGAACCGACTGGCAGTACTGCTAGGGCGGCCTCCACAAAATATTGAGGAATTTTCTTCGGGAATAATTCCCAATCTGCCTCCGCTTCCGGAGACCGGACTACCCCTGGAGCTCGTTCGTCGCCGTCCCGATCTTCAGCGGGCATACAGCCTGGTCCTTGCTGCCGACAGGGAACTGGCTTTTGCCGTTAGGAGTAAGTTCCCCGTGATTTCCATTGAGGCCCAGGGAAGATTTAATTCCGCCGACATCAATAAACTGTTTGAGAACTGGACTTACAGCCTGGCAGGAAATTTAGTAGCACCCCTCATCTATGGCGGCAGACTTTCGGCCGAGGCAGATCGTGCAGAGGCAGTGAAGAATCAGCGATTGTTCGAATACGGGCAGGCTGTACTTACAGCATTTGAGGAGGTTGAAAATGCCCTTTTTCAGGAGTATAAACAAATTGAGAGACTGGAGGTTTTAGAAAGAAGGCTTGATCTGTCTGCCAAAACATCAAAACAATTGCGAATAGAATTTTTGAACGGTCTAAGTCCTTACCTGGATGTGCTGTTAGCCCTGGATGAGCAACAGCAGCTTGAAAGGGAAATACTGGAAGCAAGGCAGGAGCTCCTGGAAATACGCATTGGGCTTTACAGGGCATTGGCAGGCGCCTTTGACCCTCCGGAAACAAGCAGTCTTTAAAGATTAAAGAATGAGCACAAAGAAAATAGTTATTATTTGTATAGGCATAATGGTAGGGGCGGCAGTGATAACCTCCTTTATCTTTCTAAGCGAACCAACTGCACAAAAAGAAGGGGCTACCCGGGAGATGGCAATGCTGGTGAACGTTACAGAAGCAGAAGCCGGAAATTTTTCTCCTCTCCTGCTCGCTACCGGTACGGTGGAACCAGTAGAGGATGTGATCCTTAGCGCCCGAGTGGGTGGAGAAGTTATTCGCCGGGCACCTGCATTTGTACCCGGTGGGTTTGTACACAAAGGAGACCTTCTCCTGCAAATAGATCCTTCAGATTACAGGAACAATCTGGAACTGCGTCGCAGTGAACTGCTACAAGCTCAAACCAATCTTGATGTAGAGATGGGCCGGCAGGAAGTGGCCCAGCAGGATCTGGAGCTGGTGGGAGATCAAAGTCTCACTCCCGAAGAACAAGCTTTGGTGTTGCGCCAGCCACAACTCAACGCCGTCAAAGCCAGGATCAAGGCAGCCCGGGCCGCGGTAGACCAGGCGCAATTGGAGCTGGCAAGAACCACCATCAAAGCGCCTTTTGATGCTCACATCCTTACGCAAAACGTTACTACAGGTTCACAGGTAGCTCCCGGTGAGGACCTGGGAAGACTGGTTGGTACAGAGAAATATCGCGTGATCTTAAGCCTTCTGGTTTCCCGACTGCAATATCTGCGCTTTCCGGGTTCAGAGAACGAGAAAGGCTCGTTGGTAAGGATCAGGAATACTGCTGCATGGCCTGCCGAGACATATAGAACAGGTCATGTTGCCAGCCGGGTGGGTGCATTGGACAACCAAACAAGATTGGCACGAATTCTAGTGGAAGTCCCCGATCCTCTTGCACAAGGTTCTGCTGCAGGTAAACCCGAATTGATCATTGGGACCTTTGTAGAAAGCCTCATTGAAGGAAATGAAATTGAAGATGTCGTGCGGCTTGATCGTGACTACTTAAGAGATAATGACAAAGTTTGGGTAATGCAGGATGGAAAGCTTTTCATCAGGCAAGTGGAGGTTTTACTCACAGATAGCCAATATGCCTACATAACTAAAGGACTTGAAAAAGGTGAAAAGGTCATTACTACTAATTTGAGTACGGTAGCGGAGGGGGCTGCAGTACGAACCGAGGCAGATCCGGTCACCCGTACCGGCAGCGATAGTGACAGCATAGAATAATGGCAGAAAAAGACTCAAATATCAGGAAGGAAGGGATCATTGATTATATGGCACGCAATTCCATTGCAGCCAATTTGCTAATGGTTCTGCTTATTGCCGGCGGAATTTGGACCATGCTGCAAATTCAGAAGGAGGTATTTCCTCAGTTTCAGCTTGATTATGTAAACGTAAATGTACAGTATCCCGGTGCAGCCCCGGCCGAGGTAGAACAGGGTATTTTGTTGCCTGTGGAAGAAGCCATTCGCGGTATTCAGGGCATAAAGGAGATCGTCTCAACTGCCAGGGAAGGTTCGGGGGAAGTTGTGATTGAGCTTATTGCCGGCACAAATCGCATGAAGGCATTTCAGGATATTGATCAGGCTGTAAGCAGGATCCGGACCTTTCCCGATGACATCGAACAACCCCAGGTGAGCCTGCAATTACAGCAGCAGGACGTGATGGAAATAAGCCTTTATGGGCAGGTGGATATCTGGACCTTGAGGCAGCTGGGGGAGCAACTCCGCAACATCCTATTGAGCAATCCGCAGATCACCCAGGTAGAACTGGGAAATGTGCCCGATTATTTTACTCATATAGAAATCCCCCGAAATAATCTGCGGAAGTACAATCTCACTCTTGACCAGGTCGCCCGTATAGTAGCCGAGTCCAGTGAAGATGTCCCCGCAGGCGCCGTAGAGACTGCAACCGGCGAGATTCTTTTAAGGATGAAAGAAAGAAAACAATGGGCAGAAGAATTCAGGAAAATTGCGATCATTAACTCAGATTCAGGAGCCAAGGTTACTTTAGGAGAAATAGCTACCGTGACAGATGGATTTGAGGAAACAGGTTTTCACGGACAATTCAACCGGGAACCGGCAGTTAGCCTGAGTATTTACAGAGTCGGTGACCAATCTCCCCTGGAGATCGCAGAGGAGGTCGAAAAGATCCTTGGCGATTTCCAGTTACCGCCCGGTGTAAAATATCGCATTGACAGCAACCGTGCAGAAGATTATAGTGAACGTCTTTCCCTGCTTACAGAGAACGGATTGATGGCTATAGTCATAGTGCTGATCATTTTAACCCTCTTCCTGGAATACCGGCTCGCTTTCTGGGTCATGATGGGAATGACCATATCTTTTATTGGCGGGATTATCTTTTTGCCCCTCATTGGTGTAAGCATAAATATGATCTCCATGTTTGGATTCCTGGTAGTCCTGGGGATTGTTGTAGATGACGCTATTGTGGTTGGGGAGAACGTGTACGAATACCGCAAAAAGGGGTTAAGCCCAATAGATGCCGCAATAGCTGGCACCAAAGATGTATCCCGCCCGGTGGTTTTTAGTATCGCCACCACCATAATTGCCTTTGTACCACTTTTAATGATGCCGGGTGAAACAGGAAAATTCTGGTGGCCCTTACCTGTGGTTGTGATCGTAATATTGGCTGTTTCTCTTTTTGAAGCACTTTTTATTCTGCCGTCCCATTTAGGTCACTTAAAGAAGAAACAAGCCAAAGGCTGGGCACTAAAACTGGAAGAGTTACAGCAAAAATTTGCCAATGGCTTCGATAGCTTTGTGCACAATTACTACCGCCCTCTCCTCGACAAGTCTTTAAAGTACCGGTACATCACCCTTACGGCTGCTGTTGCCCTCTTAATAATTGTGGGAGGTTACGGCTATAGTGATCATATGGGCATGATCATGATGCCCGAAGTGGCTGCCGATGAGATCGAAGCCGGAGTGCGACTGCCGGAAGGTACCACCACCCAGCAATCGGCAAAAGTAGCTGAAGAGATCACCAATTCCACCTTCGAAATGTTTGAGGAACACAATCTTTTCGAAGTAGCAGAAGGGGTCAAAACAAATGTGAGAGGCCAGAATTTCATTGATGTGGAGATCGTAATGAAGCCGCCCGATGAAAGGGAAATGACGGCCAGGGAAGTCATCGCTCTTTGGCGGGATAACATTGGTGAAATAGAGGGAGTGGATCAAATAACATTTGAAGCTGAACGTGGCCCCGGCGGCTATCAACAGGATATTAGCGTTGACCTTAGCCACACCGATATCAATGTGCTTGAAAAGGCAAGCATGGCGTTTTCCAAAAGAATGGCTGAGTTCCAGAATACGCGTGACATCAGTGACAACTATAACAAAGGAAAGCAGCAGTTCGATTTCAAGCTTCTGCCCGAAGGGAGGAATCTCGGCCTCACCTCCAATGAAGTGGGAAGACAGGTAAGAGATGCCTTCTATGGTGCCCTGGCCATGAGGCAAATGCGTTCCATCAACGAGATTGAAGTAAGGGTAAAACTGCCTTTAGAGGAAAGGCGAAATATTCAGAACCTGGAGAATTTTCTCATCAGGACCCAGCAGGGAGTCGAAGTCCCGTTACTGGATGTGGTAAGGATAGAACGTGATGAAGCCTTTACCAGTATCAACAGGCGCGATGGCCGCCGTGTTGTGAATGTGGGAATGGATGTAGAACCTGCCAACACCGTGGGGCAGGTACTTGCTGCAATCCAAACCGAAGTACTGCCCCAACTGCGGGGCGATTTTCCCGGCCTCACCTGGACCTTTGAAGGGAGCCAGGCCGATATGCGGGAATCTACAGATACTCTTTGGAACACTTTCTCAATGGCCATGCTCATCATTTATGTCCTGCTGGCAATAGCTTTTAGCAGCTACGTACAACCGCTTATAGTAATGACAGCAATACCATTTGGGATTGTGGGTGCTGTTATTGGTCATATCCTTCTGGGATACGACCTTTCCCTGGTGAGCCTTATGGGAGTGATCGCCCTTACGGGAGTAGTGGTGAACGACAGCCTCATCATGATCGATTACGCCAATAAAAAGCGCAGGGAATGCTCTGTTTATGAGGCCATTCATGAAGCAGGCCTGCGTCGTTTCAGACCTATTATCTTAACTACCCTCACAACCTTTGGTGGATTAACACCTATAATTTTGGAAACATCGAGTCAGGCTTATTACCTTATTCCTATGGCTATCTCCTTAGGCTTCGGAATTGTTTTCGCCACCTCCATCATCCTGTTGATCGTGCCATGTCTCTACCTTATTTTGGAAGATGCAAAACTATACCTGAAACATCGCCGGACAGTACAGCGGAAATTCGCTTCAGATAAGGGATGATCTTTGCGCAAATTCTAAAAGCTTCCTAAAGGCCTGCCACAGCCTTGACGATTTTTACTATCTTTAGTTCTATTCATAGCCTTTACTTAAGAAGGTCCAAAAATGTCATTTTAGAGGCCTCTTGTCACAGACACTTCAGTTGAAAAACATGAACAGATTACTTCGGAAAAATTATATTTTTAAAAGTCGTTTCCTCCTACTCTTCAGCTTAACTTTCATCCTTCAGCTTGGATCCCTACCCGAATTACGGGCCCAGATCCCCGGAACCCAACCTGAAGCTGAGGAACCTGCAGAACCCGAATGGCCCGATGATGCCCTGGGAAGACGTACTCCCAGGAGTGCTGTCGCCGGCTTCTTCTCTGCTGTGGCCGAAAAAGACTATGCCACAGCAGGAGAATATTTCAAAGTTTCTGAAGGGGAAGCCGAGGATGCCCTAAGCGAGGAACTGGCAAGACAACTGGAGATCCTGCTCAACCAACGAGGGCAAATCATGCCCTATTCCTGGTTGAGCAACAATACCGAGGGAAGATTGGATGATGATCTCCCAAACCATTTGGACAGAGTAGGCACGGTAACAACTTCCCGGGAAGATTTTGACCTTTTACTGGAGAAAGTAGAAGGTCCTGAAGGCGGTCCATTATGGCTTTTTTCAGATCAAACCATACAATATATTCAGGAACTTTCAACATTAGAGGACGATCTCCTGCTGCTGCACAGAATTATGCCTCCGGTCCTTGAACAATATGAATTGTGGGGAGCAACGGTTGGGCAATGGCTGGCTATCCTGCTGCTGGCCGCATTCTCCTATGCTGTAGCCTGGCTCATCATTCAGTTCTTTTTATATATTATCCCACTGGCATGGAGAAGAGCCCGCACAGAACCCACAGCCGGAGTGCTCAAAGCCTTTGCGCTTCCGGTTAAGCTCTATCTCGCGGTATGGCTTTTTGTAATGCTCTCAAAGGAGATAGGCATATCCATCATTTTACGCCAGCGGTTTAGCGGGATCACGGTAGTCATTGGGCTACTTGCTTTCCTTATTCTTTTGTGGCGTTTATCGGAATTCCTCGGAACCTTCAGCACCAACCGCATGAGCTCCCGTGGAAATATTTCGGGAGTATCTGTTGCTCTTTTCCTGAAGAGAGCTGCCAAGATCGCTATAGTAGTATTTGGTATTATAGCCATTCTAGGAGCAATTGGTGTAGATATTACTACCGGTTTGGCCGCATTGGGAATAGGTGGTTTGGCCCTGGCTTTAGGAGCACAAAAAACCATTGAGAATTTTGTTGGAAGTGTTACGTTGATCACAGACCAACCCATTAGAGTTGGTGATTTTTGTAAAGTAGGAGACACAATGGGAACAGTTGAAAAGATTGGCATGAGATCTACCCGCATAAGGACCCTGGATCGCACCCTGGTTACCATTCCCAATGGCGAATTCTCTTCCAGCAGAATAGAAAATTATGCGCACAGGGACAGATTCTGGTTTCATCCTATTATTGCCCTACGTTATGAAACCACTCCAGATCAAATAAGATTTCTTCTGGTTGAGTTAAGGGCGATATTATATGCACACCCAATGGTGACTTCAGATCCTGCCCGGGTGAGATTTATAAACCTGGGAGCAGATTCAATTAACCTGGAAATCTTTACCTATGTAAAAGCCAGCACATTTGACGAATTTTTGGAGGTCAAAGAAGATCTTTTGCTGCGTATCATGGATGTTGTAGGGGAAAGCGGTACAGGATTCGCATTCCCGTCTCAAACAATTTACTTCGGAAAAGACACAGGTCTCTCAAAAGAAAAATCCAAAACTGCCGAAGAAAAGGTTCGGGAATGGAAACAGAAGGGAGAACTGCAATTACCAAGATTTGACCCGGAGCACATCAAAGAAATTGAGGACAAGATCCCTTATCCGCCTGAAGGTTCTGCAGAGCAGAAACAAAAAGGTTCCGGACCGGCCCCAAACCCTCAATGATTTTTAAGGATGGAATTTAAAACTGAAACCTCAAACCGTTAACTACAAACCTTCTAACCAGTGGCTCAAAAATGAAAATTTTGAGGCGCATTAAAACCTGATATGGAAATTTTCGACAATATAAGATCCGGTGAAACTGAAGAAGTGAAGCAAAAACTATTAAAAGATCCTTCTTTAGCTTATACAAAAGATGAAAAAGGCTTTCCCCCTATTGTTCTTGCAACCTATAACGAGCAACCGGAGATCACCCGAATCCTCCTGGAAAACAACGCCAACATAGATGAAAAGGATGTTGCAGGAAATACTGCCTTAATGGGAGTATGCTTTAAAGGCAATTTTGAAATTGCTGAAATGCTCCTTGAAAAAGGCGCCGACGTGAATGCACGAAACTATGGAGGTGCGACCCCGCTCATTTTCGCCGCCATGTTTGGACAGGTTAGGATTGCGCAATTGTTATTGAAAAAGGGAGCCGATAAAACTATGAGAGACGCCCAGGGAAATACTGCTTTTGCCTATGCTCAAAAGAAGGAAAACCAGGACCTCATGAACTTGTTGAAAGACTAGCTTCAGGTATAATAGTCAGCAGAAACTCTCCACAGATATTTTGGCATTTTTATTAGTATTCCCTTAAAATTTATATAATTCATTGGTGTTCACAGCTCTTTCTTCTAATTTAGAAGAAAACCAACACAAAAAATTATGATAGATAAAAAAATCAAGACTATGGCCCGCGCCGGCTTTATCGCTAAAGGCGTAGTATATGGGATCATAGGAGTTCTAACCTTTAAGGCCGCTTTTGATATGGGAGGTCAGAAAGCAGGACAAATGCAGGTTCTGGAATTCCTGGAAAAACAAACTTTTGGAAACATCCTGCTTATTTTGATGGCTCTCGGCCTTGCCTGCTATGCTGCCTGGAGGTTTATTCAATCTATAAAGGATCCGGAAAATATTGGAGATGACAAGAAAGGTACTGCAAAGCGGATCGGCTTTTTTTGTAGTGGCCTGCTGTATCTGGGGTTTGGAGTGCTTGCAGCCATTAAAGCATTTGGTTCAACAGGAGGAAGTTCAGGCTCTTCGGGGTCTGCTCAACAATCTTCCTTTCTCGCAAGTGAAACTGGCCTTTGGATCATTGGGATCGTTGGTGCAGGAATAATCATTGCAGGGATCTTTCAGTTCGTCAAGGCATACAAGAATGACTACTATAAAAAACTGGGACTTGCTGCCTTAGGGGACCAGAAAAAGAGGGAGAGCGTCAAAAAAACTGCGGAATTTGGCCTGAGTGCCCGCGGGGTGATCCTGGTTATTATTGGATTTTTTGCAATAAAGGCAGCAGTAAACTCTAACCCTTCTGAAATAAAGACCACACAGGAAGCTTTCGCATTCCTTCAGGATTCGTCTTACGGCCCCTGGTTAATGGGCATTGTGGCTGCCGGTCTTGTAGCCTATGCAGTCTATATGTTCCTCATGGCGAAGTACAGAAGATTTCACGCGTAAAAAATAGGGGTTTTCACCTATAGGTTCTTAAAAACCTTTAGACTTATCTTTACATATACCTTTTAATCATCACGTGAGATTTAATTAAAGGTAATTTGTAAATTTTTGTTTTGAAAAGAAGAAGAGAGATTGGGGGATCTCTCTTCTTTTTTTATGGACTTTCTTCAGTATGGAAGATGAAGTCTACCGCCATTTTTGCATGGAGATTGGTGCTTTGCAGCAAGGGAAGATCGGTGTCCTCATTGTTGATCAGGATGGGCAGCTCGGTACATCCCATGATCACAGCCTGGGCTCCTTTTTCCTTCAGGAGTTGTATGTGATCCAGAAAAAAGGATTTGGCAGATTCGGTGAATTTTCCCTGAGTCAGTTCAGAGGCAATGTAATGATGGATCTCATCCTGAAAATCTTCTTCGGGAACTATGGTCTTAATTCCAAACTTGTCTTTAAGTCTCTTATGTAGAAAATCACCTCTCATAGTAGGACGTGTTCCCAGCAACCCCAGTTTTTTAAAACCTTTTCTCTGTGCTTCTATCCCAACTGCATCGGCAATATGCAAAATAGGAATGGATATTTTATCATGTACATAATCATAGACCAGGTGTGGCGTGTTTGCACATATTACTATGGCACGTGCGCCGGCTATCTCAAGCTGTCGGGCGATATGCAGGTAAGTCGTTTTGATCTTATCTACATCGTGCTCCCGCATTAGCTCCACATTGAGGCTGTAAAGTATGAGGGGAGGATTGGCCTGAGTGCCTGTTCTTTTCCCGGCCATCTCATTGATGAGCCGGTAGTATACTATAGTGGAGTGCCAGGAGGTTCCACCAATTAAGCCGAGAGTACGCATGGGAGGTAAAGTTTGTATAAAGGTAAATGTTAGGTCTAAAAGCGGGGCTGACCAAAGTCATCAAAAACAAAAAAAGCACCCAAAAAGGGCGCTTTTAATTTTTTATTTGGTTGAGGTCTAGTGATGTGCTATTGGATCTGCACTACCGTCAGGATCACCCACGACATTTCCACTAGTAGTAATGTTACCTAGCAGTAGAATTCCGGCAACATGAGGTGATGCCATAGAGGTTCCGCTTATGGTGTTGTAACCACCGTTCTTCCAGGTAGAATTGATGGAAACTCCCGGTGCAGCATAATCTACAGGAGGGTTTCCATAATTAGAGAAAGATGCAAATCTGTCCGATGAATCGTGAGCAGAAACTGTATAGATATTAGTTCCATTCGCTCTGGCTGGTGAAGAGTTATTAGCATCTGTACTCTCGTTACCTGCAGCCAAAGCAAACTTTACTTTTGAAGATGCTGCAACTACTGCATCATCCAAAGCTTGAGATACAGGACCTCCAAGGCTCATATTAGCAACATCACCTGTTTGCCCATACTTGGCAACGTGGTTAACCCCGGCAATTACTCCCGAATAAGATCCACTACCACGGGCGTCAAGAACTTTTACAGGAACTACGGTGGCTCCTGCAGCGACTCCTACTACTCCAACGCTATTGTTTTTGGCAGCTACTGTACCTGCAACATGGGTTCCATGACCGTTATTATCATCTGGCGCACCACTGTCTCTACCCGAAGTGAATGCATTAAAACCTCTTGAAGCATCCACATTTAGGTCTTCATGATCCAGGTCAATTCCACTATCGATGATCCAGGCAACATTACTACCTCCGTAAACAACGGCCCCACCTACACGGGTGATCCCATAGGGAGTAGTTTGGCTTCCAGTTCCACCATCACCACCACCATCTTCTTCTCCAGGAGGTTCTTCACAAGGACCTCCATTAGGAGTACCACAAGGTGGTGCCAGCGCTATGATTCGATCCTGCTCTACATAAGCTACCTCATTGCTCTTACTCAACTTAAGAGCGTCGCTCTTGGACATTTTTAAAGTAACTGCATTAAGAGCAGCACTGTAGACCTGTACAATTTCAGCTCCTTCTATGGCATTCATCGTAAGGACGTTTTGAGTTTTTTGCTGCACCTGTAAGCTGTTAAGGCGATGGTCACCGCTCATTTTACCAGATTCCCGATAGACAACGATATATTGGTCTGGAATAACTTCAGAATAAGACTGAGCTGCCTGAGGCTCTTCAACAGTTGGCAAATTGGTGGTTTCGTCCTGCGAACAAGAAACCATTGCGGTTAAGGCAAATGCAGCCGCAAAACCAGAATAGTACTTCTTTAAATTCATAAAAAATTGTTTAGGTTAATGTTAAAAGATTTCCCGAATCTATATTATTAAATCATTAAATGAAACTTTTTAACAGCTACAATCTCAGTTTTTCACTTCAATTAAGATGAAAAATGGAATTCCCATGAGCCCGGAAATTTCCTGAAATCCATTGCTGCTCCTACTGCCACGGGAAATAAAAAAGGCGAAAATCTCCAGATTTTCGCCTTCAAACTTTAACTTTTTGTTGGTAGGATTATTCTGTCTTCTCTCCCTCCCATTTGGAAAAACCATCAATCAAATTATAGGTGTTATTAAACCCCTTTTGATCCATAATGGTACAGGCTTGCCTGCTCCTGTTTCCACTCCTACAATAGATATAGTAGTTTTTACTTTTATCCAGATTATCTATTTCGTCGAGAAATTCCTGCCCCTTATAGATGTCGATGACCTTGGCGCCGGGTATGTAACCTTCCTCTACTTCCTGTTCTGTACGCACATCAAGGATGACAGCATCTTCGTCATTAGCAATTTTTTTTCTCCACTCTTCCTGTGTTAGTTCTTTCATGTTATAAGCGTTTAAGTTGCATAGACAAATATAAGAATCAGGCCTTCTTTTCAGCACATTCGAGGTTTAAGATTAAGCAAAAGCAACATTTAATAGAAAAAATATTTTTTTAGAAAATTTTCCCTTTTATATTTGCTGTTCAAATGAACCTGAAAAATCAAAATAACTGGTGGTGGAAGTACTTGCGTCATTCGTCGTGAGCAACACCTCCTGTATCAAATACAAAGGCTTGTCAATCACGACAAGCCTTTTTTTATGGCCTTACTTCAGAAAAACTTAAAAACAACATGTATAAATTAAACACCACCTATAAAAAACTCCTCGCCGATACCTTTACCCCGGTGAGTTTATACCTTCGGTTGCGCGATATATTTCCTAATAGCCTCCTGTTGGAAAGTAGTGATTATCACGGCAACGAAAACAGCTTCTCTTATATTTGTTGTAACCCCATTGCAGAGGTCAAGGTTGAAAAAGGGAATTTCCATCAGTCTTTTCCAGATGGAACTTCTACGAAGACAGCCATAACAGGTGAATTCGATGTTCCTTCGGCCATTCATGAATTCTCCCAAAAATTCAGCACTACAGGTCCCGATTTTAATTTTATCAATGAAGGACTTTTTGGTTATATCGCTTATGATGGGGTGCAATATTTTGAAAAACTCAACCTCAGCAAGAAAAAAGAGGATCTGGAGATCCCGGAGATCAGCTATGCAGTTTATCAAAATATCATAGCTATAAATCACTTCAACAACGAAGCATATATTTTTGATCACAGTTATTCTAATAAGAATAATCTTGAGCAGATAGAACAGCTTCTTAAAGTGAAGAATTTTGCTTCCTACTCTTTTTCTGCCGAAGGAGAGCCTGCCTCAAATGAGACAGATGAAGGATACAGACAAATGGTACTTAAAGGCAAAGAGCACTGTCACCGTGGAGATGTGTTTCAACTGGTTCTTTCCCGAAGGTTTTCGCAGGGTTTTAAAGGAGATGAATTTAATGTCTACCGCGCACTTAGGAATGTAAACCCCTCCCCTTATCTCTTCTATTTTGACTACGGAAGCTTTAAGATCTTCGGAAGTTCGCCTGAAGCCCAGCTGGTCGTAAAAGAAGGTAAAGCTGAAATTCACCCCATCGCCGGAACTTTTAAACGTACCGGAAATGATGAACAGGATGCTGCCAGCGCCAAAGTACTTGCAGCCGATGAAAAGGAAAATTCAGAACATGTTATGCTGGTCGATCTCGCCCGAAATGACTTGAGCCGTAGCAGCAAAGAGGTGAAGGTTGAAAATTATAAAGAGATCCAATATTTCTCTCACGTGATCCACCTGGTGAGCAAAGTAACAGGGATCAAAAATGAAGAAGTGAGCACCATGAAAATGGTAGCCGATACCTTCCCGGCAGGAACTTTAAGTGGTGCCCCTAAACACAAGGCCATGCAACTCATCGAACAATATGAGAATGTAAATCGTGACTTCTATGGTGGTGCGATTGGATTCATGGACTTCAAAGGAAACTTCAATCATGCTATAATTATAAGATCCTTCCTCAGTAAAAACCACCGACTATATTGTCAGGCCGGTGCCGGAATAGTCTCAGGATCCACTCCCGAAGGCGAACTGCAGGAAGTTTACAATAAAATTGGAGCTCTGAGAAAAGCATTGGAACTGGCGGAAGAGATTTAACCATCCCGTCCGCTTTAGCGGACACCCTTCTTAGAAAGGAGGGGAATAAAAAAGCAACAATGAAAAATAACCTGGAAAATAAAAATAACACCCACTTACCCGGAGAGGGCCAGAGAGCAGCGAGACCAACTGTTCTTGTAATCGACAACTACGATTCTTTTGTATATAACCTGGTTCACTACCTGGAGGAACTGGATTGTAAGGTAACCGTTCGCCGGAATGATGAAATTGACCTCGAAGAAATTGAGAAGTATGATAAGATCCTGCTCTCGCCGGGACCGGGAATTCCCGATGAAGCCGGACTTTTAAAACAGGTAATTTCCCGATATGCCTCCAAAAAGAGCATTTTTGGAGTGTGTTTGGGACAGCAGGCGATCGGCGAGGTCTTTGGCGGAAAACTTATTAACCTTCAGGAAGTGCATCACGGCGTGTCTTCAAAGATAAAATTATGTGTGACAGATGAATTCCTGTATGACCAGCTCAACAACGAACTTGAAGTAGGTCGCTACCACTCCTGGGTGGTTGACACAGCCCTGCCCGATTGCCTTGAGGCAACTTCCTACGATGAAAACGGGCAGATCATGTCTCTGCGCCATAGGGATTTTGATGTGCGGGGAGTTCAGTTTCACCCCGAGTCGGTCTTGACGCCACAGGGAAAAAAGATGATCGCTAACTGGGTCAATAGTCCGGTTAAAGCAGCAAAACAGGATAAAAATGATCAACAACCGGAAAAAATATAACAGCATGAAAGAAATCTTGAACAGGTTGATCAATCACGAAACCATTACAAAAGAGGAAGCCAGGGGTGTGCTGGTCGATATTTCGGCCGGAAAATTTAATGAAAGTCAGATTGCCGCTTTCTTAACCGTCTACATGATGCGGAGCATTACTCTTCAGGAACTGGAAGGTTTTCGGGATGCACTTTTGGAAATGTGTCTATCTACAGATCTTGCTCAATATGATCCTATTGATCTCTGCGGAACGGGGGGTGATGGCAAGGACACTTTTAATATCTCCACACTCGCCTCCTTTGTTACGGCCGGCGCCGGAGTAAAAGTCGCCAAGCACGGTAACTACGGCGTGTCTTCAAGCTGTGGCAGCTCCAACGTCATGGAGCACCTGGGAATAAAGTTCAGCAATGAGCAGGATTTTCTTGAACGGAGTATGGAAGAAGCCGGAATTTGCTTTCTGCATGCCGCCCTGTTCCACCCGGCCATGAAAAATGTGGCGCCAATCAGGAAAAACCTGGGAGTAAAGACCTTTTTCAATATGTTGGGACCAATGGTAAATCCGGCTTTCCCGAAGAATCAGGTGGTAGGTGTTTACAGTCTGGAGCTTGCGAGAATGTATGCTTATCTTTACCAGAAAACAGATAAGAATTTCACCATTTTACACGCCTTAGATGGCTATGACGAAATTTCCCTTACCGGGAACACCAAAATGATCACCAACAACGCCGAAGCTATGCTGCGCCCGGCCGACCTGCAACTGGAAACAATCAAAGCTTCTCAAATCGCGGGTGGGGATTCAATAGGATCGGCTGCAGAGATCTTTATGAACGTCCTGAGTAACAAAGGAGCGGCAGCCCAGGAGAACGTTGTTTGTGCAAATGCAGCGGTAGCAATAAATACAGCGAAAAATACAGGTCTTGAAAATGCCTTTTTGGAGGCTAAGGAAAGTCTGCGGTCGGGTCGCGCTTTAAATGCACTTAAGAAATTGCAGCAATTAAATTAGGAAGAACAATGAACATACTGGAAAAAATAGCAGCAAGAAAAAGAGAAGAAGTAGCCTTCTTAAAAGAAGAAGTCCCTGCCGAATCCCTGCAACTCCTCCCTCACTTCCACCGAAAATGTTTTAGTCTTAAAGAGAACCTTCAAAAATCCGCTACAGGAATTATAGCCGAGTTCAAACGCCGCTCCCCGTCCCATCCCGAGATCAACCTTGGAGCCGATGTTCCCACAGTAACAAAAGGCTATGAAAATGCAGGTGCATCGGGATTATCTGTGCTAACAGATGAGGAATTCTTTGGAGGCAGCCTTGATGATCTCGCCATTGCCAGAGAAACTGTAAACCTGCCATTGCTTCGGAAGGATTTTATGATCGACGAATATCAGGTCATTGAAGCAAAAGCCATGGGTGCAGATGTGATCCTATTAATCGCAGCAATCCTGAAACCGGAAGAAATTCAGAAGTTGTCAAAAAAAGCGAAAGAGCTGGGGCTTGAAGTACTGCTCGAGGTTCATAATGAAGAGGAGCTAAAAAATGCCATTTTTGACACCGTAGATATGATTGGAGTAAATAACCGGAATCTGAAAACTTTTGAGGTAAGCCTTCAAACAAGTAAAGATTTGGCCGCAAAAATTCCCGATCAATTTGTAAAGATCTCCGAAAGCGGGATTAGCGACACTGCGTCGATCCTGCAGCTTCAAAAAAGCGGATTTAAGGGCTTTCTCATTGGAGGGAATTTTATGAAGACAGAAGACCCCGGAAAAAGTGCTTCAGAATTTATCCTGGAACTAAAAACCAAAGCCTAATGGACCTGAAACTAAAGATCTGCGGCATGCGGGAGCCGGAAAACATGAGCAGGATCGCCGTTTTAGAACCCGATTACCTGGGACTCATCTTTTTCGAAGGTTCCCCACGTAACGTGGCAGGTGAAATCTTTCAGGTGGATAAAAACATCAGGCGTACAGGGGTTTTTGTAAATGCTTCCGAAGAAGAGATCCTGAAAAGAATTGAACATTATGAGCTTTCTGCAATTCAGTTGCATGGAGAGGAGAGTCCGGAATTTTGTAGAAGTCTTAGAAAGAAAATGTCAGAAGAAATTGAATTGATCAAGGTGTTTGGGATCAAGGAAGAATTTGATTTTGACCAACTTAAGCCCTACGAAGGGGTGGTAGATTACTTCCTTTTTGACACAAAGGGAAAGAGCAAAGGTGGGAACGGGATCATATTCAACTGGAAAGTTCTGGAAAACTACCCTTCCACTACTCCGTTTTTTCTGAGTGGTGGGATAGGCCCCGGAAATGAAGCTGCTATAAAGGAACTCTATCTTACCTTCCAAAAAAGGCAAAAAGAAGACCTGTTTTACGGGATCGATGTGAATAGTAAATTTGAAACTGCCCCGGCAGTTAAAGACGCTGAAGCTTTAAAAATATTTAAAGATCGGCTTTATAATCAACAAATATGACTTATCAAGTAGACGAAAAAGGATACTACGGGGATTTTGGCGGTGCCTTTATTCCTGAAATGTTATACCCCAACGTGGAAGAACTTCGCTCCCGCTATCTCCAGATCATGCAGGAGGAAAGTTTTCAAAAAGAATTCCGTCAACTGCTGAAGGATTATGTGGGGCGGCCAACTCCGTTATACTTCGCCGAAAGATTCAGCGAGAAATTTGGTACGAAAGTGTACCTGAAACGGGAGGATCTTTGCCACACTGGAGCACATAAAGTCAACAATACCATAGGGCAGATCCTCATGGCGAAGCGCCTGGGCAAAAACAGAATTATTGCCGAAACCGGGGCAGGACAACACGGCGTTGCTACTGCAACTGTTTGTGCCTTAATGGGGCTGGAGTGCATAGTTTACATGGGGGAAATCGACATTAAAAGGCAGGCGCCAAACGTCGCCCGTATGAAGATGTTGGGAGCTTCGGTGGTGCCGGCAACATCTGGCAGCCGCACTTTAAAAGACGCCACGAACGAAGCTATCCGTGATTGGATCAATAATCCCGTGGATACGCACTACATCATTGGCTCTGTGGTGGGACCACATCCCTATCCCGATATGGTAGCCCGTTTCCAGAGTGTAATTTCTGAAGAGGTAAAAAAGCAGCTTCAGGAAAAAGAAGGCCGGGAGGCACCCGATCATGTAGTTGCCTGCGTTGGCGGGGGTAGTAATGCCGCCGGAATCTACTACCACTATCTCGACAATGAAAAGGTGAATATCATAGCTGTAGAGGCTGCCGGAGAAGGAATCCTTACCGGAAAGAGCGCCGCTACCTCTGCACTTGGGAAGGAAGGAATTATCCATGGTAGCAAGACCCTATTAATGCAAACTGAAGACGGACAGATCACGGAACCTTACTCCATTTCTGCCGGACTCGATTATCCGGGGGTGGGACCTATGCACGCGAATCTCTTTAGGACCGGGCGCGGAGAGTTTATTTCGGTCACCGACCAGGAAGCCATGGCGGCCGGTTTACAGCTTTGCAAGCTCGAAGGCATTATTCCGGCTATAGAAACAGCACACGCTTTAGCCATTTTTGAGAAGCGGAAATTTGAGAAAGATGAAGTGGTGGTGGTGAATCTATCGGGTAGAGGAGACAAGGACCTCAACACTTATATAGAACATTTTAATTTGTAAAGAATAAATTCAGACCTCGCAGGTTTTGGAAACCTTTGAGGTCTTTTCTCATAAGATATGAACAGAATCAAAGAAAAACTTCAGGAAAATCCTTCAAAAAAGCTGCTTTCCATCTATTTTACTGCGGGCTACCCTGAACCTGAAGATACGGTCACTATTTTAAAGGAGCTTCAAGGCTCCGGCGTGGATATGGTGGAAATTGGCCTGCCCTTTAGCGATCCCCTCGCAGACGGGCCGGTGATCCAAAGAAGTTCGGAAGCTGCTTTGAAGAACGGAATGACCACCAATAAACTTTTTTCACAGCTGGAGAACATCAGGGAGAGCATTGATATTCCGTTGTTGATCATGGGATATTTTAATCCGATACTTCAGCACGGTGTAGAGAAGTTTTGTCGCAAGTGCAGCGAGATCGGAATTGACGGACTCATAGTCCCCGATCTTCCACTGGAAGAATATGAACTTCAGTATAAAGAGATATTCCAGCAGTATGACCTGCTTCCGGTGTTCCTTATCACTCCCCAAACTTCCGAAGCAAGAATTAGAGAGATCGATAGAGCTTCCGAAGGATTCATTTACATGGTGAGCACTGCTGCAGTTACAGGAGGCACGAAAGGCTTTGGCGACGAGCAAAAGGAATATTTTACAAGAGTGTCAAAAATGGGTTTAAAGAACCCACTTATTGTTGGCTTCGGAATTAAAGATGCAACGAGCTTTGAGCAGGCTACAGAAGTAACTAATGGAGCTATTATTGGAAGTGCTTTCATCAAAAAACTTACTGATAGCGGCAGCTCGGGGATAACCGATTTTATAAATTCCATAAGATAATTAACCTTCTTATTAACAAGGCCTTAATAGAGAAAACTTCTCATTTTCCTTATCTTGAAATGAACTTAAAAAACGAAAGTTATGGGACGAATTTCAGATAAACATGATAAAAGAAAAAGACGCAGTGATAACGATCCTTTAAGTGGTGAAATTGGAAACCGCGATATCAATACCAACGATTTTGATATTGAAGAAAGAACAATTAAGGATCAACAGAATAAAAAATAATGGAAAAAAGAGAGCCTAAAACCAAGAGCGGAAAATTGCCACTTAGTACTTTTGGTAAGCTGCGACCTCCAAGGAAAAGGTTTACCACTAAACCTCAACAAATAAAAGATTTGCTTGAAAAAGAATCCGTCTAATCCTCAAGGAATTGACGGTATTGCAAGACCCTGAAATCAATTGTATTGAATTCAGGGTTTTGTTTTTTCAGGTGTTTATAAAGTTCCATACTTCCAATTGCCCTGTTTGCCGAACCGGAAGGTGCAGTAAGTGAAACGGTGTTAATTGAACGGCCGTCCAGCAGGAATTGATGCACCCGCGGCACATCATTGGAGATCACCTTGATCTTTATATCCTGCTCCTTTAACATCTTCCGGAAAAAGAATTCCGGTCCGTTTTTACTGTTTCCTCCCGTGAAAAGCAGCGTATTGATCTTTTTGTGCTTTCGCAAAATGCCTATAAGGTCACGCAGCTCTACGTGAAGCATTCCCAGATCGGAGGCATCAATTTTTTCCCTCCTGCAGCTTTCTACTGTATCACAGATCCCTATTCCTTTACTCGCCAAAAATTCCTGGCGTTCTTTAACCGCTTCGGGTGTATTTTCGAACTTTAGGTCCAGGTCAAAGATCCGGTCGATAATTTGCCAAAGCATGCCATCCCTGCTTCCATAACAGAAATCCACGTCTCCCTCTTTCAACTCCCTTGTCGTGAAGCGAGGGGGTGGCAAAGTGCCCACAATTAGTTTTGTGGCATTTTTGGGAATGAATGGGTCGTAAGGATGTTTATGGTAAAATAATTCCGGGTTCAAAATTTAAAATTCAAGATTTAAAAATTCCAAATTCCAAGCGCCAAATTCCATCGTCTTGATTCCTGGCTCTTGATTCTTGTTTCTTTATATAATTACTTTAAAACCACTACCAGATCATCGGCATAGACCATATCTCCTTCCTTGAGCACGATCTTATCTACTTCACCGGCAGCGTTGGCTGTGATGGTAGTTTCCATTTTCATGGCTTCGATCACGAACAATGGCTGATTCTTCTCCACCTTCTGACCCGGTTCCACCTGGATGTTGGACAAGGCTCCCTGTAAAGGTGCACCTATTTGTTTCTTATCGGTCTTATCCACTTTTTGATGCACTACTTTCTCTACCTTCACAGATTTGTCCTTCACATCCACAGCACGGGTCTGTCCATTTACTTTAAAGAAGATCTTCGCCATCCCGTCTTCGTTGGTCTCCCCGACAGAAAGGAATTCGATCAACAAGGTTTTTCCCCGATCCAGTTCCACAATAATTTCTTCCCCAGGTTCCATTCCGTAGAAGAAATTCTTTGTTGGTACATTCATTACGCTGCCGTATTCTACATGGTGGTTGTAGAAATCGGTAAATACCTTGGGATAAAGTTTATATGAAAGAAAATCTGTTATTTCCACCTCCCTTCCCATACCTTCGCCAAAAGTGGATTTGAATTCCTCAAACTCTTTTTCAAAGTCAATTGGTTCCAGATGAGCGTTTGGCCTTTCTGTATAAGGTTTTTCATCTTTGAGCACGATCTTCTGGATCTTTTCGGGAAAACCGCCGTGGGGCTGTCCCAAATCTCCTCTAAAGAAGCTCTTAACCGACTGCGGGAACGAGATCTCATCTCCTTTCTCAAGCACATCTTTGATGGTGAGGTTATTACTAACCAGGTACTGCGCCATATCTCCCACTACTTTTGAGCTGGGAGTTACCTTTATAATGTCTCCAAAAAGTTCATTTACCTGGCTGTACATTTCGGTGATCTCATGAAATCTGTCGGCCAAACCAAGACTCTCTGCCTGTGGCTTGAGGTTGGAATATTGTCCTCCCGGGATTTCATGTTTATAAACTTCCCCGGAACCTGCTTTTAAGCCTGATTCAAACGGATAGTAATAACGCCGCACTGCCTCCCAATAATGAGAATATTCATTGAGCTTATCTGCATTTAAAGCTCTGCCGCGGTCATGGAACCTCAACATTTCGACAACAGAATTAAAGTTAGGCTGAGAGGTGAGCCCCGATAGGCCGCCGATAGCGACATCTATAACATCTACACCGGCCTCTACTGCTTTAAGATAAGTAGCAGCCTGTATAGAAGAAGTGTCATGAGTGTGCAGGTGAAGCGGAATATTGATCCTCGACTTCAACGCCGACACCAATTCATAGGCAGCGTCGGGTTTGAGAATTCCCGCCATGTCTTTAATTCCGATGATATGGGCACCGGCATTCTCAATATCTTTTCCCAGCTGTACATAGTAATCGAGATTATACTTGGATTCCTTCGGGTTCATAAGATCGCCGGTGTAACAAATGGTTCCTTCGGCTAAACCGTTAGTTCTTTTTCTCACATGTTCTATACAGGGAGCAATGGATTTCATCCAATTCAAACTGTCAAAAATCCTGAAAACATCTATTCCGTTCTCCCAGGCCTGTTCTACGAATTTCTCGATCAGGTTATCTGGATATGCAGTGTAACCAACTCCATTAGAGCCTCTCAATAACATTTGCATCAGGACGTTGGGCATAGCAGCCCTAAGCCGTCTCAATCTTTCCCATGGATCTTCCTTAAGAAAACGCATACATACATCGAAGGTCGCACCGCCCCAAATTTCCATACTGAAGATCTCAGGATGGTTTCGCGCAAAACCTTCGGCTACCTTTTCCATGTCGTAGGTGCGCATGCGGGTAGCCAGCAGGCTTTGATGCGCATCCCGCATTGTGGTATCTGTATAATGCACCTTTCCTTCATGTAACAGCCAGCGGGAGAATTTTTCGGGACCATATTCCGTCAGGAGATCTTTGGTCCCTTTGGGATATCCATTGTCATTGAAGGATGGCACCACCGGTTTAATAAATTTTACCTTTTCCGGATTCTTCACATCTTCATTTCCATTGACGATCACATCCCCCAGAAATTTCACCATTTTAGTGGCACGGTTTCGGGTCTTCTTGATTTGAAAAAGTTCAGGGTGTTCCTTGATAAAATTCACAGTCACGTCCCCCTTCCTGAAAGTAGGATGTGACAGAATATTATCGAGGAAGCCGATGTTCGTCATCACTCCCCTTATCCTGAATTCGGCCAAAGCTCTGCGCATTTTTCTGCAGGCGCCATCAAGTGTACGGCTGCTGGCAGAGACCTTTACGAGCATGGAATCGAAGAAAGGAGAAACTTTTACTCCCTGGTAGATACTTCCTGCGTCGAGACGAATCCCAAATCCTGAAGCACTTCTATAGGTTGTGATCGTTCCGTAATCTGGTTTGAAGTCATTGGTAGGATCCTCTGTAGTGATCCGGCATTGTAAGGCAAAGCCGTTGATCTTCATCGATTCCTGGCTTTCGATCTTGATTTGTTTATCGCTAAGTTTATAGCCTCCCGCTATGAAGATCTGGGCTTTTACAAGATCAATATTGGTCACTATCTCGGTCACCGTGTGTTCCACCTGGATTCGCGGATTCACCTCGATGAAGAAAATTTCACCGCTCCTGTCCACCAGGAATTCTACTGTACCTATATTGTTGTAATCCACTGCCTTACAAAGCCTGGTGGCGTAATCGTAAAGATTCTGCTTAACCTTTTCATCAAGCCCCATGGAAGGAGCGAATTCTATTACCTTTTGATAGCGGCGTTGCACAGAGCAATCCCTTTCAAAAAGGTGTACCAGATTCCCATGATGATCCCCCACGATCTGGACCTCAATGTGTTTAGGATCTTCCACGAATTTTTCAAGAAAAACAGTATCGTCCCCAAAAGCATTTTTAGCCTCCCGCCGGGATTCGTTGAACCCGTTCTTAAGGTCATCTTCAGAACGAATTACCCGCATTCCACGACCTCCCCCACCAGATGCAGCTTTTAACATTACAGGGTATCCTATTCTTTCGGCCTCTTCCAGAGCCACTTCAACTGTGGTAAGGTCTTTTTCATTACTCTGGATCACCGGAATATCGTTAGCCACCGCAACCTCCTTGGCTTTCACCTTGTCCCCCAGGGACTTGAGCACCGAAACCTTAGGACCAATAAAGATGATATCATTTTCCTCACATTGTTGAGCGAATTCGGCATTTTCAGAAAGAAATCCATAACCGGGATGGATGGCATCCACTCCATTTTCCCGGGCGACTTTAATTATCGCTTTAATGTCAAGATAAGGTTTAAGAGGATCTTTATCTGCACCTATCTGGTAGGATTCATCGGCTTTATAACGGTGGAGGGAGTAGCGGTCCTCGTAAGTATAGATCCCGACGGTTCTCAATCCAATTTCGGTACAGGCTCTAAAGATCCTGATGGCAATTTCTCCCCTGTTCGCTACTAAAACCTTTTTAATTTTCATTTTCTGAAGTTGCTTTTGTTGGTTAATTCTGCAGCAGATGTCCCAAAAATGGCATTTTTGACACCTTAGCTTTTTTCAGAAATTAAAAAGAAAAAAGCGGTGAGGCATCGCTTTTTGAAATACTTTAACAATAAACTACTGCTGAAGTAATTCGGGTAAAATTCCTCCCTTGGTTACTATTATTTGTTCCAGCCTTACAGGCTGGTATACCTCATTATTTATATTCCCGGGACGATGTCCCGGGCTAAATTGTTTCAGCCTTTCAGGCTGTCATTCCCTGTCCTAAAATATTTCATTCTGAAGTGTAACTTTGAAAGTCTTAAACCGAGTAATACGAAGCTGACCAATAAACTCGGTCTTACATGCCAAAATTCCATATGAAATAGATTTCTACTTCTGAGGGCAAGGCAGAAGGCCTAAAAAATTCCAGCCCGGACCAACGCTCCTGGGTTATGATCTCATTGTTTTACAGCCTGTAAGGCTGGAACAGAAAAAAACTAAGAATAAAGTTGTCTCAGCCCTATAGACTCAATATTTCAATATTATTTTCCCAGGACGAAATACTGCTGAAGTAAATCAGGTAAAAACCACCATTAATTACTTTAAAGTTGTTCCAGCCTTACAGGCTGGTATATCCCATTATTCATATTCCCGGGACGATGTCCCGGGCTAAATAGTCTCAGCCTTTCAGGCTGTCATTCCCTGTCCTAAAATGAATTATTTTGAGGTGCGAGGTTAAAAGCCTCAAACCCAATGCCTTTTTCAAGAACATGCTGAAGTAATTTAGGTAAATTCCTCCCTTGGTTACTATTAATTTGTTCCAGCCTTACAGGCTGGCATATCCCATTATTCATATTCCCAAGACGATGTCTTGGGCTAAATTGTCTCAGCCTTTCAGGCTGTCATTCCTTGTCAATCAACTAAGCGCAATTTAAAAGCAATCCGAAATTTTTAGACACAGCAATCCCGACTGGTTCAATGATCCAGGTCTTAAAGACAAATTCCATATGAGATGAATTTCAACTTCTAAGCCAAGGCTGAAGGCCTTAGAAATTTGAGCCCGGAGCAACGCTCCGGGGTTAATGATCCCCAGTGTTTTACAGCCTGTAAGGCTGGAACAGATAAAAACTGAGTAAAGTTGTCTCAGCCCTATAGACTCGTAATTTCAATAACTATATTCCCAGGACGAAATACTGCTGAAGTAAATCAGGTAAAAACCACCATTAATTAATTTAAAGTTGTTCCAGCCCTACAGGCTGGTATACCTCATTTTCCATATTCCCGGGACGATGTCCCGGGTTTAATAATCTTAGCCTTTCAGGCTGTCATTCTCAATCGATCAACTAGTCGTAATTTTTGAGAGCAATTTTGAAAGCCTTAGACACAGCAATCGAGCAGATTGAATAATCTCGGTCTGAAAAGGAAAGTCAATTTGAAGGAAAATCTATTTCTGAGGGCAAGGCTGCAGGCCTTGTAAATTTCAGCCCGGAGCATCGCTCCGGGTTTAATGATCCCCAGTGTTTTTCAGCCTGTAAGGCTGGAACAGATAAAAACCTGACGAATTACCTGGTAAAAACAGGCTCGTTTTCATGAGTAGTTTCTTCGGCAGAAAAGCGATAGCCGTCATAATCAAAGGCTTTAATCTCCTCTAAGGTTTCCACCTGATTATCGATGATATATCTTGCCATAGAACCCCGCGCTTTTTTAGCGAAAAAGCTGACAATCTTTCGTTTTCCGTTTTTGAAGTCTTTAAAGACAGGTGAAATCACCGGCACCTTTAGTTTATTTGTATCAATAGCTTTAAAATATTCCTGACTGGCAAGGTTCAGGAAAAGCTCGTTTTCTTTTAGCTCATTATTGAGAAATGAAGTTACCTTGTCCTGCCATAACTCGTAAAGATTCTTTCTTCGACCTATGCTTAGTGAAGTTCCCATTTCCAGGCGGTACGGCTGAATTAGATCCAGAGGCCTCAAAATTCCGTAGTAACCCGAAAGTATCCGCAGAGAATCCTGCATGAAATCGATCTTTTCGACAGGAATGGTATAAGCATCAAGGCCGGTATATACATCTCCTGCAAAAGCATAAACCGCCGGCCGGGAATTTTGTTTTGTATGTTCTTCAGAAAATTCCTGATATCGGGTGTGATTGAGATCGGCCAGTTTATCGCTGATATCCATTAGCCTTGCTATCTCTTTTTTAGACATGCGTGCTAATTTCCGGTTCACTGTAGCGGTAGTTTCCAAAAAGGAAGGCTGTGTACCTCTTGTCGTAGGTAATTTGGAATTATAATCGAGAGTTTTTGCGGGGGATACTACTATTTTCATGGAATTTTCTTGGAAATTTTTCTGATACTCCCCAAAAATATCAAATCCCGACAAGATTTCCTGCCGGGATCATTTATTAGTGCCAATAGGCTTATCAAAAAAGCTTATTCGTCAATGAATTCCTTCTGGTTTTTAGCGTAATTCCTCCATCTCTCGATACAGTCCTGCATATCCTGGGGGATTGGCGAATCGAAACTCAGCCATTCTCCCGTTTCGGGATGTTTAAATCCTAATGTCTTAGCGTGCAGGGCCTGTCTCGGCAGCACCTTAAAGCAGTTTTCCACAAACTGCCTGTATTTTGTGAAGGTAGTACCCTTGAGGATCTTATCCCCACCGTAGCGTTCGTCATTGAAAAGCGTATGACCAATGTGCTTCATGTGCACTCTAATCTGGTGGGTACGACCTGTTTCCAAACGGCAGGAAACAAGGGTGACATATCCCAGGCGTTCAAGAACTTTGAAATGAGTTACAGCCGGTTTTCCCTTTTCCTCGTCTTCTCCCATGTACACGGTATTCTGTAACCTGTTTTTTGGGTGACGACCAATGTTCCCCTCTATAGTACCTTCGTCTTCTTCTACATTACCCCAAACCAATGCCACATACTCCCGCTCACTGCTCTTGTCAAAGAACTGCTTCGCAAGTTTTGTCATAGCCCTTTCAGTTTTTGCAATTACTAAAAGTCCGCTTGTGTCTTTATCGATCCTGTGAACCAGGCCGGGACGTTCATCGCTGTTCTTAGGCAGATTCTCAAAGTGGTAGACCAAAGCATTGATCAGAGTTCCGCTGTAATTCCCATGACCGGGATGCACCACCATTCCCGCAGGCTTGTTGACTATCAACACCGAATCATCTTCGTAAATGATATCTAACGGAATATTTTCGGGGGTAAGCAGAAATTCATAAAGTGGATGTTCAAAAAGCACCTGCACCACATCTCCCGGCTTAACCTTGTAATTGGATTTTACCGGAACTTCGTTCACATGAATATTTCCTTCTTTGGCGGCTGTCTGTATCTTGTTACGGGTCGCTTTCTCAATGTAATTCATGAGAAATTTATCCACCCGCAGTGGCTGCTGTCCTTTATCGGCTACAAACCGGTGATGTTCATACAGCTCATCATCATTATCTTCGGGCTCGGGGCTGTTATTTTCAGAAATCATACTCTTCCTCTTCCAGATCGTTCAAAATTTGTTCTTCGGCGGTAGCTTCTGCTTCCTCCTCTTCTTCCATTCCATATCTTCCGGAGCCATCTCCGAGAACAAGATCGATCTTAGAAGTCTTCATCAGCTTCATTCCGGGTTCTAACAGCTCCCCTTTATGTCGCATCTCAAGTACTACATCCTTAGCCACATCGGGTTTATAACTGATTGTTCCAATTTCAAAGCCAAGGGACCGCAAGGTTGGCTCTACCTGTCTGCGGGTTCTGCGGATGAGGTTCTCGGGAATTTCCACTTTAGTAAATCCTGAAGGGTTCAGCGTAAGATAGATCTTCCTGTTCTCCTTAACCTGTTTCCCCGGAAGCGGCACCTGGTCGATCACTGAATATGGCGGATAATCTGGATTGTAATTCGCCGAATCCAGAATCTCCCTGCGAAGATCAAGCTCATTAAGTTGCTCATCGACTTTATCTAAAGATAAGCGGGCGAGATTAGGCACTGTGATCCTTTGATCCTGATTGGTAGAAAAATCCAGCCATGTAAGAATAATAAAAGCGATCAAAACGAGCGCAACAACAGCCAAAACCAACTGAAGTAGAAAGGTTTTGCTAAAGAGAAATCGAAAAAAACTCATAGTTTAAATTAAAAAACAAAGATATAAAAACAGGTGGTCTTGCAGACATTCATTTAATAGTCGCTACTTTTGTTAACGTAAAAAACCGGGCCATATTTAATTATGAAAAAAAATGTAGCCATAGCCATGGGCGGCTTCTCCAGTGAATACCGCATTTCGATCAACAGCGGGAATGTGGTTTATAAAAATCTTGACCGCAGCAAATATAACCCATACAGGGTTCACATCCTGCAAAAAGAGTGGTTCGTTATAGGTGAGAATGACATGCCTTACCCCATTAACCGGAGTAACTTTACTGTAACCATAAACGGACAGCTCATAACATTTGATTGCGTTTTTAATACCATTCACGGTACGCCGGGAGAAAATGGCCTGCTACAGGCTTACCTTGAGCTACTGGATATCCCGCAAACTTCCTGCAATTTTTACCAATCGGCTTTGACTTTTAATAAAAGAGACCTTATAAGTGTCCTGAAGCCGTACGGAGTCAAAACTGCTGTAAATTACTTTGTCGATAGGAATGATGACATCGATCCAGATGACATTATCAAAAAAGTTGGATTACCCTGTTTTGTCAAAGCTAACAAGGCAGGAAGCAGTTTTGGGATCACCAAAGTAAAAACCCGCGAAGGTATAATTCCGGCCACCAGACACGCCTTTAAGGAGGATGATGAAATCATCATTGAATCTTTCCTTGATGGGACCGAAGTTTCTGTCGGTGTGATCATGTATAAAGGAGAAGTGCTGGCTTTACCTGTTACCGAGATAGTTTCCGAAAATGAGTTTTTTGACTACGAAGCCAAATACCTTGGGAAATCCCAGGAGATCACGCCTGCAAGAATTTCTGAAGAACAGACAAAAGAGGTGCAGGGAATAGCTAAGCTTATCTACAGAAAGCTGAAGATGAAAGGTTTTTCCCGTTCAGAGTTCATATTTCACAACGGCGAGCCGCACTTTATCGAAATGAATACTAATCCCGGATTGAGCGAAGCGAGTATCCTGCCTCAACAGGCACAGGCTGCCGGCATCTCTCTTGAAGAATTGTTTGGAAGCGCGATAGAGGCTGCCCTTGCACACTAGTTGTCAAAAATGCCTATTTTAGAACAAATTTTCTGCAATGAAGAAAGCTGTTTTCCCCGGTTCCTTTGATCCTATCACTTTGGGACATGTGGATATCATTACCCGCGGCCTGCCACTGTTTGATGAGATCATTCTTGCCATTGGTGTCAATTCTGACAAGAAATACATGTTCTCCCTGGACGACCGCGTGAGATTCCTAAAGGAAACCTTCAAAGATGAACCCAAGATCAAAGTGGAAACCTATGAAGGCATGACAGTAGACTTTTGCAAACGACAAAATGCCGGCTTCATCTTACGCGGACTTCGTAATGGAATTGATCTCGAGTTTGAAAAAACTATTGGGCAAACGAACTTCAAATTATCGGGAGTAGAAACTGTCTTCTTTATTACTTCCTCCGGAAAAAGCCATATTTCCTCGACTGTTGTTCGGGATGTAATTCGCAATGGTGGAGATTACCACTTCATGGTACCCGATGTAGTTAGGAAGTA
Organism: Salinimicrobium aquimaris; assembly: GCF_035607535.1. Lineage (NCBI taxonomy): Bacteria > Pseudomonadati > Bacteroidota > Flavobacteriia > Flavobacteriales > Flavobacteriaceae > Salinimicrobium > Salinimicrobium aquimaris. Next base: position 86,312 of record NZ_JAYDZX010000006.1, read on the forward strand.
GTTATTTGTTAATGGTTAATTGGAGATTAGTGAATCAAGGATAGGTTAGTTGAGGAGTCAAGAATCAAGAGGCAAGAATCAGGACCTAGTGCAAGGGCTTCAAATTTAGAAATTATACTCAATTCCCAAACCACCATAATAATTCCTAGGCATTCCGGGATAAAAATAGCGGGGGTCTGAACCTCCAAATCCTACAGCATTAGGAATGACCGAAGCTGCATAATGTTCATCTAGCACATTATTAACCCCTCCAAAAAGTTCAATTTCCCAACCATTCATAAATCCGGGTCTCCAGATATCCAGGGGTTCCAGAGAAGCTTTGAGGTGAACCAGATTATAGAAGTCGCGAAATTCTGTGTTAGCATCATTCAGTGGCATTTCTCCTTCGAACTGGTAGGTGGAACGCAGAGTGAAACCAAAGCTCGTTATAAGATCCAGGCCGGCATTAACAGTTTCCCTTGGTACAGCCGGAAGATCATTTCCTGAAAAATCTTCATCTTCAACAATGTACTCATCAAACTTAAAGGAATTGTAAGCGGCATTCAGAAATGTGCGGGCGCGAAGGGCAGAAAATATCGGGAAATTGTAATTCAGCAAAAGTTCCACTCCATTATGATCGGTTTTACCCAGGTTGCGGCCAATATACTGATCTTCGGCGACGCGTTCGGCCACTAAAAGATTATCAACCTGGATCGAAAAAGCTGCAACTTCGGCATAAAGTCGGTTATTCAGAAAGTTTCCTTTAAAGCCTACTTCATAGTTGATCCCCGTCTCCGGCTGTAGGCTGGTGTTGATCAAACCTTCAGGAGTAAGAGTTTCAGCAACTGTGGGAGTTGAGAATCCATGGCTTACAGATGCATAGATATTTTTTCCGGGCACAACAGTATACACTGCGCCGATTCGCGGAGAGATCACATGGTCAAAACTGTAATCCCCCGTCTGGTCAATATTGTCAGCCTCGTAAAGGTCTCTAAGCTCATAGGAGGTTGAGTTAACATTTAGTCCTGCCTCGAGCTTCAAACGATCCTGGAGCTGCAGATTCCACTGTAAGAAAATATTGTAGTAATTCCTGTCCTGCTCGTTATGGCTAAGGTAAAAACCGGGTACACTTCCCGCACTGCCATATTGCTGGTAGAGATTTTCATAGGTAGCAATGTCGTACCATTCATTATAATATTCAAACCCAAAACTTAACTGGGAAGGACGGTCAAGAAAATCACCTTCAAGATTAAATTTCGTCCTGGCTCCCAAAGCCGTCTGCCCTTCATTGAGAATATCGAATGGCCTCGGTTCATAAGCATCCTTAAAAGTCCCGTAAAGACTTGTGGTATTGGTAAGTTCTTCGGAAAATTTATATTTATAGGAAAAGCCAAGCAAACCTTTATTATAGGATTCATAACCCTTTGCAGCGGCCCAGGTAAAGGCAGCCGAAGAAGGATCGGTATAAAAATCTGTCCTGTCCAGCGAACTGGGAATATAGGCTTTTAGTCGCACGAAGTGCCCTAACACTGAAACTTCATGTCTTTCTCCCCCGGCAATTTGTCCGTAAAGGGAAAAAGAGTCGCGATTATAACTTGAATTGTCACGCCAGCCATCTGTCTGCACGTGGTTATAAGTGGCAACAAGATTAGTAGTTTCCGAAGCATGTGCAGCCTGAGCCGTGCCACGAATGAGGTTATAGCTTCCATAGGTGCCTTTAACTTCGGCCGTTGTTCCCTGCTCCTGTGCTTTGGCGGGATATAAAGTTATTACTCCACCCAGTCCTGCCCCATAAACACTTGAGCTGGGTCCCTTTATAATTTCGGCGCGTCCTACCACAGCAGGATCCAGGTCATCCAGAGTTGTTTCCCCTTCGGCACTTGTAATGGGGATCTCCATAAAATAGGCTTTTACCCTGTTAGTGCTGTACTGGGACCGGGCACCCACACCGCGAATGCTCAATTTATTAGTATTGAGAGCTCCCTGTTGCACATTTACCCCGGCCACCATGCTAAAGTTCTGCATGATGTTGGTCTCATCAAATCTTTCTAATTCCTCTCCACTAAGTACAGAAACAGCCGATGGCGTTTGCAGTAGTTCCTGCGGAATGATGGTACTGCGAAGAACAACTTCAGAAAGGGAACCTTCGGCAGGTGCAAGAAAAACCCGGATTTCCTGATCGTAGTTCTCAACCTGTAAATTTTTGCGGGTGTAATCAGGGTATTCAAAATTTAATTTTACCGGCAGCGCTTCAACAGAGAGGGAAAATTCTCCTGCAGGACCGGAAAAAGCTGTTTCTAAAGTATTTGCTGAAGTTACTTTAACTCCCTCCAGAGGTTTGTTGGTGAAGGCGTCCAAGACCACACCATTGATATCCTGGGCAGAGAGATTTGCGAAGATAAAGAAGCTAAAAAGTAAAAACAGGTGATTTCTCAAGATCAATTTTGGTTTTGGTTAGAAACAGGTTTCAAGAATGCCATTTTTGGCACCCGTTATATTCTCAAACAGAAGCCTTAGCTAAAATAAGCTTTTTTTAAAGGTTTAGAAAAACCCGTTTCTTATTAGCACTTCTTTATGCTTTTGAAGTTTTTCTTTATGTTTACGGCTGCTAAACGTCCCTGCATGAAAAAGATACTGGCTCTGGCAATATTCGTAATTAGCCTTAGCTCCTGTGATTTCTCCAATTACATCCTGGAGCAGGATTACGATTTCACTACTGTTTTTGAAAAATCTGGTGGAACTGAAACTGCTACTTACCGCGAGGTGATCGACTTCTATGAAGACCTGGCAGCCGTCTATTCTACAATTGACCTGCAACGCATAGGAGAAACTGACAGTGGCGAACCACTACACCTTGTGACCTACAGCCGTAACAGGAACTTTGATTTTGATGACCTTCGAAATGACCACAGCATAGTTTTGATCAACAACGGGATTCATCCCGGGGAAAGTGATGGAATTGATGCTACAATGATGCTCCTTCGCGACCTGGCACAGGATTCAATTGTGCTTCCGGAAAACACGGTCATAGCTGCAATCCCGGTGTATAATGTTGGTGGTGCCTTAAATCGCAATTCCTTTACCCGCACCAATCAAAATGGTCCCAAATCCTATGGCTTCCGGGGAAATGCAAGAAATTTTGACCTCAACAGGGATTTTATAAAAGCCGACACCAAAAATACCCGCAGTTTCTATGAAATTTTCCACCTCCTGGATCCCGATGTTTTTATAGACACCCATGTGAGTAATGGTGCAGATTATCAATACACCCTTACCCATTTATTTACCCAACACGATCAAATGGGTGGAGCTCTTCGGAACTATATCAAAACTGATCTACGGCCGGCCCTGGAAAAAGCTTTGCGGAAAAAAGATTGGGATGTAACTCCTTATGTGAACGTTTTTGGAGATGTACCGGAAAAAGGTTTTTCACAATTCCTCGATACACCCCGTTACTCCACCGGGTATACGGCTCTTTGGAATACCCTGGGCGTAATGGTAGAAACGCACATGCTCAAGCCATACGACAAGCGGGTTAGGGGGACATATGAATTCTTGAGATCGATGATCGATATCGCCGACGAGGATGCCGAACTTATAAAAAAGCTGCGAAGTCGTGACTTTAAGGAATCTCAGGCAAGGAATGAAGTCGCATTCGATTTTAAAATTGACAGTAGTAAGGTTTCTGCTCTCGAATTTAAAGGCTATGAAGCAGAAATAATAGCGAGTGAAGTCACCGGTTTTGATAGAATAAAATACGATACTACCCGTCCCTACACAAGAACCGTAGATTACTATGACAACTTTTTAGCTTCACGGGAGGTAAAAACGCCACAAGGCTATATTGTACCACAGGCATGGTGGCAGGTAATAAACCTGTTGGAGCTCAACAATGTCAAAATGATCCCTTTTGAGAAGGATACCAGCCTTACAGTGGAGGTCTACAGGATCAAGGACTATAAGACCAGAAGTAATTCTTATGAAGGTCATTACCCTCACTACGATGTAGAAGTGGAAAGCAGCAGGCAAAAAGTAGGTATACGCAAAGGGGATTTCTTTGTACCCATAAAACAGAAGGCTGCGAAATATCTCATGGCAACTCTAGAGCCTCAGGCTCCGGATTCGTTCTTCTCCTGGAACTTCTTTGACAGCATTCTTCAGCAAAAAGAAGGCTTTTCACCCTATGTTTTTGAGGATATAGCAAGAGAATTTCTTGACGATTATCCGGAAATTGAAGAGGAATTTCTTTTGAAAAAACAGAATGAACCCGAGTTTGCAGCCAATTGGTACGCTCAGCTTGATTGGATTCACAAAAAAAGTGAACATTACGAAAGATCACACTTGAGATATCCCATTTTTAGAGTGAACCGGTAAGATCTCTTCGGGAAAGAGCAGCTTGATATTTGCGTAAGATTTCTTTAGGGCCTTTTGGGCCTTAGCCATGTCTTTCCATTTCACTTTCATAATGCCTTCACTTTCTTCAGGAACCAGCTCGCCGTCATAATCTGTAGTCATTTCATACCAGTAGGTAACTTTAAGCTTATAACGACCTTTTCTTTGAAATACGTGATATGTAGTTTGAAGGAATTTGGTGATTCTTAGATTTTTTACCCCCGTCTCCTCCTCGACCTCTCTTATTGCGCCGGTCTCAATACTTTCGTTTTTCTCCACCTTACCTTTGGGCAGATCCCAGCGACCATTGCGGTATATGAAGAGAACTTCATTATGTGGATTTAAAACCAATCCTCCGCCTGCAGTTACAACGGGTAACTTCTTAAAAAGGTGCTTTAGAAGCTTTTCTTTTTTATCGTGATACAGGTTTACATAGAGCAGTTTGCCTTTGTTGATTTTTTTGATAATCCTTTTAAATTTGGCCTCTTTTAACGGAATAGATATATATTTTTCACCTAAATCCTTTTTCGTTGAGAGAATAATAGGAATATCATTTACAAAAACTTTATACATTTGCAGTATGATTTTAGACAAGGAAACAGCTCGCAAAACTGCTGAGTTATTATTGCAAATTAAGGCAATAAAATTAGATGCACAACAAGGGTTTAAGTGGGCGAGCGGTTGGAACTCTCCTATTTATTGTGACAACCGAGTTATACTTTCCTATCCTCCCATCCGCAATTTTGTAAGGGAACACATGGCCCGCCAAATTGAGCAATTATATGGCAAAGCCGATGTTATTGCAGGAGTAGCCACAGGAGCCATTGGAATTGGAATGCTTGTGGCAGAATATCTGAGCCTTCCTTTTGCTTACGTGAGACCTGAACCAAAATCCCATGGTCGAAAAAATCAAATTGAAGGTAAGGTCGAAGAAGGACAAACAGTCGTAGTCATTGAAGACCTTATAAGCACCGGGAACAGTAGTTTAAATGCAGTTAAGGCCTTACAGGAGGCAAATCTCCAGATCAAGGGAATGCTTGCTATTTTTTCCTACGGTTTTGATACTGCCACAGAGAATTTCAAAAAATCTAATATCGAGCTACACACCTTGAGCAACTATGAATACCTGCTCGAGGTAGCTTTAAAGACAAATTATATAAATCAAGCCGAAAGCGAGCTCCTGAAAAGCTGGCGTAAAGATCCGGCGAACTGGAAAATATAAGCTATGGAATTACAGAGTGACAAAGTAACAGTACAAAAGAGTCAGCAGGAGCTGTTCGATTTTCTTACTAACGTGAGTAATTATGAGCAGATCATGCCTGATAGTAAGGAAAAATTTGAAGTAAAGTCTGAGGACACTTTTGCTTTTGCCCTTAAAGGAATGCCGGAGATCTCCCTTCAGATACAGGAAACAAGAGAACCGGAATATATCAAATTGGGTTCTACTTCAGATAAATTTGATTTTTCACTTGATGTGGAAATTGCTTCTCTGGGTGAGAACCAGAGTGAGGCACAACTATTCTTTCATGGCAAGTTCAACACCATGATGGCCATGATGGTAAAAGGGCCATTAAAGAAATTCATAAATACTCTTTCCGAGAACCTGTCAAGGATCTAGTAACAGAGGGATACTTCCTTAAGATCAAATTCGGCGGTCACTTCATCTTCGGTCTGGACGAGCAACTTACCAGCTAGAGTGACTCCAAGGATCATTCCTGTCAAGAGTTCTCCGTCAGGTTTTCTGAAGGTAGAAGGCACTAACCTTCGAAAAAGGCGATTTTTATAATTGCTTAAGATATCTTCAGAATTTTCTTTAGCAAGTTTATCAAAGCCGGCTTCCAACTCCCGGAGAACAACTTCCAGGACATCATCTGTATTAAATTCAGAATTAGTGGCAGTTCTCATGGAACCTGCCTGTGGCAGACCTATGAACTCCTCCTGATTCACATTAAGGCCCACTCCTACTATGGAACCCATCACTTTTCCTTCGGAAAGAATATTCTCGATGAGAATACCGGCCACCTTTTGATTGGCTGACAAGATGTCGTTAGGCCACTTTACCCGCAGACGGGGTAAATTAAATTTTTCAAGAGCCGAAATAAGAGAGACTGCTACTGTCGCACTCAGCAAAAATTGCTGTGCCGGATCAATTTCCGGTTTAGGTAAAAAGACTGAAAAAGTGAGGTTTTTCCCTTCTTCAGCTTCCCATATTGTACCGCGTTGTCCCCTGCCCTGCAGTTGTTTTTTTGCCACAATACATGTCAATGGCATTTTCGGGTTTTCTCTAAGAAGATCCCGGGCGAAAGAATTAGTGGAGTCGATGGCATCAACTTTGATAAGGTGCATAAGAAGAATAGATAATGCAGGAGTTAAATGTTATGAAAACCAAGGTTCAAAAACCTTAAAAAGTAATAACTTTGCGCAAAGAAAATAAATTTAATGACAAAAAAAGAAGCTAACAACGATATACTTATTGCACATATAATCAAGGGGATCGAAGAAGTTAAAGGTAATGACATTGATATCCTTGACCTACGGGAAATCGAAAATACTGTTTGTGACTACTTCGTTATCTGCAACGGCACTTCTAATACACAGGTAAACGCTATTGTAAATTCCATTCAAAAGACTGTTAGTAAATCTCTTAAAGACAAGCCCTGGCACATAGAAGGATCTGACAATGCCGAATGGGTACTTATGGATTACGTGAGTGTTGTAGTACATGTTTTCCAAAAACACATCAGAGAATTTTACGATATTGAAAGTCTTTGGGGAGATGCAAAATCTACCTCAATTGAAACAAATTATTAAGAGTTAAGAAAGAACGCATGGCCAAAGAGCAACCTAAAAATAAAAAAGAACCCAAGAAGCCTAAATTCAGTGCATACTGGATCTACGCTGCTATTATACTGGTCTTCCTCGGAATAAATTTCTTTAGCGGAAGCGGGTTCAATGAGCCTGCCAAGACCAATCCTGCTGAATTTTTAAATTATCTCGAGCAGGGAGATGTGAAAAAGGTGGTGATCGTGAACCGAAGTCAGGCAAAAGTTTTCCTGACTGAAGAAGCAAAAGCAAAAGATGTACACCAGCAGGCTGTCCAGGATGAACTATTTCCCGGTGGAGAATCTCCTGCATATACATTTGAATTTGGAGACCTTCAAAACCTTGAAGATGACATTAGGGAAGTAAAGGCCGAAACTGACATTAATACCCCTGTAGTATTTGAAACCCACCAGAACGTTTGGGGTGATATTTTATTGACCCTATTGCCTTTCATCCTTATCATTGGGATATGGATCTTTATCATGCGTCGTATGAGCGGTGGAGCCGGCGGGGGCGCAGGCGGACAGATCTTCAACATTGGAAAATCAAAAGCCAAGCTTTTTGATCAAAATACAGACGTAAAAGTTTCCTTTAAAGATGTTGCCGGACTAGAGGGTGCAAAGGAAGAAGTTCAGGAAATTGTAGACTTTCTTAAAAATCCCGATAAGTACACCTCATTGGGAGGAAAAATTCCAAAAGGCGCATTACTGGTTGGCCCTCCGGGAACAGGTAAAACCCTTCTCGCAAAGGCCGTTGCGGGAGAAGCAAAGGTTCCTTTCTTCTCATTATCGGGGTCTGACTTTGTGGAGATGTTCGTAGGAGTTGGAGCGTCAAGGGTAAGAGATCTTTTCAAACAGGCAAAAGAGAAATCCCCGGCCATTATTTTCATAGATGAGATTGATGCAATTGGTAGAGCTCGTGGAAAGAGTAATTTTTCTGGCTCCAATGATGAGCGCGAAAACACGCTCAACCAGCTCTTGACTGAAATGGACGGTTTTGGAACCAATACAAATGTCATTGTACTCGCTGCTACTAACAGGGCAGATGTACTGGATAAAGCCCTTATGCGGGCAGGTAGATTCGACAGACAGATTTATGTCGACCTGCCGGATGTTAGGGAAAGAAAAGAAATTTTTGAAGTTCACCTTCGCCCTCTTAAAAAGGTTGCAGACGAACTGGATACGGAATTCATGGCAAAACAAACTCCCGGATTTTCGGGTGCCGACATTGCTAACGTCTGTAACGAAGCTGCACTTATTGCTGCAAGAAAGAGCAAAACTGCAGTAGGCAAACAGGATTTCCTGGATGCGGTAGATCGTATCGTGGGAGGACTTGAGAAAAAGAACAAAATAATCACTCCGGAAGAGAAACAAGCTATTGCTTTTCACGAAGCGGGACATGCAACCGTGAGCTGGATCCTGGAACATGCTGCACCCCTGGTAAAAGTTACTATTGTACCGCGGGGGCAATCCCTTGGAGCTGCATGGTATCTCCCGGAAGAAAGACTTATAGTGAGGCCCGAGCAAATGCTGGATGAGATGTGTGCTGCCTTGGGCGGTCGTGCTGCCGAAAAGGTGATCTTCAATAAGATATCTACCGGCGCACTTAGTGACCTGGAAAAGGTAACCAAGCAGGCGCGTGCTATGGTGACCGTCTACGGCCTGAACGAAAAAGTTGGAAACCTGACTTATCATGATTCTTCAGGCCAAAGCGAGTATAACTTTACCAAACCTTACAGCGAAAAAACTTCAGAGTTGATCGATAAGGAAATCTCCAATCTTATTGAAGAACAATATCAGCGTGCGATAAGATTACTGGAAGAAAATAAAGATAAGCTCACTCAATTAGCTGAAATTCTCCTGGAAAAAGAGGTCATCTTCAAAGACAACCTTGAAGAGATCTTTGGAAAAAGACCATACAAAAGCCGTGATGAAATAATGAACGGTAACAGCCAGGAAAAACATGTGCCTGCGCAGGAAGAAACTGTAACCGAAAGAACTGTTCCGGGAAGTACAGCAACTTCAGAGGCACCAGATGCACCTGCTTCCGAAGAAAAATAATTACTTAAATACCTGTAAAAAATCTTGACTTATCCTAAACTGTAAGTTAAGATTTTTTACCTTTGGTTGAAATGCTACTTAGAGTAATTGAAAACCTATATGAGTCTATTTAGAAATTTCTTAAACCCTAAATCTAAATCAGACAAAGGTCAGGATAAGGTAGAAAATTCTGACCGTAGCAAGTACATGCCAGATGTTAAGCTCCCTACAGATGAGCGGTTTATGCTCAATTTTAAAAACAATGGCGGCAAATTTCTTTATTGTGAAAGTAACGAGGAGTTGATAGAAACCTTCGAAAACATAATGTTGGAGAATGACTGGTATGAAAAACAGACTTGTTGTTTTGATCAGAACTTAAGGGATAAATTTTCGGACCAGAACCTGGAATTCACCACTTCTGGTGATGCAGCTTTTTTTCTGAGCACCTGTGAATACCTAATTGCCAATGACGGCTCCATTCTAATCTCTTCAAACCAGATCAAAGAGAAGAAGCTTAAGGAACTACCGTACAACTTTGTTATTCTTGCCTCTACCAGTAAACTAGTCGATGCGATTGGAGAAGGTCTTAGAGGTATTAAATTCAAAAATAAAGATCGTATTCCTTCCAATATTACAACCATTAAAAATTTCGAGAACAACAAGGAAGGAGACTTCATGAGTTATGGAAGTAGCACAAAAAACCTATATTTGCTGCTTCTGGAAGATCTGTAACATGAAGGAAAGTATTATTCGGGGATTATCGGGGGTCTTGTACATATCTATACTCGTGGTTTCCATATTCGCGTCTGAATTTGCCTTCACCACCCTTTTTCTTTTATTTGGAATTATTTGTCTGCGGGAATTGCAACGTCTCCTCCACCTCAAGAGTTATCTCGGCTATTTCCTCCTCATAGGTTTTTTTTACATTTTCAGTTATTTACGCTGGAATCCCTATGCGACTATGCTCCTGCTGTTGATCACTATTTTTGTTAACCTATTCCTGGTGAAAGACCTTATGCTGGTTAATAAAATTCCGCTTTTTGAGAAGAAGAAGTATGTAATAGTTATCTTCTACCTCATTGCCTCAATGATCTTTTTAACCCTCATCCCCAGTTATACGGGAGACTTCACCCCGGAACTGGTTGTAGGGATATTTTCCCTTATTTGGATTAATGATACTTTTGCCTATCTTGTAGGTAAGAACTTTGGAAAAAAGAAGCTCTTTGAAAGAATATCACCCAAAAAGACAGTAGAAGGCTTCCTTGGAGGCCTTTTATTTAGTGCCGTCGCTGCATATCTGGTCTTCTTTTTTACGGGACTGCTGGACTTACATACATGGGTTGGAATGGCCATAATTTTAAGCATTTTTGGCACCCTTGGAGATCTTATTCAGTCAAAGTTTAAAAGACAGGCCGGCGTAAAAGACAGCGGAAGATTAATGCCGGGGCACGGAGGGCTGTTTGATAGACTGGATAGTATTATATTTGCCAGCCCGTTTGTATACGGCTACTTACAACTACTTAACTATGTTTCATAAAGAAGGATATAAAATCATGGGAGTTGCAATGATCCTGTTGATCATTGTAAATCTACTTGCCCATACATTCATTTTCACCTACTGGATTCGCATAGCCATTCTCGTTGGTTCGATCCTCCTCTTCTTCCTTATTATTCAGTTTTTTAGAAACCCTAAAAGGGAAACTGAACTCAACGATGCACACGTGGTTGCTCCTGTAGACGGCAAGGTAGTGGTCATAGAAGAAGTTTTTGAAAAAGAATATTTCAAAGATAAGAGATTAATGGTATCTGTTTTTATGTCGCCTATAAATGTACACGTAACACGACATCCAGTTGGCGGTGTGGTGAAATACAGCAAATACCATCCGGGGAAATATCTTGTGGCCTGGCATCCCAAGGCCAGTGAAGAAAATGAGCGGACAACAGTGGTTGTTGAGAATGGAGTTACCGGAGAGATCCTGTACAGACAAATTGCCGGAGCGCTCGCTAAAAGAATTGTGAATTACGCCAAAGTAGGTGATGAAGTAGTGCAGGGAAGCGACAGCGGGTTTATCAAGTTTGGTTCACGAGTAGATGTTTTTCTTCCGCTTGGAACTCCGCTGGAAGTAAAACTGAATCAAAAAGTAAAAGGTGGAATTAGTCTCATTGCCAAAGTTTCCTAATCCTGTAGTCATGACTCCCGAAGAAGTTGACAGGGAATTTCAAAAGGCTTACGAAAAAGCCAGCAATACCTCCCAAAATTTGCCGCCAGACCTTATGCTGAAGCTATACGCATATTATAAGCAGGCTACAGAACATACCTCTGCCTACATTCCCTCGGGGGCCAACGATGTAAAAAACGCATTCAAGCTTAATGCCTTGCTCCAGGTAAAAGGAATGAGTATAATGGAAGCCAAGGAAGCTTACATCAAGCTGGTCAATGAAAATATAAAAGAATAGCAGCGGTCTCTACGCTGAAATAGGTTCGCCACCAATCAGAAGCACCAAATTCCGGTTGTAATAATCAGAAACGATATTAAACCTTCTAGGACAGGCCTTTTATACTTGCCTCTATAGCTTCGATCTTTGCCTCAGCATCAGCCTTCTTCTGCTTTTCTATCTCCACAACCTTGGCAGGTGCTCCACTTACAAACCTTTCATTTGACAGTTTCTTCTCGACCGATTGAAGGAAACCACGGATATATTTAAGCTCCTCTTCTAACTTGGCTTTTTCTGCCTCAACGTCTACCGCGCCCGCTACAGGAATAAAATAATCATTGGATTTCACCCTAAATGATAGTGCTCCCTTGACCTGCCCGGTTGTATAGGCCAGCTGGGAAATGTTCCCCAGTTTCTCTATTACAGGATCAAATTTAGTTGAAACTTTCTCATTATTGAGCACCTGTAGCTCAATTTGATCTTTATAGGAAATGTTCTTTTCCTTTCTGATACTTCTTATACCCGAAATAACTTCAGAAGCAACTGAAAAATCTTCAATAATAGAAGCGTCGAAATCTTCACTTTTTGGCCAGCTGGCAACAATAAGAGCTTCCTCTTTTGAACGCTCCTTCATGGCCTGCCATATCTCTTCAGATACAAAAGGAACAAAAGGATGAAGGATCTTCAGATTATTTTCCAGAATCTCATTTACCGCGTCAAAGGTCACCATGTCCATTGGATGACCGTAAGCCGGCTTTACCATTTCCAGGAACCAGGAACAGTAATCGTCCCACACCAGCTTATATGTTGCCATTAAAGCGTCGCTGATTCGATATTTCCTGTAGTTGTCTTCAATCTCCTGCAGGCTTTTTTGAAATTTTGCCTTATACCAGTCAATCGCGATCGCGGCAGATTCAGGTTGAGAAGCTTCTTCTGATACCTCCCAGGAACTCACCAGCTTAAAGGAGTTCCATATTTTGTTCACAAAAGCACCACCTTGTTTACAAAGATCTTCATCGAACATAAGATCATTGCCCGCAGGGGAGCTAAGCAACATCCCCACTCTCACACCATCGGCTCCATAAGCTTCTATTAGTCCCAGCGGGTCCGGAGAGTTACCAAGGGATTTCGACATCTTACGGCGCTGCTTGTCCCGAACAATCCCGGTTAAATAGACATTATTAAAAGGTTTCTGATCCCGGTATTCATATCCTGCAATAATCATACGGGCTACCCAAAAGAACAATATTTCGGGAGCTGTTACAAGATCATTTGTAGGATAATAGTAGTTAATTTCCTTATTATCGGGCTCCAGAATCCCGTTGAAAACACTGATTGGCCATAACCATGAGGAAAACCAGGTATCGAGAGCATCTTTATCGCGGGTGAGATCGGCAGCAGTGAGTTCAGGGTTACCAGATTCGTTCCTGGCAAGCTCTAGAGCCTCTTCTGCAGTCTCGGCCACTACAAAATCTTCTTTTCCATCACCGTAGTAAAAGGCCGGTATCTGCTGTCCCCAAATGAGTTGTCGGCTAATGTTCCAGTCCCGAACATTCTCCATCCAGTGACGGTAGGTATTGATAAACTTTTCGGGCACCAGGTTGACCTCTTTTTCCAGCACCGCATCAAGGGCCGGTTGAGCAAGTTCCTTCATCTTCAGAAACCACTGGTCACTCAATTTTGGCTCAATTACAGCACCTGTACGCTCGCTAGTTCCAACTTTATTTATGTGATCTTCGGTCTTAACCAGGATGCCTTTCTCCTTCAGTTCCTTAATGATCTCCTTCCGGGCTTCGAAGCGATCCATCCCTTCATAGTTCATTCCGTAGGAATTAAGGGTAGCATCATCATGAAAAATATCGATCACCTCAAGATTGTGCTTATCACCCAATACCTTGTCATTCTCATCATGGGCAGGCGTTACCTTAAGGCAACCGGTACCAAACTCCATATCTACATATTCGTCCTCGATAATAGGAACAGAACGTTCGCACAAGGGCACGATTGCTTTTTTCCCTTTTAAATGGGTAAACCGTTCATCATTTGGATTTATGCATATTGCAGTATCGCCCAGAATGGTCTCGGGCCGGGTAGTTGCTATTGTAAGGCTGTCATTTGATCCTTCGATCCTATACTGAAGATAATACAGGTGACCCTGTCTTTCCTGGTATACCACCTCTTCATCTGAAAGTGTGGTCTTTGCCTGTGGATCCCAATTGACCATTCGGTAACCGCGATAGATATGTCCTTTGCGGTAAAGATCCACAAACACCTTTATGACCGAAGCAGACATGTCATCATCCATGGTAAACTTGGTTCGCTCCCAGTCACAGGATGCACCTAATTTCTTTAGTTGTTCAAGGATAATTCCCCCATGTTTATGGGTCCAATCCCAGGCGTGCTTTAGAAATTCTTCTCTTGAAAGTTCATTTTTATCAATTCCTTCAGCTCTTAATTTCGCCACTACCTTTGCTTCCGTAGCAATAGAAGCGTGATCTGTTCCCGGCACCCAACAGGCATTATATCCCTGCAATCTCGCGCGGCGTATCAACACATCCTGAATGGTATTATTAAGCATGTGCCCCATGTGCAGCACCCCCGTTACGTTCGGCGGCGGAATTACAATAGTATAAGGCTCTCTTTCATCAACTTCAGAATGAAAATATCCATTCTTCATCCAGTAGTCATACCACTTTTTTTCAACTTCCTTTGCTATGTAATTTGATGCTACAGCCATTCTTTGGTGCGGTTTTTGGAATATCTGGGCAAAAGTAATTATAACTTCAGGATTAAAAAAGGAGAAGCAGTCGTTTGCTTTTTTATTTGCTACAAAAAGCAGATTATTAGTATATTTACAATTCTGATTAAATGAAAAACTATGAAAAAACTAATTGCAATCGCCATGTTCGTTCTGGTCGGTTTTGCGGTACAGGCACAGGAATCAGCTAAAATCGAATTTAAAAGTGAAGTGATCGATTATGGCGAAATAAAGAAAGGAAGTGACGGAGTAAGGGTTTTTGAATTTACCAATACCGGAAAAATTCCACTAGTGATAACCGATGTTACCTCTAGTTGTGGATGTACCATTCCTGAAAAACCAAAAGATCCTATTGCTCCAGGTGAAACCGGAGAGATCAAGGTAAAATATGATACCCAAAGAGTCGGTCCCATTAGAAAAACGATCACCGTTTACTCTAATGCCGAGGAGCCTGCGAAATCTATAAAGATCAAAGGAAAGGTTCTTGAAGAAGAAATATAAAGCAGTATAAAAAACACCATTTTTGAGACCCCTTCACCCGAAGGGGTTTTTTATTGGAAAGGATTTTCAAGCCGGAACTGATAATTAAACCTTCTTCCCTTCCGCAATACTTCCATAGTGATCGTTTCCCCTGCTCCGGAAGAAAATATTTTAGTGAAATCATCAAGCTCCATTTTCCATGCATTGCGGCGGTTGATCTTCAAAACCTCATCCCCTACCTTAAGCCCCGCGCTCATTGCAGGAGCATTCTCCCTTAGCCTTGCTATCTTAAAAGCCGGTTTTAATTCGAATTTCTTGAAGAAGGACGGTTCCATGATGATCTCGTTCTGGTTTTCACTTTTAGAAAGGATCGAGGACACTACCTCCTCATAAGATTCAATTACTTTAAAGCCACTGTGTTCCAGAATAATCCCGCTCATATCAAAGGAAAAAGCTTGCTGCCTGTCTTTATTTCCTCTTAGGTACAAAGATTGGTTCTTATAGTCAAAGATCAAATGAAAACGTCTCAAAGTCTCTGCACCTATGCTCCCGTTGCGGGCACGATAGGTCTTTAGATCCTGAACAGAAAGGCTGTCGGGAAAGGATGCAGGTATGTTTTCAAGCACTTCCTCTCCAATTTTAATTGAACCTACCAAGCCTCGTTCTCCAATTACATCTCCTAAAAGTCCCATCCCAAGAAAATCTGTATATGTCTTTTCGGGAACATGAATCTTGTCATCATCAGGAAAAAGCCAAAGGGCATCGCTAAGGCCATTGTCCAGAAGCAGGTTTGCCCGCGCCTCCATGCCGTCGATCTCCACATCTACCTCCACATAAGGTTTCTCCTGATGGAACTGCAAAGGAAGCCTACTGTATCCTCTCAATCTCTTTTTAAATCGATCGGGATCATGCAGCCTGAAAAAATTCCGGGAATAATTAATTTCCACAATGAAATCTTTGAAGAGGTCATAACCAATTATTCCGTGAACAGGCACTCCCAGCCGTGGGGAAAAATTGATGTTTTCATCAAAGATCACGTAAAGGCTAAGGCCGGGATGGGTTGTCTTTCCTAAGGTAAATTTATTGTCTACAGACCTGTAGGCTTCGATCAACTCCTCACCACCAATTCCTTTAAGAAAGATCTTTTCGGCATTTTTGAGTAACAGCGTGTCCTCCTTGTTCAGGGTAAGAAGCACCGAAGTTTTTACTCCTGTATCTACCAGGAATGATAATTGGGTGCCGTTAAGCTCCACAGGAACGATCATGAGGTTGTTGACCATTTCGAATTTGATCTTATCACTTTTCCTGTTGTTCTTGATAAGAAATTTCTCCTGGGCACGACTGCTCATTATCATTCCACAAAGAAATAATATTAGCAGCCTTGCACTTAGCATAATGTAAGAATTAGGATGTGATAAAAATTACGAAAATTATCTTTCTGAATTTTAATTTTTGCAACTTTGTAAGCCAAAATTTTAAATATGCCACGCATTTCAAACAAAGGGCAGGCAATGCCCGAATCTCCTATAAGAAAACTGGTTCCCTATGCCGAAGCTGCAATAAAAAAAGGGCGTACCATCTATCAACTCAACATAGGCCAGCCGGACATTAAAACGCCCGCTAAAGCTCTTGCTGCAGTAAAAGACAATAATATTGAGGTTCTCTCCTACAGTCATTCTGCAGGATTCGAAAGTTACCGTACAAAACTGGCGGACTATTACAGCAAACACAATATTGATATAGATGCAAATGAGCTCATTATTACAACTGGTGGATCTGAAGCTCTGCTTTTTACTATGGGCAGTATTTGCGATGCGGGGGACGAAGTCATAATACCGGAACCTTTTTATGCCAATTATAATGGTTTTGCTACCGCATCGGGCGTGAAAGTTGTGCCTGTAGAATCCAAAATTGAAGATAGTTTTGCACTCCCTCCAATTTCGGAATTTGAAAAGCTCATCACCCCAAAGACCAAAGCAATACTTATTTGCAATCCCGGAAATCCTACGGGTTATCTCTACACCAAAGAAGAGATAGGTCAACTTGCAGAAATTGTGAAGAAACACGATCTCTTCATAGTTGCCGACGAAGTTTACAGGGAATTTGCCTATGAAGGTGCAAAACACCATTCCATAATGAGTGTAGCCGGTTTGGAGCAAAATGCTATCATGATAGATTCGGTTTCGAAGCGTTATAGCATGTGTGGAGCTAGGATTGGTTGTGTTGTTTCAAAAAATAAGGACTTTATGGCAACAGCAATGAAATTTGCCCAGGCACGATTGAGTCCGCCAACTTTTGCGCAAATCGCAAGCGAGGCTGCTTTGGAAACAGAACAGGATTATTTCGATGAAGTTATTGAAGAATATACGTCGCGTAGAAATACTCTGGTCAATGGTCTGGAGCAGATTGAAGGAGTAAGAGTCGCCGTTCCCAAGGGAGCCTTCTATTGTATAGCCGAATTACCTGTTGCAGATGCCGAAGATTTTGCCAAGTGGCTCCTTGAAAGTTTTGAGCTCGACAACGAAACCGTAATGGTAGCTCCTGCTGCAGGATTCTATTCTACTCCCAACACAGGATTAAACCAGGTAAGAATTGCGTATGTCCTAAAAAAGGAAAATCTGGTAAGAGCAATTGAAATCCTAAAAGAAGCGCTAAAGCAATACAAAGGATAATGAAAATCCTTTCCAACATTTCTCTTAAACCATACAACACTTTTGGCATAGATGTGAAAGCCCGCAAATTTGTGGAGGTCACATCTGTGGAAGAACTCCGGGAAACACTTAAGAATATTTATGCTTCAGAGCTCTTCATTCTTGGAGGCGGGAGCAATATGCTCCTTACAAAAGATGTTGAAAAGACTGTTGTTCATATAAACCTGAAAGGACGGGAAATTGTTAAAGAGACCGAGGATGAGGCAATAGTAAAAGCTATGGCCGGGGAGAACTGGCATGAATTTGTTTGCTATTGCATCAACAATGACTTTGGCGGCCTGGAGAATCTTTCCCTCATTCCCGGAAATGTAGGCACTGCTCCTATTCAAAATATTGGAGCTTATGGAGTGGAGATCAAAGACAGTTTTAAAAGCTGCACCGCCATGGATCTTCAGACGCTGGAACTAGTGACCTTTTCGCGGGAGGATTGTAAATTCGGGTACAGGGATTCCATCTTTAAAAATGAAGCCAAAGGAAGATATATTATCACGAGCGTAAACTTCAGACTCAAGAAAAAAGATCACCAGCTGAATACTTCTTATGGATCCATTGATCAATATCTTGAAGAGAAAGGTATTAAAGATCCGACAATCGGTGACATTTCTGAAGCAGTCATTAACATTAGGG
The DNA here is from genome assembly GCF_035607535.1 of Salinimicrobium aquimaris. Classification (NCBI taxonomy): domain Bacteria; kingdom Pseudomonadati; phylum Bacteroidota; class Flavobacteriia; order Flavobacteriales; family Flavobacteriaceae; genus Salinimicrobium; species Salinimicrobium aquimaris. The sequence continues at coordinate 104,557 of NZ_JAYDZX010000006.1, forward strand.
AATCAAAATTACCCAACCCAAAAGAGCTTGGCAACAGCGGAAGTTTTTTTAAAAATCCCGTAGTATCCAAAGAGAAGCTGGAAGAATTAAAAGAAAAATTTTCGGAAATTCCGTTTTACGTAGTTGATGAAGATCTGGTAAAGATACCTGCAGGCTGGTTGATCGAACAGGCCGGGCTGAAAGGTCATAGAGAAGGTGATGCAGGAGTACACAAAAAACAGGCTCTAGTCCTGGTAAACTATGGAAATGCTACCGGAAAAGAGATCCTCGCCCTTTCAGAAAAAATTCAGAAGAAAGTTGGGGAAATGTTTGGAGTTGAGATACAGCCTGAAGTCAACATCTTCTAAAAATTTAGATACATAAAAATAAACCGGCTCAAAAATGACCTTTTTGAGCCGGTTTGCTTTTCTGCCTCTTTGGAATCTATTGTTCGGTAGTTATGGTAACTGGCTCAACAAGTCCCGCAGGAAGCAATACTGTGTCAATAATATAAGCTGTTCCATTTTCGATTTCGAAATTCTCCATGATATTTGCCGTTACTCCATTGGCATCTACCAGGACCACCTTATCTCCATCCATAGTAAAGGTAATTTCCTCACCTTCAAAGGTTGGTAAGACTAATGAACCATTCGCATTCCTTATTTCCTGCTTAAGCTCCTCCAACGTATAATTTGCCTCTACAATGTGGTAGGGAATGACAGATTCCGGACTTGTTTCCAGGATATCGTAACCCTGTTGTCTGTACACACGGCTGTATGCCCTGTTGCTTGGCGCAAAAACCATATATGGATCTGTCACCACATCCAGGGTATCTTCAATATTCCAAACATTGAGGCCGGTGGCGAAAGTGCTTAGTTCGGGATTACCTTCAATTGCATCTACGGTGGAATTTCTCTCGCGCAGATCCTCCACACTTTCTTCAAAATTCTCTTCCTGCATTTTGAGATTGTCAGCATCCGGGTCTTCCCTCTCATTGTCTTTACAGGAATTAAGACTGAACATAAGAAGTGCACCAAATAAAATAAGATATCGCATTTTCATATTTTTTCTTTTTAACTAATTCAAACTTAATTTATTAAAAAGCTGACTTTTAACCGAATAAGAAGTTATAATCCTTAGTTAAAATGAAAAATTAAGAGTAAAAGGAAATTAGCAGTCTACATACCTTCTTCCCCAGTATTGCGCCGGCCTTGTCCTGGTTCCAGTACATTATCGATAATGTGATAGACTCCATAGAATTCCTCCATATTAGAAGTTTCTATAGCAGCTTTATTCCCAAGGACATCGATGAGCACTATTTTATCACCCTCCATAGTTGCCCATAGTTTTTCACCAAGGGCTGTTCTTAATTCGTATCTCCCATTTTCTGATGCCTTTATCCTCTCGCGCAGATAATCGACCGTCATTTCCCCCTCTACCATATAATAGCGTATTCTGTTGTCGAGGCCGATGCTGTCACCGGTATTCATTTCTCTTGCAGGAATTCTGTCGTATGCTGCATTTGAGGGAGCAAAAATGGTGTAGAGTCCTTCTTCACCCTCGAATTCCTCTTCAATACCAGATTGTCCTATTTCTTCAGTAAAAGAACTCAGCTCATCATTTTCCCGCATTTTTGCAAGGAGATAACTCCGTGCCATTGGCCGGTCCTGGTCTCTTAGTTCATCCTTTTTTTCTTCGGCAGGAATAATGTCAACTTCAGTATCCTCTCCTCGTTCCTTGTCCTGACAGGAAGCAAGCCCTAGTAACAGGCAAATGGTCGCAATTCTTAAAAACTTGTGCCTCATAACAAATAAAATTTAGGTCCTTTAGTAAGTTATTACGATAAGATCCTACTACATATTTAAGCACTATAAATTTTAGTTAAATTAATGTAAATGAAGACCTAATTAAATTTTTCATTCACTTCTTATAGTGCCTATTATTCGTTATTTTTGCACAAAATTTTGGTTATGGAACTTATATTGATCACTATAGTATTACTGGGATTAGCTGTTGCGGGCATCGCTATAAAAATATGGGGTAAAAAAGATGGAAAATTCAGTGGAACCTGCGCTAGCCAAAGTCCGTTTTTGAACAAAGAAGGAGAAGCCTGCAGTTATTGCGGCAAATTACCCGATGAAGTTAAAGACTGTGATCAACCGCATACGGTAAAATAATTCCTCTCACAGCATGCTAACCATCCTTATCGCCTTTGTTCTCATTGGCCTTATTAACCTGTGCTATTATCTTGGCTTCTTCAAATTTGCTCTGGCTTCTGTTGAGAATCCACCTGCCTATAAAAATCTTCCGGTTTCGGTAATCATTTGTGCAAAAAATGAAGCTGAAAACCTTCGGAATTTCCTTCCGATAATTCTATCACAGGATCATCCCGACTTTGAAGTGGTGGTGATAAACGATGCTTCTGCAGATGAGACCCTGGAGGTGCTTGAGGATTTCCAAAGTCGGGACAGCCGGGTGAAGATCGTAGATGTTCAGAACAACGAAGCATTTTGGGCCAACAAAAAATATGCACTTACCCTAGGCATCAAAAAGGCCAAAAAACCTTATCTACTATTTACCGATGCAGATTGCCGTCCCGAGACCAGCCAATGGCTGCAGGAAATGAGCGCCCATTTTGAAGATCAAAAAAGCATAGTGCTGGGCTATGGGGGATATTTGATCAATACGCGGTCAATCCTGAACAAATTGATCCGGTTTGAGACCCTTTTTACTGCCATACAATATTTCTCCTATGCCAGTTGGGGCAAACCCTATATGGGTGTAGGCAGGAATCTGGCTTACACTTCTGAAGAGTTTTTTGCACAAAACGGCTTTGCGACACATCTACACGTAAAAGCCGGAGATGATGATCTTTTTGTAAACAGAGCGGCCAACCGATCTAACACAGCACTCTGCTTCACTCCAACCGCCATCACCCGAAGTGTCCCGAAGGCTGATTTTAAATCCTGGTTCACTCAGAAGAGAAGGCACGTTTCCATTGCTTCCCACTATAAAAAGGAACACCAGTTCATCCTGGGATTATTTTATACATCCCAATTATTATTCTGGATCCTGTTCTTTGCACTCCTTTTCACTTCTTTTTGGCAGGTGTCTTTAATTTTTCTTGCTATTAGGTGGATAGTACAGGGAACAGTCATCTACAACTCGGGTAAAAAATTTGGAGAGACCGACCTTTTTTGGGTTTTCCCTTTCCTGGAGTTGTTTCTTATATGGGCTCAATTAGCTATATTTATAGCTAATCTCGTTTCAAAACCTACTCATTGGAAATAGAACCAAATCTACTTCAGCAACAAATCGAAAAAGCAAAAAAAGGGAAGCAGGCTGCTTTTAATTATTTGCTGGACAGATTTTGGAATGACGTCTATAGCTTTCAGCTTAAGCGCACCCAGAATGAATCTGATGCCGAGGATATCACCATTCAGGCTTTTTCAAGAGCTTTCGATAAAATTGACACTTTTGACCCCCAATATACTTTCAAGACCTGGATCATTACGATCTCAAAAAATATTCATGTCGATCTTGTAAGGAAGAAAAAGGCATCCATTCGCTCCCAGACTACCGATGAAGAGGATGACCGGGTACACAGGATTCCCGACGATGCCCCTACAATTGAAGACACTTTAATTACCGAGCAAAACCTGGCTCAACTTCTAAGGGATATCAAAAAGCTGAAGACTCCTTACCAGGAAGTAATCAATTTGAGGTATTTTCAGGAAATGAGCTACAAGGAGATCTCTGCTCACCTCCAGGAACCAATGAATAACGTCAAAGTGAAGCTGTTGAGAGCTAAAAAATTGCTGGCCGAAGTCATTGAGAAAAGAACCGGCAATTAAGCCGCTTAGCTCGTCCAGTACAGTTGTTGTAATTAAAGCTTTTTGTTATTGCCCGATAAGATCAACCTTCTTCCCAAATAATTGTTGATTCTCTCTGATATTGTATCTTTGCAGCCTTATGGAAACACAGCAAATCCCTACACAAAGAACCCCCAAACCCAAGTGGCTAAGGGTGAAATTACCTACCGGAAAGAAGTACACCGAGCTGCGGGGTGTCGTTGATAAATACAACCTACACACCATTTGCACCTCCGGAAGTTGTCCTAACATGGGAGAATGTTGGGGAGAAGGAACTGCTACTTTCATGATCCTGGGTAACATTTGCACCCGTTCCTGCGGATTTTGCGGCGTAAAAACCGGAAGACCAGAAACTTTGGATTGGGATGAGCCCGAGAAAGTGGCCCGCTCCATCAAATTGATGAAGATCAAACATGCCGTGATCACCAGCGTCGACAGGGATGATCTAAAGGATATGGGTTCTATTATGTGGGCCGAGACCGTTACTGCAATTCGCCGTATGAATCCTGAGACCACCCTGGAAACTCTCATTCCCGACTTTCAGGGGGTGGAAAGAAATATTGACCGTATCATAGCAGTAAATCCAGAGATCGTTTCGCATAACATGGAAACTGTAAAGCGACTTACACGGGAAGTACGTATACAGGCTAAATACGAGCGTAGCCTGCAGGTCTTAAAGTACCTAAAGCAGCAAGGGATCAAACGAACCAAATCGGGAATCATGTTAGGGCTGGGAGAAAAAGAGGAAGAAGTTATCCAAACCCTTAAAGATTTGAGGGAAGTGGATCTTGACATTGTTACTATAGGCCAATACCTTCAGCCAACGAAGCAACACCTACCTGTTCACGAATTTGTAACACCCGAGCAGTTTAAAAAATATGAGACCATCGGGCTGGAACTGGGCTTCAGGCATGTTGAAAGTGGCGCTTTAGTTAGATCTTCATACAAAGCACAAAAACACCTCACTTAATGGGGGGCATAAAACCTTCAGCAGAGACAAGTAAAAAGATCCGCATTGGGATCAATGGATTCGGCCGTATTGGCCGAAACCTGTTTAGGCTGCTTCTTGATCATCAAAACCTTGAGGTAGTGGCGATCAATGATATCGCATCTGCCCCTACCCTGGCTCATCTTCTTAAGTACGACAGCATCCACGGAGTGCTGAAAAAAGATGTTTCGTCTACAGAAAATTCTATTGTTGTAGATGGGATTGAAGTTCCTGTTTTGAGTAATTCAAACCCTCAGTATATAAATTGGAGCGAGCACCGGGTGGATATTGTGGTAGAAAGCACAGGAAAATTCAAGACCCGGGAACTGCTGCAGCCACACCTGAAAAAAGGTGTCAAAAAGGTGATTTTAAGCGTTCCTCCGCAGGACGAGTCTGTTAAAATGGTGGTTTTGGGAGTCAATGAAAATATTCTCGATGGGACAGAGGATATTATTTCCAATGCCTCCTGCACAACGAACAATGCTGCGCCTATGCTCAAGATCATAAATGAGCTCGCAGGTGTGAAACAGGCATATATCACCACAGTTCATTCCTATACCACAGATCAAAGCCTTCATGATCAACCTCACAAGGATCTACGAAGAGCACGGGCTGCCGGTCAATCTATCGTTCCCACCACGACAGGTGCTGCCAAAGCCCTGACCAGCATTTTCCCCGATTTATCTGATGTTATTGGAGGCTGCGGGATTAGGGTTCCCGTTGCAAATGGCAGTTTAACCGATATGACGCTTCACGTCAAAAAGGAAACTACCATTGAGGCGATAAACGAAGCCTTTAAATGTGCGGCCCGGGGACCACTAAAGCATATCCTGGAATACACAGAAGACCCCATTGTTTCTATAGATATTAATGGAAATACGCACTCCTGTATTTTTGATGCACAGATGACCTCGGTTGTGGGAGGAAATTTCGTTAAAATAATAGGATGGTACGACAATGAAATTGGATATTCGAGCCGGCTTATCGATTTAATTTCCCATGTTTCAATTAAATAATTATATTTAGCCTCAGTTATCTACGTCCCAAATGAAGAATTTTACTCTTTTAATGGTGGCAATTTTATTCTATTCCTTTTCCTTCGCCCAGGAGAACAACCTACAGGAAGTAGACGAATTAAATGCCACTATTGAACAGCTGTTGGAAGACGCAGAAGAATCTATCAACAGCGTTCGCTTTGACCAGGCTCTACGGGAGTTGAACACTGCCCTTGAGCTGTCGAGAACTATCAACCATCCCAGGTTGATAGCGCTTTCCAGTAGTCTTCTTGCGCAACTCCATTACGTACGTCATGAAAATGACAAGGCCGCGACAGAGCTACAACGCGCGATTTCCCTACAACGGGAGATCAATGATGAAGAAGGCCTCGCCTACAGTTATCTTAACTTCGGAAAGATCTTTACCGCAAAGCAGGTTTTCGACAGGGCAACAGAATATTTCGACCTTTCTGAAACGCTTTACAAAAAATTAGGTGATAAGGAAAATCTTGGAGTAGTAGACCTCAACAGAGGAATCCTGTACCTCAATACGGCAAAGCGACCTCATGCTGCTTTAACCTTACTGAATTCAGCCGAAGAAAAGTTAAAGACCAGCAGCAATGAATATGAGCGGGGGAGAGTGCATTATTATAAAGCACGTGCTTACCAGGCCACCGGCCAGTTCGAAAAGGCACTGGAAGAGGCAGAAATCAGCATGGAGTACGCCCAAAGAAACCAGTTTGGCGCAATGATCCAGCATACCATGCTCGTACAGAGTCAGCTGCAGGAAGAAATGGGAAATTACGCCGAGGCTTTGGCACTACTTCGTCAAAATAACGTTTTTCGGGATTCAATTTACAATCTCAACCGGGAAGTCCTGGCTGTGGATACCTCTGCTCCCTATGGAGTAGATGCCATGAAGAGCACGATGAATGAATTGACCCGTACCAAAGAAGAGGCTGAAAGGACTTTGAAAGTGAATAAACTCACCACTATTTTGAGTGTGGCTTTGATCACCATACTTTCCCTGCTCACTCTTTCGCTTTACAAGAACAACAACTTAAGAGCCAGGGCGAATGATCTGCTTCAAAAAAAGAATTCTGAACTGGTCACCGCAAAGGAAAATGCCGAAAAGGCTTCTCTTGCAAAAGCCCAGTTCCTATCTACAATCACACACGAGCTCAGGACTCCACTATACGCAGTAACAGGTTTAACTCACCTCCTACTCGAAGAAAGTCCTACAGAAAATCAAAAAGAACACCTCAACTCGCTGAAGTTCTCCGGAGAATACCTGCTTTCACTCATCAACAATATCCTCGACCTGAATAAACTGGAAGCTAAAAAGGTGGAAATGCTGGAAAGTTCTTTTAATCTCAAGAAAAGGATAACAGATGTACTTGTTGCATTAAAGAATTCAGCAGAAGATAAAAGAACGAAACTACACCTGGAGTTTGGTCAGGATATTCCCAAGAAATTAAAAGGTGACCCTCTAAAGATCTCACAGATCCTTATCAACCTGGTTGGAAATTCCATCAAATTCACCGAAAATGGAGATATCTGGGTTAGGGTAAAGCGTATTAGTCAGAATGATTGCAAGGTGTTGCTAAGATTTGAAATTCAGGATACCGGTGAAGGAATTAGCAAGGAGAAGCAAAAAGCTATTTTTGAAAACTTCACTCAGGGCTCCCTGCAGATCAACAGAAAGTTTGGCGGCACCGGCCTGGGCCTTTCTATTGTTAAAAATCTTCTTAACCTTATGGATAGTGAGATCCACCTTGAGAGCGAACTTGGGGAAGGCTCATTATTCTATTTTGAACTAAGTTTTGAAGCTCTGGAACCGGCCACTCCACAAAGTATAACCGGAAATGAGATCCCGGAGCCATTGTCCAATGACATTATGCACAACAAGAAGATCCTTATAGTTGAGGATAACAAGATCAACCAGATGATCACAAGAAAGATCCTGGAAAAGAATAAGGTGATCTGTGACGTAGCCGATAATGGCACAATAGCTATTTCAAAAGTGGAGAATAACCACTTCGACCTAATTTTGATGGATATCCATATGCCGGGAATTAGCGGGATTGAGGCTACAAAAGAAATCAGAAAGTTCAATGAATCCATCCCGATCATCGCTCTTACCGCAGTAACCCTGGAAGAGAGTTTGGATGAATTCTATCTCAACGGGTTTAATGACATTATCCCGAAGCCGTACAAAACGGAGGAGTTCTTTCAGAAAATCAATAAATATTTGAGCCAGGAAAAGGCCGCAGTATAAAACTTGGCACAAGGTTTGATAAAATGTTAGCTCAGGTTATTGTAAGAGATAGTTTGAATTAGCCAAAAATATAAAGAATGAGACTGTAACAGGTCTCATTCTTTTTTTACGTAATTAAGGATCAGCTCATTAAAGTCTTTTTCCCTGTGTAGAAAAGCTGTTCTGATTGGCAAGTAAAATATTTTTTCCCGGGAAATCTCATTTTTGAGCCTCATATAATCCTTTTCGGTAGTAATTATAAGTTCCTCGTGTTGCAATTCCCTTAGCTCCGGCTCTGTAAAATTATGATGATCCTTATAAGCCTTGTGATCAAACTTCAACCCCTGCTCCCGGAGGAATTTGACCAGAGGTTGCGGATTGGCAATTCCGGTGACCAGCGTAAAATGGGTATTTTTAAGCTCCTTAAGCGTGAGGGATCTGTTCCTTCCCAGAACCGATTCGTTGTATTGGATACTACTGAAGAAAACCTCCTGCCCCGGTTTTGGCCTTAACTTCTTAATAATCTCCATCTGCTCCCGTACGTCAAGATCAGGAGGACATTTAGTGACCACGATGACCTTCGCTCTTTTGGCTCCCGATGCAGGTTCCCGTAAGTTCCCTGCAGGCAAGACGAGATCATTCCTGTAGATTTTTGAATATGAGGTAAGCAGCAGGTAAAAGCCTGCAGCAACACGCCTGTGCTGGAAAGCATCATCAAGTACAACCACTTCGGGTTGTGGTTTTTCCTTTAATAGTTCTTCAATACCATTGGTGCGACTCTCGTCCACAGCTACCATGACCTGGGGAAATTTGTGCTTGAACTGCAAGGGTTCATCGCCAACTTCAGCTGCAGTTTCCTGTCCGGTGAGCAGTATATATCCGCTGCTGTTCCTCCTGTAGCCACGGCTAAGGGTTGCCACTCTGTGCTCCTTCCGAAGTAATTCTGTAAGATATTCCACCATTGGAGATTTTCCGGTACCACCCATGCTCAAATTCCCAACGGCAATTACCGGCAGGTCATAATGCTTCGAAGGAAGAATTCCATGGTCGTAAAGCTTATTGCGTACGCGCATAGCACCACCATATAGAATGGAAAATGGATAAAGAAATTTTCTTGCAGACATGAACGCGAAGGTAATTTTTTTCCTGAAACAGAAACAGAATTTCTGAGGTATGGCATCAAAATAAGATAGTTAAAATTTACCCTTTTTAAAACCTTTGTTAGCCTTTAAAATTTCCTGAAAAACTTACCATCCCAAGGTAGATATATACAAGCTCTTCTTTTGACTTGAGAATTTTTATCTTTGGATTCGTCAGCAAAATCAAGATCATGCGCATACAGGATATCATCCCCGAAATAGAAAAGTTAGCACCCACTGCATATGCCGAAGGTTTCGACAATGTAGGCCTACTAACAGGTTCTCCCGAAAAGGAAGTCACCGGAGTCCTGGTCACTCTGGACACTTTGGAAAACGTGGTAGATGAGGCCATTGAGAAGGATTGCAACCTCATTCTGAGCTTTCATCCAATAATATTTTCCGGTCTTAAAAAACTTACCGGCAGTAATTATGTGGAGAGGACCGTGCTAAAGGCCATTAAAAATGATATTGCCATCTACGCAATTCATACGGCATTAGACAATAGTTTTAAGGGCGTAAATGACATGATTTGCGAACAATTGGGACTCAAAAAGCGCAGGATTCTAATTCCTCAAACAGGAACTATTAAAAAATTGATCACGTTTGTGCCCAAAAAGGATGCGGCCAGCGTGCGGGAAGCACTCTTTGCAGCCGGAGCAGGAACTATTGGAAATTATGACCACTGTAGTTTCAATCTCATTGGCAGCGGATCTTTCCGCGGTAATGAGGAGTCAAATCCGGTGATTGGAAGAAAAGGGGAAACCCATTATGAGGAAGAGGTCCAGATTGGAGTAACTTTTCCAAAGCACCTGGAAAAGGGAATTATAAAAGCTCTTTTTGAGGGACATCCATATGAAGAAGTAGCGTATGAAGTGACCAGCCTTGAAAATGTAAATCAGCATATCGGTATGGGCATGTTGGGTGAGCTTGAAGAAGAGCTGGACGAAAGGAGCTTTTTGAAGCAGGTAAAAGAAATTTTTGGGACCGGCTGTATAAGACATTCCGCATTGCTCGAAAAACCGATCAAAAAAGTTGCTGTTTTAGGTGGCAGTGGAAGCTTTGCTATCGAAAAGGCTGCTGCAGCGGGAGCAGATATCTTCATCACTGCCGATCTCAAATATCATGACTTCTATAAAGCCGAGCAAAAACTGGTATTGGCAGACATTGGGCACTATGAAAGTGAGCAGTACACAAAAAACCTTCTGGCCTCTTATCTTAAGAAAAAATTTGCTAATTTTGCAGTCGTTTTATCAAACACAGATACCAATCCTATCAAGTATTTTTAACTATGGCAAAAAAATCCGATGTTACTGTAGAAGAGAAGTTAAGAGCGTTGTACGATCTTCAACTTATAGATTCCCGCGTGGATGAGATAAGAAACGTGCGAGGTGAACTTCCGCTTGAGGTAGAAGATTTAGAAGATGAAGTAGCAGGCCTTAATACCCGTTTGGAAAAAATGGATGCCGATCTTGAAGTGATCGATCAGGATATCAATGCAAAGAAAGTTTTGATTGAAGATGCTAAAGCATTGATCAAAAAATATAACGAGCAGCAAAAGAATGTACGTAACAACCGTGAATTCAATGCGCTTTCGAAAGAAGTTGAATTTCAGGAGCTGGAAATAGAGCTGGCTGAAAAGCAGATCAAGGAGTACAGAGCTCAGATCGAGCAGAAAAAAGAGGTGATCGAGCAAACAAAGGCCCGTCTCGAAGAAAGACAAAAGCATCTTGATCACAAGAAAGGTGAACTTGACGAAATTCTTGCCGAAACTGAAAAAGAGGAGAAAGCCCTTCTTGACAAATCAAAAGAATTTGAAAAGCAGATCGAAGAGCGCCTGGTTAATGCCTACAAAAGGATACGCAGCAGTGTTAAAAATGGTCTTGCAGTAGTTCCCGTGGAAAGAGGAGCTTCGGGGGGATCTTTCTTCACCATTCCGCCACAGGTAATTATGGAGATCGCAGGTCGCAGAAAGATCATTACCGATGAACACAGTGGCCGAATTCTAGTTGACGAAGAACTTGCGCAGGAAGAAAGACAAAAAATGAATGAGCTTTTCCAAAGCTTCTAGACATTTTCTTATAAAGACTAAGAAACCCTTCGCCAAAGCGAGGGGTTTTTTGTTTATCAACATAATGTGGAAGGCGGTAGACGATAGACGGTAGAGCCCCTGTCGTGACCTTCAAATTCTTAGCCTCGGATTACGGAAGGGCGTTAACATCTGTTTCACAATAATGTAATCTGTAAGCTTTACCTTTAAAGAATAAACCTACAGCTATGAAAAAACTGCTTTTCATTATTCTGGTTGTGATGTATTCCTGTAATGACGGGAAAACCACTACGTCTGAGACTTCAGAAAGAGTAACTCCTGATAGTATTAATGCTGATACCCTGCCGCCGGGAAATATTCAGGAGGAAAGGGATGCGGTGCAGACAGAGAAAGAAGAAATACGAACTGCAGCCGAACCTATGGCAGCATATCAAGGACGATATCGCAAAATAGTCAAGGATTCGGCAGGAGATGATTGTAACTGTAATTGTATTGAAATTGCATATGACAGGGCTACCGAATGGTGTATAGATAAGGATAAGTTATATATGAGTGCCCGTTGCAAGAAAACAGGAGAAAATACAGCCGATGTCTATTTTGTATCCTCTAGCAGGGAGATATCGCCAGACAGACCTCTTCCCTGGGAAGAATTTGACACGAATACTCCCGTAGCCACCCTCACCTTTCAACCCGATGGTAGTGCAACACTGGACTGGCTGGGGTTTTCCAGTAATGGAGAAGTCTTGACAGATTATGCTCTGTACGGTAAAAAGACACTGGAAGGAACTTATAAAAAAGAATAGAATGAAATATTTGCTTTTGACGCTGCTTATCAGCTTTACTGCCTGCGGAAACTCTTCGGGCGAAAGCGTGACCTTACCTGAAATTGCTAATGCCGAGCCGGTAGAAGTACCTTCCCAAGATGGCCTTGAGAGGGCGTATTTTGCCAGTGGTTGTTTTTGGTGTGTAGAAGCTGTTTTCGAGAGTGTTATCGGGGTTGAAGAAGCTATTTCGGGCTACTCCGGCGGACATACCAAAAATCCGACTTACGAGGAAAGCAATACAGGCAGGACAGGACACGCCGAGGCGGTGGAAGTCATCTATGATCCTGAGGTCATTGATTTTGCAACCCTTACAGATGTTTACTTTGGCTCCATGGATCCCACCCAAAAGAATGGACAGGGACCAGATATCGGCTCCCAATATCGGTCCATTATTTTTTATCAAAACAAGGAGCAAAAGAAGATCATAGAGCAAAAAATGAAAGAATTGGCCAGCCAGTACAAAAAAGCTATTGCCGTAGAGGTTTTGCCTTTTCAAAAATTCTGGAAAGCAGAAGATTACCATCAGGATTACAAGAAATATAATCCCAACGATCCATACATTAGAAATGTCTCGGTTCCCCGAATGAACAGGTTCAAAAAGAAATTTCCGCAGCTACTCAAGGAGAACCAATAGAAATCAGCTTTCCAAAAAAGTTAAAATTGGCTTTCTTTGCGGAAACTGAATAAGCCTCACCACGTATGGGTATTACCACAGAGAATGTATTGCTTATAGGTTCCCTACTGCTGCTCATCAGTATACTTGCAGGGAAAACTTCGTACAAATTTGGCGTACCCACTCTTATCTTATTCCTTTCCGTAGGAATGCTGGCAGGGTCTGAAGGAATTGGACAAATAGAATTCGATGACCCTCAGCTCGCCCAGTTCGTTGGAATTGTTTCCTTGAATTTCATTCTCTTTTCGGGGGGATTGGATACCAACTGGCGTAGTATAAAACCTATCCTGTGGCACGGGATATCCCTTTCCACCCTTGGAGTTCTGTTTACTGCTGTTTCTTTGGGTACTTTCGTATGGGCAATTACAGATTTTAGTATCTATGAAGGTCTTCTTCTAGGTGCCATTGTTTCCTCTACAGACGCCGCTGCTGTTTTCTCTATTCTGCGTTCCAAGAATATGGCTTTAAAGGCCAATCTTAGACCTACCCTGGAGCTGGAGAGTGGTAGTAATGATCCTATGGCATATTTCCTCACCATCGCTTTTTTGGGTCTGGTGGTAAATCAGGATCAAAGTCTGCTCTCGATAATTCCTCTTTTCCTGAAGCAGATCCTCATTGGGGCTGCCCTGGGCTTTCTCTTCGGAAAACTGAGTAAAATGATCATTAATAGAATTACTCTTGATTTTGAAGGGTTGTATCCGGTACTGGCCATAGCGCTTATGTTCCTGTCCTTTTCGGCTACCGACAGGCTTGGCGGAAACGGTTTTCTCGCTGTGTACCTTACCGGGGTTTATCTGGGAAATCAGGATCTCATTCATAAAAAGACGATCATGCGATTCTTTGACGGGGTGGCATGGCTAATGCAAATTGTTCTCTTCCTTACCCTGGGGCTACTGGTCTTTCCAAGTGATATCCTTCCGGTAATTGGGCTGGGGATACTTATTTCGGGATTCCTTATTCTTATTGCCCGGCCTATAGGAGTTTTTCTTAGTCTTGCCCCTTTCAAAATGAAGATGCGCCGCCGCTGGTATATCTCGTGGGTTGGGCTTCGAGGGGCAGTGCCAATAGTTTTTGCTACCTATCCCCTACTTGCAGGTATTGAAAAGGCACATATGATCTTCAATATTGTGTTTTTTGTTTCTCTAACTTCGGTCCTGGTACAGGGAACAACTTTGTCTAAAGTTGCACACTGGCTACATGTGGCCCTTCCAAAAAAGGCAAAAAGAATCTCCCCTGTAGATGCATTTCTCGCCGATGGTACTAAATCTCTTATAAGGGAGATCACTATTCCGCCAGATAATTTTTCTGTGGGAAAGAGGATTGTGGACCTGCATTTTCCAAGGAACGCAATTATTGCAATGATCTCCAGGAACGGCCAGTTTTTGACCCCTAATGGCGCCACGCAGATCGAGGAGGATGATACCCTGATCGTACTAATGGAAAATCAAAGAAACGTAGAAGCGGTTTACAACAGCCTGCACCTCGCCTACAATCCCGATACAGAGGATGAGAACAATCTTTAAAATTCTTCAAAGAGAGCACTAAAAAAGGGCATTTTTCAATGCCCTTTGTTTCTGGTTTAAAAGAAGGATCTAGTCCTCCTCATCCAGCATAAGGTTGAGAGTCACGTCAATGTTATCTCGCGTAGCTCTGGAATAAGGGCAAATCTCATGTGCTTCATTGACCAGTTTTTCTCCGGTTTCTACATCAACACCGGGAATATAAGAATCCAGGATAACTGAAAGCTGAAGATCTCCCTCTTCTGTCGTTCCCAGCTCTACTGAAGCGGTAACTGAAAAATCCCCAAGATCTACCTTGTGCTTTTTGGCCATAACCTGCAGGGCACTGCCGTAGCAGGCAGAGTACGCCGCTGCAAAAAGTTGTTCAGGGTTGGTCTTTTCTTCCCCTTTCCCACCCATGGATTTAGGCTTACTGAGTTCTAAATCTAAAATTCCATCGTCACTTCTCACATTTCCTTCTCTCCCGCCTGTTGTGGTGGCTACGCCGGTATACAATGTCTTCATAATGATCTTTTATTTTGTTATTTTAGTACTTCAATATACAAATAAGATCTCCACCTAAAAAGTTATTCCCTGTTTTGAAAAAACTATCGGCTTTACATGAAAAAGAAGGCAGTCGCCCTTCCTCGGAAGTTAATGCCGCAATGGCAAAAAAAATAAGGGATTCCCGAAGAAAAGAAGTAACTGTAGATGTTCTTTTTGAAAGGCTAAGAGCAGGTGACAAGTCTGCTTTGAGCCAGGGTATTACGCTGGTAGAAACAAATCAGCCAAAGCAGCAGGAGAAGGCAGCCCAGCTTATTGAGCGATGTTTGCCTTTTGCAAATACCTCGATAAGGATCGGGATCACAGGAGTTCCAGGGGTGGGTAAAAGCACATTTATTGAAGCTTTTGGCAGTCACCTGGCCAACGCCGGTAAAAAGGTGGCAGTGCTGGCAGTAGATCCTAGCAGTTCCATATCGGGTGGAAGTATTCTTGGGGACAAGACAAGAATGGAAACGCTGGTAAATCACCCAAACGCCTTTATAAGGCCTTCCCCTTCTGGTGATTCTCTTGGTGGGGTGGCAAAAAAGACGCGGGAGACGATCATCTTATGTGAGGCTGCAGGTTTTGATACCCTGTTGATCGAGACAGTTGGGGTTGGGCAAAGTGAAACCACCGTGCACAGTATGACCGACTTCTTTTTATTGTTGAAGCTCGCCGGGGCGGGTGATGAACTCCAGGGAATAAAGCGTGGCATAATGGAAATGGCCGATGCAATAGTGATCAATAAAGCCGATGGAGAAAACCTGAAACCGGCAGAAAGAGCCCGGGCCGAATTTAGAAGAGCACTGCATTTATATCCCGAAAAAGAAAGTGGCTGGCAGCCGAAGGTGTTATTGTGCAGCGCCTATTATAAAGAAGGTATTTCGGAAGTTTGGGAGCTTATCTCAGACTATGAGCAGAAAATGAAAAAAAGTGGAAATTTCGATAAAAAAAGACATGAACAAAACAAATTCTGGCTTTTACAAACGATAAATGAGCATCTTAAAAGTCGGTTTTACAATCAGCCGGAGATAAAGAAATTGCTTAATGAGCAACTGGAAGCTTTGGAGAATAATGAAACCACTCCTTTTGAAGCAGCACACTTCTTACTGCAGCGCTACCGGGAATTATAGAAAGTTTTCCATGTACCAGTCCACCTGCAGCCGGATTCCCTCCTTTAGACTTGTTTTTGGTTTATAACCCAAAATCTTCTTTGCCTTTCCAATATTTGCCAGGGTCCTGAATTGATCACCGGCTCTGCGCGGCTGTACTTCAAGTTTGATCCGTTTTCCCAGGATATCCTCCACTATATTAATTCCTTCCTGGGTCTTATGCTCATCTTCGGCACCAAGATTAATGATCTCCCCATCCAGGTCCTCATACACTTTTATTGCTCTGTAGATCCCATCCACTATATCCCCCACGTAGGTAAAACTTCTCAAGTGCTTCTCACTCCCTTCAAAAATCGGAAAAACTTCATCCTTTACACCACAGGTGATGAGTTTTGTGTAGAGTTTTTCTGGTCGCTCCCTTGGACCATAAACTGAAAACAATCTTAAAGATGAGGCTTTTAGTAGATTTGCCCGGCTTTTGGCCAGCACCAGCTGCTCTGCCGCCAGTTTTGACACTCCGTAGAAAGAAGCCGGTTTAGGTGCAACGGTTTCAGGAAAAGTTGCCTCCAGTCCATAAACTGAAGAAGTAGAAATATTAAAGAAATGTTTCAGGTCTTTATTTGCCTCCGCAAAGTTGAGGAGGTGTTGGGTAGCAATAACATTGTTGCTGAAATAATCATCAAATGTAGATGTTGAGGAAATGCCGGGTTGTGCAGCAAAATGGACTATGAAGTCGAATTCCGGTGACAGGACCGAATATTCTGCAGGATTTCTAAGATCCATTTTGATTACCTCAATACCCTTCTTTTCAAGAGCTTCAGCATTAAGTTCTTTCAGTGCAATATCGTAATGATCAGAAAAATTATCTAAGCCTGTGACATCAAATCCTTCTTGTTGTAAACGTTCTGCAGCATGTGATCCAATGAATCCGGCGGCTCCCGTTATCAAAACTTTCATGTTTGCTGGTTTGCCCGAACTAAAATCGGTTGTTGGTCTTATGCAAAGAAACGAGTATTTTCTTAATTACAGGTCTCCCTCAAAGACATCTGAATATTATTACCTTTGTCCGGCATACCACATCCTAATGAAATACGAATTTACTATTGTGGTCCCTCTCTACAATGAAGAACCAAACCTGGAAAGGGTTGGGCAGGAACTGGACAATTACATCAAAAAAGCTCCCGTAAAAACCTGTGTTCTTTTTGTAAATGACGGTTCTACAGATAATAGTCTTGAATTGATCGAGAAAATTTCAAGTCGCAATGAAGACTTCAGGTTTATTTCTTTTGACCGCAATTATGGGCTCAGTTCAGCAATTAAAGCAGGGTTTGATCATGCCGATACCCCGCTTATAGGCTATATAGATTCTGACCTGCAAACAGATCCAGATGATTTTGACCTTTTACTGGAACACATTCCGGAATATGATCTTGTCACGGGAATGCGAACAAACCGGAAAGATTCATTCAAGAAAAATCTTTCCTCGTTTATTGCCAATTCGATAAGGCGTAGCTTTACCCAGGATGGGATGGATGACACAGGATGTCCTCTTAAAGTGATCAAAGCAGATTATGCCAAGAGGATTCCTATGTTCAAAGGCTTACATAGATTTCTTCCTGCCATGGTCCTCCTGCAAAAGGGAAAGATCAAGCAGGTCCCGGTGAGACACTACGCGAGGATTGCAGGGAAGCCGAAGTTTCACGTTTTAAACCGGCTGATAGGTCCTCTGGTCGATTGTTTTGCTTATCTATGGATGAGGAGAAACTACATTCATTACAAAGTAGCTCATAAAAATGAGTAGCTGGCAGGTCTATACTATTGGCTTCACCGCACAGCTGCTTTTCTCGGCGCGGCTCCTGTTTCAATGGATAGCTTCTGAAAAGCAGAAAAGAGTTCTTACCCCAACCAATTTCTGGAAGATCTCTCTTTTCGCTTCCTTTCTACTGTTCGTATATGGATATCTTCGAAGTGATTTTTCGATCATGCTGGGGCAGGCGCTTACCTACTTCATATACATAAGAAATATTCAGCTTCAGGGAGAGTGGTCTAAAATGTCAAAATGGTTACAAGGTTTTATATACGGGTTCCCTTTTTTGATTTTGATCTACTCCTATAACAACAACACCTATGATATTCAGAAGTTATTCTTCAATGAGGAAATACCTCTATGGCTACTGGTTTTGGGCTCTATAGCCCATATTGTCTTTACATTGCGTTTTATCTATCAATGGATCTATTCTGAAAAAATAAAGGAATCTGTACTGCCAATGGGCTTTTGGTTGCTCAGTTTGTCTGGAGCAGTTCTCATCCTGATCTATGCGGTGCTTCGGAAGGATCCAGTACTTTTTATTGGTCATATGGTGGGAAGTATAATTTATGTTCGGAACATGATCCTGATAAGAAGAGAAGATGAGTAGAAATCAAAAATACCTGCTTTACATTCTGCTGGTTTGGGCTTTGATCTTCCTTGTTCACCTGGATGTGATCTATGTGAACATTATGGAGGCCAGGAATTTTATAACCGCCCGCGAGATGGTGACAAATGACAATTGGATCCTCACTACCATGAATGCCGAGGCTCGTTATGAAAAACCACCGTTACCCACCTGGCTTACGGCTCTAAGCGGATTGATCTTCGGGTTCACAAACCTCTTCGGAATGCGTCTTCCCGCCGCTTTGGTCACTCTACTTCTGTTGTACATTTTTTACAGGTTCATTCCGAAGCTGGGAGTGAGCCTAAAACAGGCGTTTTTGGCAACTTTGATCCTCGCCAGTTCATTCTACATAGTCTTTATGGGCCGCAATGGACAATGGGATATTTTCACCCATTCCTTTATGATGGTTGCAATCTTTTTTCTGTGGAACTTTTTTAGCAGTGAAAAGCACCTCTTCAAAAATGCCATTTTTGGGGCCGTATTTCTGGGCTTGTCGTTTATGAGTAAAGGTCCTGTTTCCCTGTACGCACTATTCCTGCCTTTCCTTATTGCCTATGGCAGCACCTACAGTTTCAGGGGATTTTTTAAAAAATGGAAAGCCTTCATCATCTTTTTGATCCTATCGGTCATTTTAAGCGGCTGGTGGTTCATTTACGTAAGGTTGGCCGATCCTGTTTCCTTTGTGGAGATCACAACGCGTGAAGCCACACGCTGGACCAATTATAATGTTAGACCTTTTTACTACTACTGGAGTTTTTTCACCCAAAGCGGGATCTGGACCATTCCGGCCTTTGTTGCCCTGCTGTATCCTTATCTTAAGAACCGGGTCGTCAATAGGAAAGCCTATAAATTTTCCCTTTTTTGGACCCTTGCGGCTGTTGTTCTCCTCTCCCTTATTCCCGAAAAAAAATCGCGGTACCTGCTCCCGGTCCTTATTCCCATGGCAGTCAACACCAGCTTTTACGTGGAATATCTCTTTAGGAACTTCAATAAACTTCCCAAGAAAGAGAACTGGATTATCAACTTTAATCATGGTCTCATAGCAGGAATAGGTATTATTTTTCCCGTAGCCGCCTATTTTCTCCTGGAACTCGATGGCTATTGGTTCTGGTATATTTCGGCTTCAATTGTTCTGGCTTCTATAGGTATCGGCATTCTCTACTACCTTAAAAGGAGAAAATATCCACAGGTCTTCTACCTTACAGTCGCTTTTATCTGCGGAATTATAGTCTTTGCCTTTCCCCTTTCCAATGCTTTTCTGAAGAATCCTCAGTTCCGGAATTTCGATGAGCTTCAGGAATTAGCTGAAGCTGAAGATTTTCAGGTTTATGAATACAAGGCTGAAACTCCTGAGATCATTTGGGAATATGGCGAACCTATTCCGAAGCTGTACAGAAATGACTCCGAATTACCTTCGGAAGAAAGGTTTGGTGTGATCCTAAGGGAAAAAGATTCAGCTTTAATAGATACTCTAAAAAGGGATTTTGAGGTGCTCTCTTCAGAAAGATTTGACCTGAACTATGTCAACCCGGAAGCTTCGGGATATAAGGACAGGTTGATCAGGCAGTTTTACCTTTTGCAGCGGAAGGACTAAAGTATTTCTTCAGCAATAACCGAAAAAGCCTGTAAAACAAAAACCCTATTACAATTCCAAAGATCCAGCCGGTGAGGATATCGCCGGGATAGTGAACGCCAATGTAGATACGGCTATAAGAGACGAGCAGTCCCCATACAATGAGCACTGCAAAAATGTGCTTCCAGTAGTCCTTTAAGATCAATCCCAGGAAAACCACCAATGCCGCTGAACTGGCCGCATGTGCAGAAAAATAGCCATACCTGCCGCACCGCACAGCTACAAAACGGGCATATTCCATAACCCCTTCCTGCCTGCAGGGCCGCGGGCGCTGAAAAAAGTGCTTAAAAACATTGGAAAGCTGATCTGTGCAGGTGATCACCGCCGCTATAAGAACCAGGCTGAGTAAAGTTTTCTTCCATCCTAAAGCCCGGTAGAGAAAGAAGACCAGCAGGGCGTAGAACGGTATAGAAGCAAACTTGTTGGTGATAAAATTCCAGAAATCATCCCAGGAAGGGTTTCCTAATTTGTTGAGAAACAGAAATATTTCCTGATCCAGTTCTACCAGCTGCTCCATGTCTTAGTCCTCGTATCTCGAGATCTCGCGGTCATAGAAGTCGGTCGCCTGTTGAATAAGACCTTCGGCTTCAGAAGCGAGTTCCTTTTCATCGGCCGCATCAAAATCTTCCAGCCATTCTACCTCATCGTTCTCAAGGTTAAGAATAAAACGGGGATATTCGGTATGCACTATAAAAATAGCATCGGGATAATCTGTGTTATCACCAAGTAGAAATTTTGGAAAATCCATAGTCACTTTTATATTTTGCTCCCTTCCGGCTCGCCCGAAGTGCCTGCCGTAATGAGTAATTTTTTACTTAAATAATTGAATCGAAGATACAACATTAAAGCAGATGCGCTAAGCCCGGCCAGTAATCCCAGCCAGATTCCCATACTTCCAAGAGCCGATTCTTTTCCCAGATACCAGGAGACGGGAAATCCTATGATCCAATAAGCAATGAAACAGATGAGGGTGGGGAATTTCACATCCTGCAGACCTCTTAGCGCCCCCAGTATCACTACCTGCATCCCATCACTTAACTGAAATAAAGCTGCTATAATTAGTAATTGAGCTGCCAGTAAGATCACTTCCACGTTGTCAATATAGAGAGTTGGCAACCAGTCTTTGAGCAGGATAAAACCTACTGCAAATACTGCTTCGATTAGGAAAACCAGCAAAAAAGTGGAAAAGGCTATCCGCCGTAACTCAGAATAATTCCCTTTTCCCTTCTGGTTTCCTACTCTTATTGTTGCCGTCACTCCCAGCCCCACAGCCACCATAAAGGTCATGGAGGCCAGATTGAGTGCAATTTGATTTGCTGCCTGCGGATTAGTTCCTAAAGTACCGGCAAGAAAAACTGTTGCGGTAAAGATCGCCACTTCAAACAGCATCTGCAAAGCAGTTGGAAAACCCAAAGCAAATAACCTCTTAAAAATGTCAATTTTAACCAGTTCTTTTCGGGACCATTCAAAATACTTCCGGAATTTTTTCTTTCTTCTTAAGATCTCCCAAACAAACCACAGCATAAAAAATCTTGAAATAAGAGTTCCCCTGGCCGCGCCTTCCAGCTCGAGCCGTGGAAAAATCCAGATCCCATAGATGAGCAGGTAATTAAACACCACATTTACCACATTGGCTATTAGTGTAGCATACATAGCATAGCGGGTTTGGGAAAGACCATCGGCAAACTGTTTGTAAGCCTGGAAAATCATTAGCGGGATCATAGAAAAAGCTACTATCTCCAGGTATGGAATTGCCAGGTCCACAACTTCTGGCGGTTGATCGAGGTGGTAAAGTATGGGTTTAGCCAGTAACAGCAGGATAAACAGGAATAGTCCATTGATCCCGCACATAATGATACCGTGATGGAAATAGCTTTTGCCGGTCTCGATGTCTCCTGCTCCATCGGCTTCAGCGATCAAAGGCGTAATGGCAAAAGAGAACCCAATCCCCAAAGACAGGGCTATAAAAACTAGGCTGTTCCCCAGGGAAACAGCTGCAAGTGGCGCGGCTCCCAGTTGCCCTACCATGATGTTATCGGCCAGGCCAACCATCACATGCCCCAATTGCCCAAGCATCACAGGGTAAGCGATGTTAAGGTTCTTACTAAATTCTTTTGTGTAGGCAGTGAGCTGCAAGCCTTGAAGTTTAAGGCTGCAAAGATAGAAAGTTTAATTGCCGGGAAACAAAGCCCGGCAATTCTTTTTATTTCAGGATCTCGGGATCGTTCTGAATGCCATCAAAACCATATTTATCAACCAGGTAAACCAGGGAAGCCATAGTAGCTGCGCCCAATTCCAGTTCCCGTTTATTCACGGCGTCAAAAGTATCTGTAGCAGCATGGTGATGATCAAAATAACGTTGAGAATCAGGACGGAGACCGGCGAGAACTGTACTTCCATTTTTCAACGGCCCGATATCTGCACCGCTACTACCTCTCGCGAAATAATGAATAAGATAGGGCTCAAAATGGGGTTTCCAGCTCTGGATCTTTTCGAATTGAGAATCGCGGGCATCAAAAGAAAATCCGCGGGGCGTAAAACCTCCGGCATCACTTTCTAAAGCGAAGATGTGATTTTCCTTGTTCTTCCCGGCAATTTCGGCGTATTTATTTCCGCCTCTAAGACCATTTTCCTCATTCATAAAGAGAACTACCCGAATTGTCCTTTTTGGTCTGATCCCGGTTTCTTTGAAAAGCCTCAAAACTTCCATAGACTGTACCACCCCGGCGCCATCATCGTGTGAACCATCCCCCACATCCCAGGAATCAAGGTGACCTCCTACTACAATGATTTCTTCGGGGCGCTCACTTCCTTTGATCTCGCCAATTACGTTGTATGATTCCACATCCTCGAAGTTCCGGCAGTTCATCTTATAGTAAAAATCAAGATCCTTGTTCAGCTTTAGCATCCCACTAAGGTATTCAGCATCTTTTGTGCTTATTGCAGCCGCAGGGATCCTTTTATCATTTGGCAGGTCTCCGTAGCTCATAGAGCCGGTATGAGGATAATCATCAATTTTATGTGAAAGGGAACGAACGATCACCCCTGCCGCACCGTATTTGGCAGCTTCGGCCGCACCCGAATATCGCTGATCCACACAACCTCCGTAAGCCTCAAAGGTATGGATGAGATCTGCACGCATGGGTCGGTTGAAAAAGACTATCTTTCCTTCAATCTGCTCCCTGCCGTACCTTGCAAGGTCTTCAATCCCCTGCACTTCGATCACCTTTGCCCGCAGGCCGGTATCGGGCGTCGCGACTGAACCACCCAAAGCAAGGATGTTGACTGTATTGGAAGGACCACCAGGAGTTTGCACATAGGCGTATTCGGGATTACCACGAGTCCACTTTGGAACCATCACCGGCTGTAACCACACCCGGTCCAACCCAAGTTTTTCTAATTCAGCTTTAGTGTACTCCACAGCACGCTGTGCATTCACAGAACCAGACAGCCGACCTCCAATGTTGTTTGAAAGATGATCAAGCCAGGCATAGCTCTGGCCATTGAGCAGGGACATATCGTAAAGCTTTCT
The DNA here is from genome assembly GCF_035607535.1 of Salinimicrobium aquimaris. Lineage (NCBI taxonomy): Bacteria > Pseudomonadati > Bacteroidota > Flavobacteriia > Flavobacteriales > Flavobacteriaceae > Salinimicrobium > Salinimicrobium aquimaris. The sequence goes on from NZ_JAYDZX010000006.1 coordinate 128,085, forward strand.
AAGAGTCAGGGAATCATGTTGACTGGTAGATTGAGCGATGGTATTCATTGAACATAAGACAACAAAAAGGGCTATAATTTTTTTCATAAGACTTTGATAAGGAAAAACAAATGTAAAAAACCATTCCAAACCGGTTCAAAAATGACATTTCTTTGAACAAATTTTTTCAAACTGAAAAATATCGCAGCAAATATTCCTTTTTGCCGGAAGTTTAACTGCATTCAATTTTCTATCTTTCCGAAAAATTTTCAGCCCCTTGAATAAGCAGCAAATAATCGAAAACGTCTCCACTCTACTACAGGAAATTCCAACTTCAATGGAGATCGTTAAGGATGATTCCAAGAAAGAGAAAAGATTCCGTTACCTGGCAAAGTACATGGTAGAAAAAGCCATAGAAAAGGATGCTCTTATTACTTCTCCCGATGGAAAGGGAATAGCAATACTCTTTAAAACCAATAGCAAGGACAAAAATTTTTGGAAAGATCTCATTATGGACCTTAAGCTTGCCTGGAATGTTACAGGTATCCAAAAAGGTTTAAAGGCTATGAAGGTACAGGAGTATGTTAAGGCACAGCGTCCAAAAGAAGGTGATTACCTATACTGCTGGTTCTGGGGAATTCTTAGTGATGCCCGGGGTAGTGATGACGCCAAAACGGCTTATGATATGAAAAACCAGTTCTTTGCCATTGCCAAAGACCTGCAACTTCCTATTTATGCCGAGACCAGGATTAGACGAATAAGTCTTGCCTATAGACGTTATGGCTTTGAACTATTCAATGAGTGGGATCATCCAAGTGGGGATAAAATGTATTTTCTCCGGTATTTTCCACCGCCCAGGGAACAGTAGAAAACCTGTGGAATTATCTTAAGATTTAAAAGGGATAAAGAATTCAGCCTTTACTCCTTTTTCTGCAGTTTCAAAAATGGCGTTTCCTTTAATGGTTTTAAGTCGGTCCTTAAGATTTTTGATGCCATTTCCATTTTCCAGCACCTTTTGCTCTGCTCCTACACCGTTATCTGAATAGCTGATCTTTATTTGTTTCCCTTCTTTAGAGAACACAAGAGCTACAAGTTTTGCCTGACTATGTTTTTTCATATTGACCACCATCTCCTGAAGGACTCTGTAGACCACGATCTTTTTTTCGGCCTCTAATTTATTCCAGTTTATAGTGTCTTCCCCTCTAATAATAAGTTTTGTTCCCGCAGGTACGGTTCCTGAAAGCATATTCAGCAACCCTTTTAGAAATTCGGCTCCGGTAACGATTTCACTGTTTTCTCTCGAGAAATCACGGGTACGCTGATAGATCCTCTCCAGTTTATCGATCATGGGCGAAGGTGCAACTGGTTCCAGAGAACTCATTACGTGGTAAATATCATTGGCCAATTCATCGTGTATCCTCCTGGATATCCTACTCTCTGTGCGATAAATTTGTTTCACCTTCTCTTTCCTGCCTCGCTGCCTGAAATAATAGTAAAGTCCAACAGAAAAAAGCAGGATAACAAGAGCTGTAAGAGAAGCTATAATATTGCTGGTTCTCAACTTCTCCGATCTCAAGGTTTGTGTGAGATTTTCAGCTTTTAAAAGATTGATCTGTTGTTCCTTTCGTTCCTCATCAAATCTTATCTTGGCGAATTGGTACTTGAGTCTTACATTGGCTTCTTTTAGGCTGTCACTCAAGAAAAGATATCGCTCTACGTACTCATCCTCCTCCTTGCCCTCTGTAAGAGGAATAAGCCGGCTAAGGGCTTCAACCTCTGCTGCAGGATTGGACAGCGACTTTGCCACTTCCAGGTACCTTTTAGCGTAAAACCGGGACAATTCAGGATCTTTATTCCGGTAAAAATCGGACAGGTGGGAATAACTGGCGAGGGTTCCTTCCCTATCTCCAATTTCCTGTCTTTGCTCCAGTGCCTTTAGCATGACCTTATCGGCTTTACAGGTAGAATCCTGTAGCCATCGCATGAATGCATAATTGTCCCTAAACCTTATTTGAGAACTCTCACTGGCTTCATCAGAATTTATTATCTCCCGAAAGATCCTCGTGGCCTCTGAATAGTTCTCCTGATTCTTGTAAAGAAGGGCGATATTGTGCAGATAGCTGAGACTGTCCTTACGATCAACCGCATATTTCAAGGCGTTTTGATATTCCTTAAGCGCTTCTGAATATAATCTTTGCTCACCATAAGAAAGTCCCAGGACATTATAAGCCGAACTCACGTAGTGTGGATCCCTTTCTTCATCAAGAAATTTAAGAGCCTCTATTGCAGATTCCTGGCTCCCTGCATAATCCCCATAACCCAATTGGGCATTAGCCATATCCAGTGATCGTCTCCCTGCCAAAGCACTATCTCCATACTTTAAGTAAAGATTACGCGAGTAATAAGCCGTTCTAAATTGCTCTTCCGGATTCACTTTGCGGAAAGACCATGACTTCCTGTAATATCCTTTGGCCATGTAAAAAAGATCTCCCTGAAATTCTGCAGCCGAGATTAAACTGTCGATCCAAAAATCAACACTGTCTTCTATTCCTAACCGCGAATAAGCATAAATCTTCCCATCCAGAAGTGCAACCAGCGAAGAATCTTTTTTGTCTTTTACTGCTGCTAAACCTTTATTATAAAGCTCTAGCTTCGCTTCAATATCTGCCGTATCAAGGCCTAACAAATAATAATGTCCCGCGGAGCCCGGTTCGGGAGTAACAGGGAGTTTCTTACTTCCCTCACCTCCACAACCAATTAGAAACGTGAGGCACACCAGGAAAAGAAAAGAGATTTCGGCAGCCTTTTTCATGAACACAAAATTAAGAAAAAGCATTAACAAAGCTTTAGGATATTTCGAAAAATAACGGCAAAATTCTGCCATTTTGGAGGTAATGACGCGGAATTATCAGAAGTCTTAATCAATTTACGGGGATAATGCAAAGCCCGGTAATATAATTTCCTATTGCTCAGTATAAGATGAAACAGAATGACCTGTGATTATGACTCTTGTTGATGATAAATTATACTCTACGATCATAAGTTTTTTCCTTTTTCACAGGGATAGGCTAAAAATAAGTTAAACAAAAACGCCATTAATGATTGAAAAAACGCCCTTTAATATCTTTGACAAACAGCCACTTCATTAATTTTACCCGGATTTGCTTCCGGAATTAACCTTATAACATTACTGCCATGGCCGACAAAAAGATTTTATGGAACAGGATCGGAAGAGGATATTCTTCCCCTGAAAATTCAGAATCAACAAAAGAAACCACAAGAAAGGATTGGGGATATACAGACCAATACCGCCGAATGATGCAACGTGATTTTCGTAAGAAAAGAAGTTCAGAAATAGAAAAGGAAATATAGAAATTTGAAAACTTTAAAGGTGTAAACCTTTTAGAACAACAACAAAGAAGGGCAGGAAGTCACCACTCCTGCCCTTTCCATATATTATTCCCTGAAGTTTTTAAACTATCTCGGCCGTTAAACCTTCTTCCAAAAGTTTTCCACATCTTGGTTCCAGATCTTTATAGGTGCCGGTTTTTACCGTACACTTGCCTTTGTAATGCACCAGCAAAGAACATTGTTCGGCTTGCTCGGGGGTGTGGTCACACGCAATGATCAGCGTTTCTATAACGTGGTCAAAGGTGTTATAGTCGTCATTATACAGAACGATCTCATGCAGTTTTGATTCCTTGCTCTCTACCTTCTTCTTCTCAAGAACTTCTTCTTGTGTACTCATAATCAATCATTTTCAATGGAAAAACAGGGCTTAAATATAACAATTTCTTTCTAATTATTCTTTTTAAGAAATTTTAAAGCCACCCATTCATCCCGCTCTTTGTAGTCATTATATTCCAGTCCTTCTTTCTCGCATGCCTCCCTAATCACAGGTACATCTTTAGCGTAGAAACCACTTAGGTAAAGTTCTCCTCCCTTGCTAAGACTGTTGTTATACGCCTTCATATCCTCAAGCAGAATATTACGGTTAATATTGGCAATTATTACGTCGTATGTTCGATCTTTTAGAAGCTCTGCGCCACCCTCAAAAGCTGCTATCTTTTGACATTCATTGCGTTCAACATTTTCCCGGGTGTTTTGAAAGCACCAGTTATCGATATCTATCGCATCAATTCGTGATGCCCCTCTTTTCTCGGCAACTATTGCCAGTACTCCCGTACCGCAACCCATATCGAGCACTTTTTTGTTTTCAAGATCATGTTCCAAAAGAAATTCAATCATCATATGAGTAGTAGCATGATGACCGGTTCCAAATGACATTTTTGGCTCTATAACAATGTCGTAGGTGACATCGGGCTTTGGGTGAAAAGGTGCTCTAACTCCACATTTTTCATTTACAATAATGGGATGAAAGTTCTTTTCCCATTCTACATTCCAATTCACCTGCTCAATTTCGGTTTGGGTGAAAGAAATATCGAATTCATCTGATTGGAGTATGTGTATCCCCGTCATACTCTCTGCCTCAAATTCTTCCTTTGGAATATAGGCAGTGATCCCATCTTCATTCTCCACAAAACTTTCAAAACCCTCCATGCCCAATTCGGCAATAAGGATCTCTGATGCAGGTTGTGGAGGCTCAATTACAAATTTAAACTCCAGATAATTCATGTTCTTCATATTTAAAAGGCGTTGGCAATAGCCATAAAGTCTTCAGCTTTTAAGCTGGCACCACCAATGAGTCCGCCGTCAACATCTTCTTTAGCAAAGATCTCCTGGGCATTTCCCGGTTTAACGCTCCCGCCGTAGAGTATGGCTATCTTATTAGCCAATTCACTTCCGAATTTTTCAGAAATTGACTTTCTGATAAAGGCATGCATTTCCTGCGCCTGTTCGGGGGAAGCGGTCTCTCCCGTACCAATGGCCCAAACAGGTTCATAAGCAATTATGATTTTCTCCCATTGCTCCTCAGAAAGGTGAAAAAGACCTTTTTCCAACTGTTGTTTTACGATCTCAAAATGTTTTTCGGCTTTGCGTTCATTTAATTCTTCACCACAGCAAAAGATCACCTCCATATCATTTTCCAGGGCGGCATCTACTTTCTTAGCCAGCAATTCATCTGTCTCTTTAAAGATCGCTCTTCGTTCACTGTGCCCAAGGATTACGATTTTCACTCCCACACTGGTCAACATTCTCGCCGAAACCTCTCCGGTAAAAGCTCCTTCGCTATTTTCATTCATATTTTGAGCAGCAACCTCTATCTTCGAATTCCTCAAAGACTCAAAGCTGTGATAAAGATTTGTAAAAGAAGGCGCCACAATAACCCGAACCCCTTCATTTTCTTTATAAAGGTTCTTGATGTTTGAAAGTAGATCTTCAGTTTGTGCCAGGTCATTGTTCATTTTCCAGTTTCCGGCTACTATTTTGTCTCTCATAATGGTCGTTTAAGGGTAAGTTAGTATTCTGTTTTTAATTGTGCAGCTAAAACTTTGATAAAAATCAATCAAAAACATTAACAATCAGCATGTTAACATTCAGAAGAAATTGTTTTAGCTATAAGTACAAATATAAGACTGCAGGCTCTAAGAACCTGCAGATTTAGAAGAAAAAGCTAAAAAACAGGGTGTCAAAAATGGCATTTTTGAAGCCTCTTAGAATTCAAGCTCTTCGGCATCATTCCAATGCCGCTTTTGAAGAATAGTTCCCTCCTGAAGTCTTACAAAACCGGGATTACTTCGGATTATAGTCTTAAGTGCAGTTTCATCACTAAAGTACCACTCCAGGTCCAGACCGTACTTCTCATTCATTTGTTCTTTTAACTCCTCGCCTGAAGCTGAAAGGCCAATGACCCTGTACCCGTTGCTGCGTGCCCTGTTTATCACGTCTTTCAATTTTTTCATTCCGTCACTTTCACTCCGGCCAAGGCTATAGGCAATGATCATAAGCAGCTTATCTTCAGCAAGAACTTCAGAAAGGTGATTTTCCCCATCTTTTTCGATGGAAAAATCATGAATGGGCGGTTCATATCCTTTTTGCACAAGTTCTGTGTCTACTTCTATAAATTCTCCTTCAACTGTGGGATATGCTCCGCTGGTAGTATAGATCTTCTCCTCACCATTGACACGGAATTTCCAGTTGTAGTCATAAACTGCCTCCGGCGCTCCCGGTGGTACAGTCATGGCCTGCTCAATATGAGTTCCTTCCTTATACGCCCTAAAATCAAAGACCGGCAGGTGCATAAGAACGTAATAGGCGAAAACAAAGCACAACATAAAGGATAGAAAAACGATCCATCGATGTGAAGCCTTTGCGAAATAAGGTGTTATATATTCCCTTTTAAAGAAGAGAATTAGAATAAGAACCAACAGAATAACATCTTTATAAAAAGATTGCCAGGGCGTTAAGGGAATAGCATCACCAAAACAACCACAGTCGGTCACCTTATTGTAGTAAGCGGAATAAAAAGTGAGGAAGGTAAAGAAGATGATCATTAGCAATAGCGCCCAGGTCGTGAACTTTGGTAAATAGCCAATGAGTAGCATGATACCCAAAACCAATTCGAAAACTACCAGGAGAATTGCGATTATAAGCGCAAAAGGAGCTAAAAATTCCAGATCGAGCACCGACGGACTAAAATATTCTTCAAGCTTAAAAGAAAAACCAATGGGGTCATTCAACTTTACAAATCCCGAAAAAATGAATAAAAGACCCACAACCCATCGGGCAATACCTACCAGAATTCTCATGTATGATTATTTAAGATTTACTCAATTCGCTCTCTTCATGAATATGAATAAGGGCAAAAACAGCATAATTGATCATATCTTCATAGTTTGCCTCAATTCCTTCACTTACCAGTGTTTTGCCTTTATTATCTTCAATTTGTTTTATTCGCAGCACCTTTTGAAGAATAAGATCTGTTAGGGAACTTACCCTCATTTCCCGCCAGGCTTCTCCGTAGTCATGATTCTTATTTTCCATAAGTTGCTTGGTACGTGAAACGGTGCGGTCATAAAGCTCCTCCACTTCTTCTGAAGTAAGATCGGGTTGTACGGCGATTCCTTTTTCCAACTGGATCAAAGCCATGACTGAATAATTAATGATCCCGATGAATTCGGGCACCTCGCCTTCATCGACTTTTCTTACCTCATTCTCCTGGAGCCCCCTTATTCGCTGCGCCTTTATGAAGATTTGATCTGTAAGGGAGGGTAATCTCAATATGCGCCATGCACAGCCGTAATCTTTCATTTTTTTCATGAAAAGGCCGCGACATTCGGTGATCACAGCATCATATTGGGCAGAAGTATCCTTCATAGAAACGGTTAATTTGCGTAAATTTCGCTGATTTAATTCTTTTTGTCAAAGTTAATTTTTCCAACCAAAAAACCGCATTTTTCAGCATGTATATCAACTGCAAAGGACAACTCATAGATCTTTCTGTTCCAAAAGTGATGGGAATCCTCAACCTTACACCCGATTCCTTCTATGATGGCGGCCGCAGGAAAAATAACGAAGAACATCTTCGACAGGCTGAGAAAATGCTGACAGAGGGAGCCGATTTTATTGATGTTGGTTCCTACAGCAGCCGGCCCGGAGCCAAGGATATTTCTGAAGAAGAGGAACTACACCGGATACTTCCGGTGGTGGAGGACCTGGTTGAGAAATTTCCGGAAATAATCCTTTCCATTGACACCTTCCGGAGTGAAGTAGCCAGGCAATGCGTGGAGGCAGGTGCGGCCATGATCAACGATATTTCCGCAGGAAATCTTGATGAAAAAATGATGAAAACTGTGTCTCAATTGCAGGTACCTTATATCATGATGCACATGAGAGGCAATCCTCAAAACATGAAAAACCTCAACAATTACGGGGACCTTGTACAGGACATCCTGTTTTATTTTTCGGAGAAAGTAGATCATGCCAGAGAAATTGGAATAAATGATCTTATTATAGACCCCGGCTTTGGCTTTTCGAAAAATATTGAACAGAATTTTGAGCTGCTCTCAAAACTGGAGCTCTTTCAAAATCTTGAACTGCCAATACTTTCGGGCCTTTCCAGAAAATCCCTCATTTACAAAACCTTTAAAACTTCACCAGATGAAGCTCTTAACGGTACAACAGTTCTCAATACCATTGCTTTATTGAAAGGAAGCAACATCCTGAGAGTACATGATGTGAAAGAGGCAGTGGAATGTGTGAAATTGCTGCACCTACTCCCAAACTAGCTCATAATTTTTTACATTTACCAAAAAGCAACCTACTTTGGACTTCCTGGACCTACGCATTCTTGATATTGTTGACATCATCTTTATCGCGGCCCTGCTGTATTACATCTACAGACTTGTAAAAGGAACCGTTGCTGTCAACATCTTTATTGGGATAGTGATCATCTATTTCGTGTGGAAGCTCACACAACTGTTGCGCATGGAAATGCTCAGCAGCGTACTCGGAGAATTTATTGGGGTGGGAATGTTTGCCCTCATCGTCGTTTTTCAACAGGAAATTAGAAAGTTCCTTCTCATGATTGGCTCCACCAATTTTGCACGAAGAAGACGCTTTTTACAGACCTTAAAGATCATTAAAGATGATCTCGAAACACCTAACGATATCGAAGCAGTAGTGAAAGCCTGCGAAAATATGGGGCGAACCAACACGGGAGCTCTTATTGTGATCCAACGGAATACCAGTCTCGATTTTGTGAAACAAAGTGGAGATCCAATGAAGATCCTGGTGAATCAACCAATCATTGAATCCATCTTTTACAAGAACAGCATATTACACGACGGAGCACTTATTATAGAAGACAATTATATTACGGCAACAAGAGTTATCCTTCCTGTCTCCAATGACCGAAACATTCCCCTCCGCTTCGGGCTGCGACACCGCGCTGCGGTAGGAATCACAGAAAAAACAGATGCTGTTGCACTGGTGGTAAGTGAGGAAACAGGACAGATCTCGTATATTAAGGACGGAGAATTTGTAATGTTCCAGGACAGGGATGACCTTATTAAAAAATTAAAATCGGACCTTGTTTAAATTCCTCACGCTAAAGCTATTCCCGGTCTATGCTGATTCCTCCTGCATGAATTGGACCTCATACAGGTTTTTATAATAACCATTTTCCTTCTTGAGCAATTCGGAATGAGTTCCTAACTCTACGATCTTACCGGCATCCATTACCAGGATCTTATCGGCTTTTTTAACGGTTGCAAGTCTATGGGCAATTACAATCGAGGTACGGCCCTGTGTAATTTTTAGAGTGGCATCCTGAATAAGCTGTTCACTATATGAGTCCACAGACGAAGTAGCTTCATCCAAAACGAGAATACTGGGGTTACTAACATAAGCCCTCAAAAATGCAATTAATTGTCGCTGTCCCGAGGAGAGCATTACTCCACGTTCCTTCACGTTGTAATCATAACCTCCCGGCAGACTGGCAATAAACTTGTCAACCCCAATTTCTTTGGCTGCCTTTACCACCTGATCTTTAGTGATCTTTGGGTCATTAAGAGTAATATTATTGAAGATGGTATCTGCAAATAAAAATACATCCTGCAGTACAATGGCAATTTCTCCCCTCAGACTTTTAAGAGTCATGTCTTTTACATCGATATTGTCAATGAGAATGCGGCCACTGGAAATCTCATAAGACCTGTTGAGCAAATTGATGATAGTCGATTTTCCAGCACCGGTGGCTCCCACGATTGCCACAGTTTCGCCGGGTTCAGCTTTAAAAGACACCCCTTTAAGCACTTCTTCATCTCCTACATAACTGAATCTCACATTTTCAAATTCTATTTCTCCTTTGAGATGATCCACTTCTATCTTTCCATTGTCTGCAATTGAAGCTTCAGTATCTAAAATTCCAAAAACCCTGTTTGCGGCGACCATACCCATTTGCAGAGTATTAAATTTATCGGCAATTTGTCTTAGAGGCCTAAACAACATCTGGCTCAATTCCACGAATGCCACGATCACCCCCAGAGTGATCGCTTCACTTCCTGCAACTACTCTCAAGCCTCCATACCACACGATCAAACCAATAGTAATGGACGTGGCCATTTCGGCAATTGGGAAGAAGATTGAGTTGTACCATACAGTCTTGATCCAGCCTTTGCGGTGTTTATCGTTGATTTCCTTGAAGTTTTCATACTCCCTTTGTTCCCTTGTAAAAAGCTGAACGATCTTCATCCCGGTAATCCTCTCCTGCACAAAAGTGTTAAGATTAGCAACCTGTGTTCGTACTTCTTCAAATGCAAGCTTCATCTTTTTCTGAAATACCCTGGTCGCATAGAGGATGAAAGGCAACACAACGAGAACCAACAATGTCAATTGCCAACTTTGGTAAAACATAAAGCCAAGGATAACCAGCATTTTTAGCAGATCACTGATGATCACAAATAATCCCTCACTAAAGATACTCGCAATAGTTTCGATATCGCTCACTGCCCTGGTGACCAAACGCCCAACTGCCGAATTATCAAAATATTTCATCTTGAATTGCAGCATATGCCTGAAAAGATTGACCCGAAGATCCCGTATCACCTCCTGCCCCAGCCAGTTTGCAAAGTAGATAAAACAGAACTGGAATATCACCTCCAGCAAAAGAACACCTACCATTAAACTTATGTAGAAAAAGAGCTGATCGTTGTCCTGAGGAACAATAGAATTATCTATAGTAAGCTGAAGTAAGTAAGGACGCATTACTCCCAGGAACGACAGGAGAATAGCAGCAATAGCTACAAAATAAAAAGCCCACCTGTAGGCATGGGCGTAACCAAGCAATCGCTTAAACAGTGTAAAATCAAATGCGTTTCCCGATGCTGCCATTAAATAAAAATACTTTCAGGATATTTTATCCCGGTTAAATAGAGTCCGTGAGCAGGTACTGATGCTCCTGCCTGGCTCCTGTTTTCACTTTTTATGATACGGTGCATTTCCTTCACCTCAAGTTTTAATTGGCCAATGTCAAGCAAGGTACCCACTATAGCTCTTACCATATTACGAAGAAAACGATCTGCAGTAATGTGAAACAACAGCATCCCGTTCTCCTGCACCCACTCTGCCCTATCTATTCTGCAGTTATACGTATGCACATCTGTACGGGACCTGGAGAAGCACTTAAAATTTTCATATTCCATTAAAATTTGTGCCGCCTCATTCATCTTATTAACGTCCAGATCCCGAAGTACCAGGTGAGCAAAATCTGTTACAAAGACATTTTTCCTGATCGCTATCCAGTATTCATAAGAACGGGACAGAGCGTCAAATCTTGCATGAGCTTCGGGCTTTACATGCTTTAGGTCCTTTACAGCAATATCTTTTGGCAACAGGGAATTGACTCTAAAAATAAACTCGTTAGAGAGCTGAGCTTCAGAATCAAAATGGGCAAAGATCTGCCGTGCGTGAACTCCGGCATCTGTTCTTCCGGCTCCAACTATTTCTATTTCTTCCTGAAGCAAGGTTCTTAATGAATTCTCTACAACTTCCTGGACCGAAATTGCCGTAGGCTGTCGCTGCCAGCCGTGATAGGCTTTTCCGAAGTATTCCAGCTCCAAAAAATATCTCAATCTAAATTTTTACTTTAGCCAATTAAAGAGACAAAGATAAGCCATTAAAGGCAACTGCTCATTCTTCACCGTCTTTAGATTGTTAATCTGATTATAATTATTCTCAATGAAAAAGATCCTACTGCTTAGCGACACCCATGGATATATTGACGAACGCATTCTTACTTTTGCCCGCGAAGCAGATGAAGTGTGGCATGCAGGTGATATTGGAACTACTGCAGTAAGTGATTCGCTTCAAAAAATAAAGCCTCTCAAAGCCGTTTTTGGGAACATAGATGGCGGGGAGATACGAAAAGAGTTTCCGCTCAACAACAGGTTCATGTGTGAAGAAGTGGATGTATGGATCACACATATTGGAGGTTATCCCGGCCGCTACTCCCCTGCTGTAAAGGAGGAAATAAAAGCCAATCCCCCAAAGATCTTCATTAGCGGGCACTCACATATCCTAAAGGTGATGAATGATAAGAAGCTGGGATGTCTACACATGAATCCCGGCGCTGCAGGTAAACAGGGCTTCCATCAAATGAGAACTATGCTGCGCTTTGCTATTGATGGCAAGGAAATCAAGGATCTGGAGGTAATTGAACTTGGGAAAAGGTAGTGGTTAGTGGTCAGTGGTCAGTGGTCAAAAATTCAGAACAAAAAATATCGATATTTGAATCATTCTTCTAGAGTTACGATCGACCTCAAACCTTGAATTTTGAATTTCTACGAACTAAAAAACCCGGAGCTTTCACTCCGGGTTTTTACGCACTAATACTACTAAGATGAAAGGTTTATCGCAGTCGGTCCACAGATTTTACAAGATCTTCATCCTTTTTTATAGCCTTATTGGCCAGCACTAAAAAAACGATAGAAAATACAGGAGTCAGCATCCCAATACCTTTCTCTGAAACCGAAGTTTCTCCAGATACAGTTAGGGACCAATAGACAAATAATCCTAGTAAAATTAAGTTTAATAAGATATTGATACGCCCGAGCACAAACTGAAGCTTTCTATTCCTAAATAAAAAGATCGTAATTATTGAAATTAACGCCGATAAAAGAGTCAAGCCTAAGGCTGAATATACCTCTTCAATAAATACAGAATTACCAGATTGATCCTCCCACAGCTTGAATATGAAAACAAAACCGGCACTAAAAAGAGCAGCGATCAAAAGGTAAACTGTCTGTATTCGTTGTAGCATTAATCCTCAATAGAGGCACAAAAATAAAAGATTCTTTTTAGAAACCATATTTATAATCTGAAAATAATATTGTATAATTGCAGTATCAATTCGTAACCAATTCAATAAAGGTTACTTAGACTCCTAAAAAATTTTTCGATTCTTCCTCGAGAAGGTTAATTAAACCAAAGACCAATTTTATTTAAGAACATTCATGTTTGAAATTTCAGAATTAAAGGCTAAAAAGCTGCCTGAACTTCAGGAAATAGCCAAAACGCTTCGGGTTCCAAAGTACCGCACGCAAAAAAAGCTTGACCTGGTATACCAGATTCTTGACTACCAGGCCGCAAATCCTAAGAAGGTTCAAGAGGCATTGACAGATGAAGACGTGAAACCGCAGCCGCAGGAAGATCAGAACTCCGAGAAAAAGCAGCGCAAGACACGCCCGAGAAAAGAAAAAACAACTGCTTCCAAAACTGCAGGAGAAAAGCAACAGCAATCGAACCCAAAAGCCGAAGCTTCGGGTGACCAAAAAGAAAAACCTCAGGAGAGCAATAGTTCTTCCGACAATAAAGGTGAGCAAAAAAGCAAAAAGGAGGATTCGGGAAGACAGCAGTCCTCTAAAGATTCCGGCTCCCGTAATCAGCAGAAAGACAACAGAAGAGATAACCGTCAAAAAGATTCCCGCGATAACCGCAATCAGGGAAGAGATAGCGGGCGTGATAACAGCAACCGGGAAAGTGGAAACCGTGAAAACAACGGCAACCGCGATAATTCCAGGGACAGCGGAAACCGGGATACCGGCAACAGAGATTCCGGAAACCGTGACAACCGCAACCGCTACAAAGAACCAGATTACGAATTTGATGCGATCATAGAAAGTGAAGGAGTTCTCGATATCATGCAAGACGGCTACGGCTTCTTGAGATCTTCAGATTACATGTACCTTTCTTCTCCAGATGATATTTATGTTTCCCAGTCTCAAATACGCTTGTTTGGTTTAAAAACAGGAGATACAGTTCTTGGGCAGGTGAGACCACCTAAAGAGGGAGAAAAATATTTCCCACTTATCAAGATCAACAAGATCAATGGTCTCGATCCACAAGTGGTACGAGACAGGGTTTCTTTTGAACACCTTACTCCACTTTTTCCACAGGAAAAATTCAATATCGCCGAGAGACAGAGCACTGTTTCCACCAGGGTAATTGATATGTTCTCCCCAATTGGAAAGGGACAAAGAGGGATGATCGTTTCCCAACCAAAAACGGGAAAAACAATGCTTCTTAAGGATATTGCCAATGCAATTGCAGCCAATCATCCCGAAGTCTACCAGATCATTCTTCTAATCGACGAACGTCCTGAAGAGGTTACAGACATGCAGCGAAATGTGAAAGGAGAAGTTATTGCTTCAACCTTTGACAAGGAGGCTCATGAGCATGTACGGGTAGCCAATATCGTTCTTGAAAAAGCAAAAAGAATGGTGGAATGCGGTCATGATGTTGTGATCCTTTTAGATTCCATTACGCGTTTGGCCCGGGCGTATAATACAGTTCAACCCGCAAGTGGAAAAGTACTTTCGGGTGGTGTGGATGCCAACGCACTTCACAAACCAAAAAGGTTCTTTGGAGCAGCGAGGAACATAGAAGGCGGAGGATCATTATCTATAATCGCTACTGCTTTAACTGAAACCGGTTCTAAGATGGATGAAGTAATCTTTGAAGAATTCAAAGGTACAGGTAACATGGAGCTGCAGTTGGACAGAAAGATCGCCAACAGAAGAATTTTCCCTGCTATCGACCTTACCTCCTCCAGTACACGGAGAGATGATATTTTACTTGATGAAAACACGCTTCAAAGAATGTGGGTAATGCGAAAATATCTTGCCGATATGAATCCTGTGGAAGCGATGGAATTCATCAACGACAGGATCAAACAAACCAGGAATAACGAAGAATTTCTTATCTCCATGAATGGATAAGAAACACATCTTCCCAGAATGACAAAATCCGGACATCTTTCGATGCTCCGGATTTTTTTATTACAAGATTTAATTTTATCCTACTTCCCCGGTCTAAGCCTATATTCATCAATTGGCAAAGCCACACCTTCTGCAATGGCCACGAACCATACATATCCACTGCCGTAATCCTCTACCTCATAACCTGCTGTAAGATTTTCGGCGAGGTCGTTTTCAAGATAGGCAGAATAAGCAACCTTATGATTGTCTTCTAATTCAAAACGAACTTGCAGAGCTCCTTCGTTATCATCAAACAAGAAGTTAAAGCCATACCAACCTGATTCGGTAACCGGATGTTCATCCACTAATAAAGCATCTCCCACTTTTACTACATTAACAGCGAAATAAACAAAGGCAGTCGCTTCCTGTGCTTTTAAGGAACTGGAATAAATAAAAGCCAATCCGTTATCATACATGTCAGGATCAAGATATATATCCAACTCCTGAACAAATCCACTTGAAGGCCAGGAAGAACTCCAAAGCTCGGGATCTTGTGTTGCAGGTGCCCCATATTCGAAAATTGGCAGGTTCATGTCATCAGCCTCTTCACTCCAAAAGGTGTTGCACTCTCCCCACATTACAGTAGCATATCCGCTTCCTGCAGAAGGGACAACATCACCCGATTTTTTATCTTGCAAGTTTATGGTTCCACACCAACCAAGGATACCTTCAACATTTTGATCGGCCCAGGCGGCAGTGTTATGGTTAAAGCCCTGATGAAAAGCAAAAAATCCATTAGAACTTTTAGCGTGGGCTTTTTTGGTCACCTGCACATTTAGATCTTCATCTAAAGAAGTAAGTTCATCTTTTTCGCACGAAAGCAATGAGTTCAGAAAAATGAGAGAAAGAAAGAAGGTAAAGAATTTAAAAAATTGATTATTTAAAAAAGTTTTCATGACTAAAGGTTTTTATGGTTAATAATGAAAACCATAACCAAACAGGCACAGAAAAATATTGAGGCACTGGCTGTAGGGAAACCTTATAAGTGGAGGGAAGGAGAAAATATTTTTCCTTTATACTCTAAGTTACGAAAAAAAGAAAGAATTTAAAATTAACGCACTGATTTACAGTAGTTTATTTTCAATTTAAATAGTAAATCAAGAAAGTGCTAAGTATTTAAACGAAAAAATGCCTCTCGTTTTCACGAGAGGCATTCCTCTATAAAATTGAACACTATTATTCTAATTAAAGTGCAGCAACGTGCTTAGCAAGCCTAGACTTAAGGTTAGCAGCTTTATTATCGTGAATAATGTTTTTCTTCGCTAATTTGTCGATCATGGAAACTACAGTAGGATATAAAGACTGCGCCTCTTCTTTTCCTGCATCACGCAACTTCTTGATGGCATTCCTTGTAGTTTTATGCTGGTAGCGGTTTCTAAGACGTTTTGTCTCGTTGCTACGTATTCTCTTTAACGATGACTTATGATTTGCCATTACACTCTTATTAAATTAATTCTTTCTCAGTAGTCCGTAGGGGAATCGAACCCCTGTTACCAGGATGAAAACCTGGCGTCCTAACCCCTAGACGAACGGACCAATTATTATTTCAAAGATGGTTTACACGACTTGCAAACCTTTCGTAGTCCGTAGGGGAATCGAACCCCTGTTACCAGGATGAAAACCTGGCGTCCTAACCCCTAGACGAACGGACCATTTATTTTCAAATGCGGATGCAAAAATACAACTATTTTTCAATGCCGCAAATGTTGAGGAATTTTTTTTGAAATTTAATACGCCTTAGCAAAAAGCACTCTCCCCACAGACGGTTTCCCTGTATAGACACAGGCTCCATCCTCCTTTTCGGTGTCAAAAGGAATTAGTCGTATAGTGGCTTTAGTAAGCTCTTTGATCTTATTTTCTGTCTCGGCAGTACCATCCCAATGTGCAGAAATGAATCCGCCTTTTTCCTTGAGTACGTTTTTAAACTCTTCAAAGCTCTCTACCTTCGTGATATGCTCATTCCTAAAATCCTTTGCCCTTTTATAAAGGTTTTCCTGGATCTCGGTCATAAGCCCTTTCACTTTTTCTACCACCTCATCCTGCTGAACAAATTCTTTGCTCAAAGTATCCCTCCTTGCAAGCTCTACAGAACCTTTCTCAAGGTCTTTTGGACCTATAGCAATTCTAACGGGTACTCCCTGCAATTCGTATTGAGCAAACTTCCAGCCCGGCTTTTGCGTATCCCGGTTGTCATATTTTACCGAGATTCCCTGAGCCCGAAGATCTGAAGCCAGTTTATTTGCCACTTCGCTAATTTGATCCAGTTGCTCCTCTCCCTTGTAGATTGGAACTATCACCACCTGGATCGGCGCAAGGTTTGGAGGAAGCACGAGCCCATTATCATCGCTGTGGGTCATTACAAGCGCCCCCATCAATCTTGTAGAAACGCCCCATGAGGTAGCCCAAACATAATCAAGATCCCCTTCTTTGGTAGCAAATTTAACATCAAATGCCTTGGCAAAGTTTTGACCCAGGAAATGGGAGGTTCCCGCCTGCAGTGCTTTCCCATCCTGCATAAGAGCTTCAATACAATAAGTCTCTTCTGCACCCGCAAAGCGTTCACTTTCGGTCTTTCTTCCTTTTATTACCGGAATAGCCATGAAATTTTCGGCAAATTCGGCATAGATATTATTCATCTGCTCCGTTTCGGCAAGAGCTTCAGCCTTGGTGGCATGTGCTGTATGGCCTTCCTGCCAAAGAAATTCAGCTGTACGAAGAAACAGGCGTGTTCTCATTTCCCAGCGTACCACGTTCGCCCATTGATTCACCAGGATAGGAAGATCACGATAGGATTGAATCCAGCCTTTGTATGTGTTCCAGATTATAGCTTCAGAAGTTGGTCTCACTACAAGCTCCTCCTCCAGTTTGGCATCGGGATCTACAATTAGTTTTCCTGCGTTTTCAGAATCGGCCTTTAGCCTGTAATGCGTTACGATCGCACATTCTTTTGCAAAACCCTCTGCATTCTTCTCTTCAGCTTCAAAAAGGCTTTTTGGAACAAATAATGGGAAATAGGCATTTTCATGCCCGGTCTCCTTGAACATTTTATCCAGCTGCGCCTGCATTTTTTCCCAAATCGCATAGCCGTATGGCTTGATTACCATACAACCTCTCACGGCTGAATTTTCGGCTAAATTTGCCTTGACAACCAGTTCGTTATACCACTTTGAGTAATCTTCCTTTCGCGTAGTGAGCTTCTTTGCCATCTTCTGTCTTTTGGCACAAATCTTGCACCTGATTATAATAAAATACGTTAGCGCAAAACTAACTATTTTTATCTTTGTTCAATAATAAATTCGACGCCATGAAACCAAACTACAAGCTTTTAAACGTGAGAAACCTGCTTTATGCAATGAGTTCTCTGTTTTTATTAGCTTCCTGTAGTTCTTATCAGTATGCCGGGTATGATAATGATGGAATCTATAGTTCCTCTAATCAAGGCGAGGCTTATACTGCTAATGATTATGAGGAATCTTATGAAGACGCACTATATTACAAGAACCTCTTCGGACAAAAAGCGGCAGATTTTGAAGCAGTTCCGGAAAGCGGAGCCATCTTCACAGATATCGAAAGTTATTCCTCGGGACAGTATGATGAAAACATGTTCGGAGCCGAAGGCATAGAATATGAGCCGGGACGTGCTGCCTGGGGTACAGACCCAGATGAGATAGCAATCAATATTTACAACAATAACTTTGGATATGACCCATTCTATTACGGTTATGGGTTTGGTCATCCATTCTCCTACTACGGAGGATTTTATGATCCGTTTTGGGGACCCGGATATTACCGCTACGGCTTCCGAAGCCCTTATTATTACGGATATCCTTATGCCTACCACTCGTGGAGATGGAACATTGGCTGGGGATTCGGCTGGGGTGGCTATTACGGTTATGGACATAGATATTCTCCATATCACCCCTATAATAGATATTACAACTACTTCCCATCCTATAACAGAAGAGACGTAGCTTATAATGCTGGTCGCAGAGATAGCTATTACAACGACTACAGGAACAGGCAGGTCAATGCAGACAGTCGTGTTTCCAGGATCCAGGGGTATTCCAATACCCGCAATGTACGCGCAGCAGGAACACGAGTGAATGATAGCAGGACCTACCAAACCCGCTCCACCCGAGTGAGAAGTTCATCTACAAGAACAGATGATACATATAGAAGTTCTACCCAACGTAGATCTGTGCCTGCAGTAAGAGGTAGATCATACGAGAGTTCGACGCCCACAGTAAGATCAAGCCGATCTTCAAGAAGTAGCAACAGCTCTTACCGGTCTTCGACACAAACCAGATCTTCATCTAGCGGAACCCGGTCATCCTCGAGTTCAAGTAGATCCAGCCGTGGAAGAGGCGGAAACTAGTCTTTATTTAAAGCTTTATACATGAAAAAATTAATTTTTGCCTTCACAGCCATAATTTCTATGACTGTGGAGGCTCAAAATATTACGGATGCAGTAAGGTATTCCGGTTCAGATCTTAACGGAACAGCTCGCTACAGGGCGATGAGCGGAGCTTTTGGTGCTCTTGGAGGTGACATGTCTTCTCTTAACGTGAACCCTGCAGGTTCAGCTGTCTTTCTTAACAGTTTCTCAACGCTTACCCTTAATGTGGAAAACAGCGAGAATGAAGTCAGTCTCATGAATGGGTTCAACACCAATTCTAATTCGAATACCGATCTTGGGCAGGCCGGTGCTGTTTTTGTTTTCAATAATAATGATCAGGATGCAAACTGGAGGAAGTTTTCCCTTGGCTTTAACTACAACAAAACTGCAAGTTTTGAGGATGATTATCTTGCTTATGGCAACAACAAAAAGTCCATTACTAGTTACTTCCTTGAGTACGCTGCAGGTGTGCCTGTAGATTTATTAGAACTTCAGGATAATGAAACGATCTCTGATCTTTATAGTTTTTTAGGAGAAACAGAAGGCTTTGCAGCTCAACAAGCCTTTTTAGGGTATCAGGGTTATCTGTACGATTATAATCCAGACGAAGCCGGTAATCCTTTTGCGCCTTACACCAGTAATGTCGCAGATGGAAATTTTTATCAGGAATCCGCTTATGCTGCTACCGGTTTAAACGGAAAATTTTCATTTAATTTTGCCACACAATATCAAGATTTTCTCTATCTGGGTCTCAACCTCAACACCCATTTCATAAACTATGACAGAGTATCTACCTTTTTTGAGGAAAACAATAACAACGGAAGCGAAATAAATGAAATTCTTTTTGAGAACCGCTTAAGCACACTGGGAAGCGGTTTCAGTTTTCAGCTGGGTGCTCTTGGAAAAATTGGTAATAGCGTTAGAGCAGGAGCAGCGTACGAATCGCCAACCTGGTACACAATCTCTGAAGAAACGACACAATATTTAAAAACTTTCAGTGATGACCAGGGTGAAGCTGTAGTAAATCCTAATATTGTTAATGTATACCCTGATTACAAACTGCAAACTCCCGCCAGTTATACCGGAAGTCTTGCGTATCTCTTTGGTTCAGCAGCTCTTATTAGCTTCGATTATACCTATAGAGATTATGCCACAACGAAATTCAAACCAACAGACGATCCCGCTTTTATGGCCCAGAACGAGTTAATATCAAACGAACTTCAGGGGGCTTCAACATTTAGAGTTGGAGGTGAATATCGCATTGAAAACTGGAGCTTAAGAGGAGGATATCGTTTTGAAGAAAGTCCTTATAAAAATGGAATTACAGTTGGTGACCTGGAAGGATATTCTGCCGGATTAGGGTATAATTTTGGAAATGTAAAAATTGATTTTGCCTATGACAGGTCTTCAAGGGAAAACAACCCGCAGATGTATCAAGTGGGATTGACCGACAGGCTGGGTATCAACAGAGAAAATTCCAATTACACTCTTTCGTTGAGCTTCAACTTATAGATTACAAGATTTTATTACTAAAACAGCCTTCGGGCTGTTTTTCTTTTTTTTAGTCCTTTGGAGAGAAGTAACTTGCTTTCTCAGATTACCAGAAAAGGGTTTAAATATGTATCTTTGCAAGCTTAATTACTGAGTGTTTAGACCGTACTTTATAAATATTATGAAAAAAGACCATATCGACGAGGCTATAGATGAAATGGGAGATGCTTTTGTGAGCCCCAATACAGACACCCCAATGCGCAAGGACGCATTTGACATAAGTGACGAAGAGAAGATCGACCGCATCCAGGAAAATGTAAGGAATATAATGAATACCCTGGGACTGGACCTAACAGATGACAGTCTTAAAGGAACTCCCAAGAGAGTGGCAAAAATGTTTGTCAAAGAGATCTTCGGCGGACTTCACCCACAGTTAAAACCTAAAGCTTCGACCTTCCAGAACAAATACAAGTACGGCGAAATGTTGGTAGAAAAGAATATTACCCTTTATTCTACTTGCGAACACCACCTGCTTCCCATCGTTGGAAAAGCTCACGTTGGCTATATTTCTAACGGTACAGTAGTTGGTCTTTCAAAAATGAATCGCATAGTAGACTACTACGCAAAACGCCCACAGGTCCAGGAGAGACTTACCATGCAAATCGTGAAGGAACTTCAGGAGGTGCTGGGAACAGAAGATGTAGCTTGTGTCATTGATGCAAAGCACCTTTGCGTGAACAGCCGGGGAATCCGGGACATTGAGAGCAGCACGGTAACCAGCGAATATGGCGGCAGGTTTAAAGATCCCGAGGCAAGGCGTGATTTTCTGGACTACATTAATTTAGAAACCGAATTCTAAACAGGTTCATAATTTATGGCACTCTACCAGCAGCAGGAATTAAAGATCTACAATTCAATATCGGGAGAAAAAGAAGTCTTTAAACCCATTACCGAAGGTGCAGTGGGTATGTACGTTTGCGGCCCAACTGTTTACAGCAATGTTCACCTTGGGAATTGCCGCACCTTTATCTCCTTTGATCTGGTCTTTAGATACCTTAAGCATCTGGGTTATAAGGTGCGATATGTACGAAATATTACTGATGCAGGACACCTGGAGAATGATGCAGATTCAGGTGAAGACAGGATTGCCAAAAAGGCAAGGTTAGAGCAAATAGAACCTATGGAAGTTGTTCAACGCTACACTGTTGATTTTCACAACATCCTCCAAAAGTTCAACAATCTCCCTCCAAGCATTGAACCTACAGCTACAGGACACATTGTGGAGCAGATTGAGATCATCAAAGAGATTCTGGAGAAAGGTTATGCTTACGAAGCCAATGGATCGGTGTACTTTGATGTAATTAAGTTCAACCAATCTCACAATTACGGAAAACTGAGCGGCAGAAAGCTGGAGGATATGATTCCTAATACCAGGGAATTGGCTGCCCAAAGCGACAAGAAAAATCCGCAGGATTTTGCACTTTGGAAAAAGGCCGAGCCTCAGCATATTATGCGATGGCCTTCTCCCTGGAGTGACGGCTTCCCCGGCTGGCACCTCGAATGTACCGTGATGAGCTCAAAATATCTGGGGGAAGAATTTGACATTCATGGTGGCGGAATGGACCTTAAATTCCCTCATCACGAGTGTGAGATTGCACAGGGCGAAGCGGCAACCGGTAAGACTCCGGTGAATTACTGGATGCATGCCAATATGCTCACTCTTAATGGTAAAAAAATGGCCAAGAGTACAGGCAATAATATTCTCCCAAATGAGATCTTTACCGGGGATAATCCTAATCTTGAAAAGGGTTTTGCTCCTACTATAGCACGTTTTTTCATGTTACAGGCCAACTACCGCAGCATTCTTGACTTTTCCAATGAAGCTTTGGTGGCTAGCGAAAAAGGATTTCAGCGGCTTATGGATGCTTACCACAGCCTGGAAAACCTGCAGGCTTCAGAGAAGTCAGATTTTAATGTGGCTGAATGGAGGCAGAAATGCTACGACGCCATGAATGACGATTTCAACAGTCCGATCTTAATTGCCCAGTTGTTTGAAGCAGTAAAACAGATCAACATCATCAAAGATGGCAAGGCAAAAATTAATGCCGAAAACCTTGACCTTCTCAAAAGGACCATGAGCGATTTCCTTTTTGATGTACTGGGGCTTGTCGATACTGCTGAAGCTGCAGATAATGACTTTGGAAATAAATTATCGGGCACGGTGGAATTACTTATAAAACTGAGAGCAGAAGCCCGGGCAAACAAAGACTTTGCAACAAGTGACAAAATCAGGGATGAACTAATTGCGTTAGGGATTCAACTGAAAGACGGTAAAGAAGGTACCAGTTTTACGATCGAATAAAAATGTTGGAGTGAAAAAGTGGCTATCATATCCGCTTATTAAGCTTGTGAGATTTTACCAGCGCTTCATCTCTCCCTTCACCCCTGCAACTTGTCGTTACACTCCTACCTGCTCACAGTACACTGTAGAAGCACTTCAAAAACACGGAACATTAAAAGGAGGTTGGCTCTCCCTTAAGCGTATTGCCAGCTGCAATCCATGGGGAGGAAAGGGGTATGACCCAGTTCCGTAGAAACTTCAGCAGGAAAAATAAGTTGAAAACTTGCCGAATATGTATCTTTACCTCCCAACAGTAAAAACACATCATGCTTTTCAATAAGATCTACTGGAATCCTTCCGAAGGAATCGATCTGGGATTTTTCGTTATTCACTACTATAGCTTAATGTTCGTTATCGCCTTCACAATAGGCTGGTACCTTATGAAGAGTATCTATGAGAGAGAGGGTGTATCCCTGGAAAAACTGGATTCTCTCTTTATCTATACGGTTCTTGCTACGCTTATAGGTGCGAGGCTGGGACACGTGATCTTCTACGACTGGGATTACTTTCAAAACCATTTACTGGAGATCTTCTTACCGGTACGTTTTGAACCTGAATTCGAGTTTACCGGTTTTAGAGGACTTGCCAGTCACGGAGCTGCTATTGGAATCATTACTGCAATGTACCTCTACTGCCGAAACGTGCTGCATAAACCGGTGCTTTGGATCCTGGACAGGATCGTTATTCCTGTAGCCTGCGGCGGGATCTTTGTTCGGATAGGGAATTTTATGAATTCAGAAATCATTGGAAAACCAACTAACAGTGATTTTGGAGTGGTGTTCACCAAACTCGGAGAAGATTTCGCAAGACACCCGGCCCAATTATATGAAGCTGCGTGTTATCTTGTGGTCTTTTTTATCCTTTGGTACACCTACTGGAAAACTTTAAAAAGAGAAAAGCTGGGTTATATTTTTGGTCTGTTCCTTGTGCTGCTTTGGTCCGTTAGGTTCTTTGTGGAGTTCGTAAAGGAACCTCAGGTAGGGGAAAGAGTCAACTGGGTGCTGAATACCGGCCAATGGCTGAGTATTCCTTTCATTCTTGCAGGATTTTACTTCATGTACAGACCTTCAACAAAGACCCGTGTAAAATGATCAGGAAAAATGCATTTTTTAGCCTTCTGCTTGCAGGCATATTAAGCACAGGCTGCAAGGACAAACCTGAAAATCAACCCCAGGATATTTCCGAACCAATTTCTTTCACCAAAGAAGCTGAAGCCTATCTTACCAGGCCGGGCGGGGATACTATCCAGTTTCTACAACTGGAGATCGCAGATGATGATTATCAGCGGGAAACAGGCTTGATGTACCGGGAATCAATGGAGCAGAACCAGGGGATGCTGTTTATCTTTGAAAATGAAGCACCCCGTGGTTTCTACATGAAGAATACAAACATCCCGCTAGATCTTATTTTTCTTAATTCCCAAAACAAAATTGTGAGCATAACCAAAAATGCGAAGCCACAAAGTCTTGAAACGATCCCTTCTGAAGTTCCGGCACAGTATGTACTTGAAATCAACGCAGGCCTTTCAGACGACTGGAATCTGCAGGTTGGGGACAGCTTAATCCTCAAGAGAAATTAAAGTATAGCCTCTCAAAAATAGCATTTTTAAAGCCTCTTCCTGAGGCTTTTTCTTTTTAGGCCGGTTCGAGAAGATCAATACTTAAAGCCTTGAATTAATCATAGATGAAATATTTCAGACCAAAGGTTTCCCATTTTTATTGTGAAACAATAGCCATCCAAATAATCTTGAACTAGTCCGTTGACTCAGAACAGAATTCTTCACAGTTACTTTTTCTTCAGAGAACAAACTGCTCTACAGCTGAAAATTTCCATCTGCTCACCTTCCAAAAAGGGCAAAAAAAAGAGCCTTCCGTTTCCGGAAGGCTTTTCTTTGATTTATAAGCTGACTAGATTAAGCTACAGCTTCTTTCTTTTTCAGTTTTCTTCTTTTAGTCTCTTTATTGAACGTGTCATAAGTAACAGGCGTTGCAATGAAGATAGAAGAATAGGTACCTACGATTACCCCTACAATAAGAGCGAACATAAATCCTCTAATGCTTTCCCCACCAAAAATAAAGATGGCTAGAAGTACCACAAGAGTAGTCAAAGAGGTGTTCACTGTACGGCTTACTGTGCTGTTGATCGCAGCATTAATGGCGTCTTTTTTGGTCCAGGATGGGTGCTCGTTAAAGAATTCCCTGATCCTGTCGAAGATAACCACAGTATCATTCAGCGAGTAACCTACAACGGTAAGGATCGCCGCAATGAATGCCTGGTCGATCTCCATGTTGAAAGGCATGAACTTATAGGTGAGCGAGAAAACACCCAATACTATAAGAACATCATGAATAACTGCTATTACTGCTCCCAGTGAGAACTGATACTTTCTAAACCTCAACAGGATGTAAAGGAAGATCACTAACAGAGATCCTAAAACGGCCCAAATAGATGCTTGTTTAATATCATCAGCAATAGATGGCCCAACCTTGATAGATTGCATTATTCCTATTTCTCTTTCCCCCTCACTTCCAACAGTAAAGTCTTCGTAAGTAGTTCCTTCAGGTAAATAAGACTGGACTGCATTATATAGCTTTCTGGAAATTTCCTCATCTACTTCGCTTCCTTCTTCCTCTACTTTATACTTGGTAGTAACCTTGATCTGGTTGGCAGCTCCAAAAGTCTTGGCGCTCGCACTACCAAATTCAGCAACAAGATCGTCTTCAATTTCAGAAGGATTGATAGCCTGTTCAAACCTTACGGTATAGCTTCTTCCTCCAACAAAGTCTACACCCTGGTTAAGACCTTGAGTAAACAGGGAACCTAAACTCACAAGGATGAATACTCCTGAAACGATGTAAAAGGTCTTTCTCTTCTCGAGGAACTTTATTGTAAGTCCGGAGAAAAGATTCTTGGTAACCGAAGTTGAAAAATCAAGACTCTTGTTAGGGTTCTTCGCATAGTTATCAATGAACAACCTGGTAATGAAGATGGCTGTGAAAAGAGAGGTAGCAATACCGATCAATAGGGTCGTTGCAAATCCTTTAATAGGACCTGTTCCAAGGACCAATAGGATCAAGGCAGTAAGACCAGTCGTGATGTTCGCATCAAGAATTGAAGATAAGGCATTATTGAATCCGTCTCTAATGGCGTCCTTCTGAACTTTACCTTTTGCATACTCCTCACGAATACGCTCAAAAATAAGCACGTTCGCATCCACAGAAATACCTATTGTAAGTACGATACCGGCAATACCGGGAAGGGTGAGAACCGCACCTAAACCTGCCAGTACTCCAAAAATGAACAGAATGTTCACCACAAGTGCAATATCGGCAAAAATACCTGCTTTTCCATAATAGAAGATCATCCAAAGCAAGACAAGAACAAGTGCAATTACAAAAGAATTGATACCACTATCGATTGCTTCCTGACCCAAAGATGGACCTACGATCTCACTCTGTACGATATCTGCTGAAGCAGGAAGTTTACCTGCACGTAATACGTTTGCTAAATCCTGTCCTTCAGTAATACTGAAATCACCGGTGATCTCACTTCTTCCGCCGGAAATTGGTCCGCTGGAAACTCCGGGAGCTGAATATACCACATTATCAAGAACAATAGCGATCTGGCTTTGGTTCTCAAAAGCGTATCCTGTCATTTCTTCCCAGGTCTTCGCTCCTTTTCCGTTCATTTGCATGGTTACAGCCACTCTTCCCACCTGGTCGTAAGCTTGAGTAGCATCTGTGATCACGCTTCCGGAAAGCGGTGGTTCGTTTTGCCTGTTCCCTATTAGCGCATAAAGAGGAGCGGCTTCATCATCTTCATTAGTAATTCCCCATACAAATTTGGCATAACGCTGTTCGCCTTCAAGAAGACCACGCACCTCTGGCATATTGAGATATTCTCTCACTTTTGCAGTATCCTCAATATTGAATGTTGCCAAAACAGGACCGCCCTGGAAGCCCGGAGCAGCCATTAGGTCAAATAAAGGATTATTTTGTTCAGCGACCTGAGTCGTATCATTAGCCGACTCTAACAAAGCATCGATCTCATCCTGCTCTGCCGCTGTAGTATCAACATCAGCTTCTGCGGTCTCCTCAACCTGAATTTGCTTAAGGACATTGTTAGCCTGTACAAAGAAGTTTTGAAATTCATTGCTCTTATAAACATGCCAGAACTCCAACTGCGCTGTACTCTGTAAAAGGTCTTTTACACGCTCAATTTCTTTTGCACCCGGTAGTTCAACAAGGATCCTTCCTGAAGAACCCAAACGCTGAATGTTTGGCTGAGTTACCCCAAATTTGTCAATACGCTTTCTTAGTACCTCAAATGCAGAAACAATAGATTCGTCGATCTTTCTTCTAATGATTGGCTTTACTTCCTCATTAGACATTTCAAAATTGATCTCGTCACTTAGATTTCTGTTTGCAAAAATATCGGGAGAAGCAAGGCGGGCATCAGGAATTTCTTCAAAAGCTTCAAAGAAAAGGTCAAGGTAGTTTTCCTGACTTGTTCTTTGAGCCTCATCTGCTCTTGCAAGAGCCTGGTTAAAAGCAGGGTCTTTACTGTTGTTCGCTAATTCTCTTAAGATGTCCTTGACAGAGATCTGAAGGATCACGTTGATACCTCCTTTTAGATCCAGCCCTTTGTTGAGCTCCTTTTCTTTAGCCGAGTTGTAGGTGATTCCAAGAAATACCTCCTCATTACCAATAGAATCAAGATACCTTTGTTCGGCTCTCTCCCTAAGGCTTACATAATTGTCAACACCTTCGGGGATCTCCTGCTGTGCAAATTCTTCGGCATCGCCCTCAATATTGCCAGCAATAAATGTGAAAGACAACTGGTAAATACATACCAGAGCAAACAATACCGCGAATACCTTGATTATTCCCTTGTTCTGCATTATTCTTTAATTTATGTTCAATTTTTAAAAACGGACAAATATAGGTTTTCAAGATAGAAATCCCAATTATATTTTTTGAAAAAATTAACTTTTAGAGGTAAAAAAAGAAGCTTCTCAAAAGCACTGCCACATTTGGTATTCATCGATCTTCCCACCTCTTTTCTGGTAAGAAAATACTCATCAAAAATGACATTTTTGAGAAGCTTCTTAAAAGCTATTTTTCAATAAGATTTATTTCTTCAAATCAAGAAGGTCATTTGTTTTTGAAACCCCTTCAGAACTCTCCTTTAGTTTGGCTTTTTCGGCTTCATCGAGTTCTATTTCCACGATCTCTTCAATTCCGTTCTTCCCAAGGATCACCGGCACACCGATACAGAGATCATTTAATCCATATTCTCCCTCTAAAAGGGCAGAACATGGGAACATTTTCTTTTGATCATTGGCAATTGCCTGAACAAGAGAAGAAACAGCCGCTCCCGGGGCATACCACGCACTGGTACCGAGCATCTTTGTAAGAGTAGCTCCCCCTACTTTAGTGTCTTCCTTGATCTGCTCAATTCGATCCTCAGAAAGGAACTTTGAAACAGGCACAGAGTTGCGGGTAGCAAGACGTGTCAACGGCACCATTCCTGTATCGCTGTGCCCGCCAATGACCATTCCATCAACATCTGACGCAGGACAACCTAAAGCTTCACTAATTCTATATTTAAAACGGGCGCTGTCAAGAGCTCCTCCCATTCCTATGATCTTGTTCTTTGGAAGATTAGTGCTTTTATGAACGAGGTAAGTCATGGTATCCATAGGATTACTTACCACGATCAAAGTAGCGTTGGGCGAGTGTTCCAGGAGGCTTTGAGAAACAGATTTTACGATATCTGCATTGATCCCGATCAACTCTTCCCGGGTCATTCCCGGCTTACGCGGAATTCCACTGGTGATAACAGCAATATCTGAGTTTGCCGTTTTTGAGTAGTCATTTGTGCTTCCTGTGATCTTAGTATCAAAGCCAAGAAGGGATGCTGTTTGCATCAGGTCCATTGCCTTTCCTTCAGCATAATCTTCTTTAATATCTACTAAAACAACTTCTGAAGCAAAATTTTTAATGGCGATATATTCCGCGCAGCTGGCTCCAACAGCTCCGGCACCTACTATGGTAACTTTCATTGTGAATTAGTTTGATTAATAGTCCAGCGAAAATACGAATTTTCGAGGATTTTTCCCTCAAAAATAGGGGCAAAAACAGTAGATTAAATGCTTACGTGAAGACCTAGATTTGCGTTAAAAAATTCTCCCGCTGTCAACATGGTGCTTACCCGCAATTGACTGAAATAAAGATTGAAACCAACATCTCCTTTAAATTGTATTTTTGAATCCTCAATCTTATCAACCTCGGCATTGACAAGATCTACTTCTCCCCTCCCCCCGAAGGTATAGCTGAATTGCGAGTTCATTGCACCAGCCGCCACAATAGCCTCGAAAAGACCCCATTTTTTGGACCCTATTAATTCACCCATAAAAAGGTTCGCATCAACATCAATCTTATCTAGCTCAACTACATCTGCAGCCCCGATGGGATCAAATTCATAGCCCACAATTAATTTTGAATATGAAGCACCAAATGCTAATTGAAAATCTTCAGGATAGGAATACCCAAAGTACTGACTTAAATTGTGCTTAATTCCTAAACCATAAGTACTGGCAGCAACACCATCAATGGTCACTTCAGGCATCGCTCTAACAGTAACTTCAGTCCCGGCAGAAACTCCTATAGCTGCCTGCACGAAGGCGTGAGGCACATAACTCCTGTTTATCCCTTCCATTGCTGGGAAACTCGGTTCAGAAATAAGTGCGCCGTTAAAATAAACTTCTCCACTAAGATAAACTGAGCTACTACCACCAAAAGCTGTTGGTAGAACTGCATTTTCTGATTCATTGATCTTCAATACCTTAAGATCCGAATTGGATAGGAAAAACTTCTTCTTTTCTGAAGGTACAAAAAGTGCATTACCATGAACAGAAATCCGGAAATCCCATTTATCAAGTGGTATTGCTGAACTGAACCAGCCAGCGCTCGCCTGATATCCAGCAGCCTCAGCTGCAGGCTGGGAAAAATTTCCTCCCAAAACAAGCATATCGTCAATGAATTCAGCAACATTAGTTTGGGCAAAAACAGCACATGGAGAAGAAAGAAAAGCAATAAATATTATAAGTAATTTTTTCACAATGGTGGGTTTTGTAGTTGAGTAAAAATAACAAAAAAAGCATAGCTCCTTCAGGAGATTCCTACAAACAAAAAAGCCCCGCATTTCTGCAGGGCTTTCTTTAACTTTTAATAGCAATTAAGCGTCAATGTTTGCGTAGACGGCATTTTTTTCAATGAAGTCCCTTCGCGGTGGTACCTCATCTCCCATTAGCATAGAAAAGATCCTGTCGGCCTCCCCTGTATTGTCTATAGTTACCTGACGCAGGGTACGGAATTCGGGATTCATAGTTGTATCCCAAAGCTGTTCTGCATTCATCTCTCCAAGACCCTTGTATCGCTGTACGCTCACCCCTCCATTATAGGAAGCTGCAATCTCGTCGCGCTCCTTGTCATTCCAGGCATATCTCTTTTTACTACCTTTCTTGATAAGGTAAAGTGGCGGAGTTGCAATATAAACGTGACCGGCCTCGATCAATTCTTTCATATATCTAAAGAAGAAAGTAAGGATTAAGGTTGCGATGTGGCTACCATCAACGTCGGCATCACACATGATCACGATCTTGTGATATCTAAGCTTGGAAAGGTTCAGTGCTTTACTGTCCTCTTCAGTACCAATTGTTACACCCAGAGCGGTGTAGATATTCTTTATTTCTTCGTTTTCAAAAACTTTGTGGCTCATTGCCTTTTCCACGTTCAGGATCTTACCTCTTAGAGGAAGAATAGCCTGAAAATGACGGTCCCGACCCTGCTTTGCCGTTCCTCCTGCCGAGTCTCCCTCAACAAGGAAAACTTCACTCTCGTGCGGGTCCTGCGAAGCACAATCAGACAATTTACCGGGTAAACCACCACCGCTCATCACGGTCTTACGCTGTACCATTTCACGAGCCTTTTTGGCTGCATGACGGGCCTGCGCGGCAAGGATCACCTTTTGTACGATGGTCTTTGCATCATTGGGGTTTTCTTCTAGGTAGTTTTCCAGCATTTCAGAAACCGCCTGCGAAACTGCAGCAGTCACCTCTCTGTTACCAAGCTTGGTCTTTGTCTGACCTTCGAACTGAGGTTCAGAAACTTTAACCGAAACTATAGCTGTTAATCCTTCCCGAAAATCATCTCCCGAAATCTCGAACTTCAGCTTATCAAGTAAGCCGGAAGAATCGGCATATTTCTTTAAGGTGGTTGTCAAACCTCTCCTGAAACCTGCAAGGTGAGTACCTCCTTCGTGGGTATTGATATTGTTTACGTATGAGTGAAGATTCTCGTTGAAGGACGTGTTGTAAACCATCGCCACTTCAACAGGAATGTCATTCTTCTCCCCTTCGATAGCAATTACCTCACTAATGATTGGCTCTCTTGTTCCATCCAAAAATTTGATAAACTCTTTAAGACCTTCTTCAGAATGAAAGACTTCAGAAACAAATTCTCCTTTTTCATCCTTCTCCCTGCGGTCTGTAAGGGTAATAGTGATCCCTTTATTAAGAAAAGCGAGCTCACGCATTCTACTGGCAAGTGTATCATAACTGTACTCGGTAGTCTGCTGAAAAATGGTAGGGTCTGGCTTAAAGGTTACAATCGTACCATTAAGATCTGTGGTGCCAACAGATTTTACTGGGTACATTGGCTTTCCCCTTTCGTACTCCTGTTCCCAAATGGTTCCATCACGATAAACAGTAGCTTTAAGATGGTCTGAAAGCGCGTTCACACAACTCACACCAACCCCGTGAAGTCCACCGGAAACTTTATAGGAATCTTTATCGAATTTCCCTCCTGCCCCAATCTTGGTCATTACCACCTCGAGTGCAGAAACCCCTTCTTTTTTATGCAGATCTACAGGAATACCCCGACCATTATCCTCTGTAGTAATAGAATTGTCTTCGTTTATGGTTACCCTAATGGTATCGCAGTGTCCCGCCAACGCCTCATCAATGGAGTTATCGACCACCTCGTAAACAAGATGGTGCAAGCCTCTCACTCCAGTATCACCAATGTACATTGAAGGGCGCATGCGTACGTGCTCCATTCCCTCCAGTGCCTGGATACTGTCAGCCGAATAACTGCTTCTCTTAACCTCTTCGCTCATACTTGAATTCGTTAAAATTTTATCAATTTCTATAACGAACAAATATACCAAAATCATACCTGTAAAACCACTTCAACCCCTGTTAAAGCCTTGAAGTTATCAACAATTTATGTGGAAAAATCCTCACCTGTAGCCCTTTGGAAAGATCTCATTTAGAGAGAGCACCTAAAGCTGAAGTAACATAAAATCTACTGATTCTCCAATCTTTAGGAAGACCCTGAAAAAAACCCTGAAAAACCTTTTTCCACAAATTCTTTCCTGCTGAATTTCTTCCTGATGAAGCTCCATTCCCCAAGATATTTTTCGAGCTAAAGTTTTTCATCTTTTTAACGGCAATTAAAGAAAACCTTAACTTAAGTTTCCCTCACATGATTTATATTTAAACCAGTAATTAAAAAACAGAAGAAATGAAGAAATTATTTATAATGCTGGCGGTTTTTGCAGGGTCATTATCAACACCTCAGCTTTATGCCCAGGAAACCCCGGAAACAACAAAGGACAATGACGGTCCTAACTTTTCAAAACTAGATGTAAGCCCTATGGATGTTGCCTTGTTTAGAGGCGAAAACAATGAACCGGTAGCAAGGGTGCTTTACAGCCGACCTCAAACCCGCGACAGAGAGATCTTTGGGAAATTGATCCCTTACGGGGAAGTTTGGAGAACAGGAGCTAATGAGGCTACTGAAATTACACTTTACCAGGACATGATGGTGGGTGACAAAACAATAAAGAAAGGGACTTACACCTTATTTACTATTCCAAAGGAAAAGGAATGGACAATAATCCTCAATAACAGCACAAACATCTGGGGTGCATACGACTACCACGTTGAAAAGGATGTGGCCAGAATTACTGTACCGGTGAGAAAATCCCCTGTACCTATTGATGCACTCTCAATGAGCTTTGCAAAAAGTAATGACGGTGCAAATCTTTTTATTGGATGGGACGATCGTTACGTAAAAGTTCCATTTAAAGAAACTATGTAACTCCATAGGAAAAAGAAATTGAAAACGTCCTTTTTAAAAGGGCGTTTTTTTATGGAATATTGAGATACTTGTGAGTTTGCAGGGAGACCTTCCACTTTGGGTTTTGCATTACATAGTCCACAATTAAAGGCATCATTTTCTCCCTGTTGCTCCACTCCGGCTGTAAGTACAGAATGCAGTTGTCATTCACTTTGGCAGCTTGTTCCTCGGCAAATATGAAGTCATGCTTGTTAAAGACGATCACCTTCAATTCATGCGCTACTTCATACACCTCCCTAGTGGGAAGTTTATTTTTCTTGGGAGAAAGACATATCCAGTCCCAGGTACCGGTCAAGGGATAAGCTCCTGAAGTTTCAATATGTATTTTTGCTCCTCTCTCCTTTAGCTTGCCCGTAAGAGGTTCCATATTCCAGGTAAGCGGCTCGCCACCTGTCACCACAACCGTTTTACTGCTCTTTACGGCACTTTCAACAATGTTATCTACTGCAGTTGCGGGATGTAAAGCAGGATTCCAACTTTCCTTCACATCGCACCAGTGACAGCCAACATCACAGCCACCTACGCGAATAAAATAAGCCGCAGTCCCCTTGTGAAAACCTTCACCCTGTATGGTATAAAATTCTTCCATTAGCGGCAGCATCTTTCCCTGCTCCACCAACTCGTTCATTTCCTTCTCATTCATAGGCGGCAAAGGTACATAAAAACCTGCAGCCTTCCCCTTAAAGCTAAGCTCTCAAAAATGATATTTCTGGCACCTGCCCAAGAAAAATTTTTTCGGACTCCAGTCAAAGTTTTCTTACTTTAACCCTTTATTTAAT
The DNA here is from genome assembly GCF_035607535.1 of Salinimicrobium aquimaris. Taxonomy (NCBI): domain Bacteria; kingdom Pseudomonadati; phylum Bacteroidota; class Flavobacteriia; order Flavobacteriales; family Flavobacteriaceae; genus Salinimicrobium; species Salinimicrobium aquimaris. Next base: position 162,053 of record NZ_JAYDZX010000006.1, read on the forward strand.
CCTCGTGTTTTTGCACCACATCCTAAAAAAATTTCCGCTTCTACTTTCACTACTGCTCCTGCTTTCCTGTGCTCCAGGAAAAGACCTGGAAAGAGAGCTCGAGAAAAACTTTGTGAAAGCCGAAGATTCGGTCCCATGGTTCCGGGGGATCATGATCTACGAACCGGCCACGAAAAAGGTCCTTTTTGAGCATAATTCAAATAAATATTTCACCCCTGCCTCAACTACAAAACTTCTGAGTTTTTACACCGGACTAAAATTGCTGAAGGATTCCGTACCCGGATTGAAATACGGAGTTACTAACGACACTCTTTACATAAGCGGCACGGGAGACCCCACATTTTTGCACAGGGACTTCGATTCTTCAAAAATTCTGAATTTCCTCAAGTCTGCTCCTGAGACTATTGCTTACATAAATCCTGAAGCACCTGAAAAGGCATTGGGCCCCGGTTGGGCCTGGGATGACTATGCATACGGGTTTTCGGCGGAACGCTCCTCTTTTCCTATCTACGGCAATGTTGTTTCCTTTGATCGCACACCCGGATCTTTAACTGTAGTACCTTCATATTTTAAAAATGAACTACAACAAGACACCACCGAAACTTTAAAGAAAATCCGAAGAGATGAAAAAACAAACAGCTTCGAAATTCCCGTTATTGAAACCTCAGCATTTCAGCAAAAGATTCCCTTTATTACTTCCCCGGAATTAACTGTCAAGCTCCTTTCCGATACTCTTGACAGGCCGGTGATCATGGCGAAGAACCATCCGGGGGATTTAAAATTAAAGCACAAGATCTTTAGTCAGCCCGCCGATAGCATCTACAAAAAAATGCTACAGGACAGCGACAATCTTTTTGCTGAGCAATTACTTCTAATGGCGGCAGGAGAAATTTCAGATACACTTCAAGCAAAGATTGTCATTGATCACATGAAGCAGGAATTCCTTCAGGAGATGCCTTATGATTTGCAGTGGGTTGACGGCTCGGGCCTCTCAAGATATAATCTCACTACTCCCGCAAATATGGTATGGCTACTGGAAAGAATTTATGAGGAAGTGGAACAGGAGCGGCTGTTTCAACTCTTACCTGCAGGAGGAGTGTCGGGAACTTTAAAAAATGATTATAAGGCTCCTGCAGATAAGCCCCCATTCGTTTTTGCAAAGACGGGAACAATGAAGAATAACCACAGCCTGAGCGGGTACTTAGTGACTGCATCGGGTAAAGTTCTTATCTTCAGTTTTATGAACAGCAATTATGTTGCTCCAACTGCTGAAGTTAAGGCAAGAATGAACCAGGTATTGCGAACTATATATTTGAATTATTAGTATGGAAAGAAGGAAGTTTCTACAGAATATCGGCCTCGGCAGCATGGCTGTACCTTTTTTTAGTTGCATCACTCCGGGGGTAATAAACGATCCGGTTGATGAAAGTCGGCCCCTTCTTCCGCCGCGGCTTAAAGCAGGAGACACTATTGGGATCGTTAGTCCTTCCGGAGCTATTTATGAGTCTCAATCTTATGAGATCGCAGTCGAATCTATGCAGGCTTTGGGGCTGAACGTAAAACTAGGAGAACATGTAAGAGCCCGACACGGGCATTTGGCCGGTACTGATGAACAACGGGCAGAGGAACTCAACGACATGTTCCGGGATCCTGATGTTGATGCTATTATTTGCCTTAGAGGAGGATCCGGAGCAGCAAGGATCCTGAACTTACTTGATTATGATGCCATAAAGAATAATCCAAAAGTATTTATTGGTTACAGTGATATTACTGCTCTGCACCTTGCGATACATCAAAGGACCGGGCTAGTGACTTTTCACGGCCCCCTGGCTACTTCCACCTGGAATTCTTTTGCCGTAGAGCATTTGCAAAAACTCCTTTTTGAAGCAGAAGCCGTGCAATATTCTAATCCTGCAGACAAAGGAGGGCTGCTTACACAAACCAAAAACAGAATTAGAACCATCACCCCCGGAACCACAACAGGTGAACTTTTGGGCGGAAATCTCTCTGTCCTCACCGGACTCATGGGAACTCCTTTCTTCCCCACCGACTGGTCCGGAAAAATTCTTTACCTCGAAGACGTAGGGGAACAGATCTATGCTGTAGATCGTATGCTTTCGCAATTAAAATTGGGAGGTGTTCTTGAGCAAATCAATGGAGTTATCTTCGGAAAATGCAGTGATTGTGAACCCGGCGGTGCCGGAGGTTACGGTTCTCTAACGCTTGAAGAAGTACTTGATCATTATTTCAAACCTCTAAAGATCCCTGCTTTTGAAGGAGCCATGATAGGCCATATTAGCGATAATGCAACTATTCCCAATGGAATACGTGCAGAAATGAACTCCGAAAAGGGAACCTTTACACTGCTTCATCCTGCTGTGAAGTAATTACCGCTAATTGTAAGCCGCCTAATCCCTCACAATTCTTATTTTTATAAAAATTTTAAAGTGATCGACAAGCAGCAATTTACTTCACATATTTCGTCTGGTTATGAACCTAAAGGTGATTCTATTTACCTTGGGGCCGCTATGTTCGAGGGAGAAGTTTTTCCAGATGCTGCCGTAAGAATTCCCCTAAAGACCCTCAACAGGCACGGACTTATCGCAGGAGCTACGGGAACAGGTAAATCCAAAACTCTGCAGATCCTTGCCGAGAACCTCTCAAAAAAGGGAGTTCCGGTGTTGCTCATGGATGTAAAAGGAGATCTTAGTGGAGTAGCAAAACCTTCAGCCGGGGAGGATTTTATTTATAAACGCCACGAGAAGCTTCAGTATAAATTTGAAGCATCGGCTTCACCGGTTGAGATCCTGACCCTTTCCGAAGAAGAAGGAGTAAGATTAAGAGCTACCGTTAGTGAATTTGGACCGGTACTTTTGGGCCGCATCCTGGAACTTTCACCTGCCCAAAGTGGCATAATTTCCATCATCTTTAAATATTGTGATGACAATCATCTTCCGCTTCTGGACTTAAAGGACCTCAAGAAGATCCTTCAGTATGCAACAGAGGAAGGAAAAGAAGAATTTGAAAGATCCTACGGCAGGATCTCTTCTGCATCTACAGGAGCTATTCTTCGAAAAATAGTCACTCTGGAGCAACAAGGCGCCGACCTCTTCTTTGGAGAAAGGTCATTCGAGGTCGAAGATCTGGTAAGAACGAACAGTGATGGCCATGGTTATATCAACATCCTGCGCCTTACAGACATCCAGGACCGCCCGAAACTCTTCAGCACTTTTATGCTTAGTCTTCTTGCAGAGATCTATAATACCTTTCCTGAGCAGGGGGACAGTGATAAACCAAAGCTGGTGCTTTTTATTGATGAAGCGCATCTCATCTTTGAAGAAGCTTCCGGAGCTTTACTTAACCAGATCGAGAGCATTGTGAAACTGATAAGGTCGAAAGGAGTCGGCATTTATTTTGTCACACAAAATCCTGCCGACGTTCCAGCTGATGTACTTGGGCAGCTCGGTCTAAAGATCCAGCATGCTTTAAGGGCATTTACAGCCAAGGATCGAAAAGCCATCAAACTGGCAGCAGAAAATTATCCGATCTCCGAATTTTACGATACCAAAACCGAACTTACCACGTTAGGAATTGGGGAAGCCCTTGTGACGGCACTGGATGAGAAAGGAAGGCCAACCCCGCTCGCGGCAACTATGTTAAGGGCACCTATGAGCCGAATGAATATTCTAACCGCAGAGGAACTTAGGGAGCTAACAGCCACTTCCTCGCTGGCGAAGAAGTATAATGACAATATAGACCGCGAAAGTGCTTACGAGATCCTCACCCGCAAAATTGAAAGAGCCGATGAGGAGAAGGCCAAAAAGCAGGCCGAGAAGGAAAGAAAGAAAATTGAAAGAACGGGTTCAGGAAGAAAGACAACTTCCAGTTCAGACTCTCAAAAAGCTGTAATTAAAGTTCTCACCAGTGCTACCTTCATTAGAGGTGTAATGGGAGTTCTCAATAAACTTTTAAAATAATTAATTTAAAAATCCCCATGCGCAAAAGTCTCTTATTCTCCTTACTTATTACCACCGGACTTTTTGTTTCCTGTGATAAAGAACAGGATCCTTTTTTAATCGGCGCCAACAGCATAGGCCGCCTAACCAAGGATATTAGAATATATCAGCTCGATTCAATTTTTGCTGAAGATTCTATTGTAAAACAAGTAAGCAACAGTGAATTGTACCGCAAAAGCAATGAGATCGAAGTTTATGATACAGAAGGAAAGAAGCTGCTGCTTATTGAACCTGTGCAGGCCTTCGACTCTACCAGCACCATAGGTTTTGTGCAGGTACTTGATCCCAGGTACCAAACAGCTAAAGGTCTGGGAAAAGAAAGTACTTTTAAGGATATTGTCGAGAATTACAATATTTCCCGAATAGAAAACACGCTTAGTGCAGCAGTGATATTCATCGACGAGTTGAATGTATATGTCACAATCGATAAAAAACAACTGCCTGTGGAATTGCGATATGATACCCAGAGCCGCATACAGGCATCGCAGATCCCTGATGATGCAAAGATCAAGTACTTCATGATCGACTGGGATTAATTTTCTTTAAAATTCTTAAATGACTTCCAATAATCTCACCCGTTTAAATAAATACCTGAGCGAAGTTGGCTACTGTTCCAGGCGAAAAGCCGATACCCTCATTGAACAGGGACGGGTGACCATTAACGGAGAGGTTCCCGAAATGGGGACTAAAGTAGGCCCGGGTGATGAAGTTCGGGTAAACGGCGAACTAATCGTTCCCCCCAAAAAAGAAAATGTTTACCTGGCTTTCAACAAGCCGATTGGAATCGTTTGCACCACAAATCCCGCCGAAAAGAAGAATATTGTTGACTACATAAACTTTCCTACCCGCATTTTCCCCATAGGGAGACTGGATAAACCAAGTGAGGGTTTAATCCTCCTCACAGATGACGGAGATATTGTCAATAAGATCCTTAGAGCCCGTAACAACCACGAGAAGGAATACATAGTTACCGTAGACCGGTTAATAACAGATGATTTTATCCAAAGAATGTCGTCTGGAATTCCCATTTTAGATACTATAACCCGGGAGTGCGAAGTGGAGCAGTTGAGCAAATTTGTCTTCAGGATTGTGCTTACCCAGGGCCTCAACAGGCAGATACGCCGCATGTGTGAATATCTGGGTTACGAAGTGGTAAAACTGAAACGAATAAGGATAATGAATATTGAGCTGGATGTTCCGGTGGGAAAATATCGCCATCTCACTTCAGAAGAATTGGAAGAACTTGAGCGTCTCACAGGAGCATCAACAAAGACTGAAGAGGCGTCGACAGGCTTGAAACCGGGAGAAAAGAAGCCGGGAAAGGATGTAAAAACCTCTTCCTCAGGAAAAAAGAATACCGAAAAGAAATTCCCCCGAAACAGAAGGAAAAGGGAATCTTAACAGAGAATTAAGCAAATAATCTGGCTTATCTGCTTAATTTTAAGAAAAAAGTTATGCCAGACAATCGAATCAAGAACGAAGACCAGTACGAAGCTTTAAGAGACAAAGGCGCGAGCAAGGAAAAAGCTGCCAGAATCGCCAATTCTTCAAATTCAGGAAAGAAAGGTGGTAAAGCCGGCAAATACGAAGATCGCAGCAAAGACGAACTCTACAAAAAAGCAAAAGAAGTAGGTATTGAGGGCCGATCAAAAATGAGTAAGAAAGAATTGATCAGCGCTCTACGTAACCATTAGAAAATGCAAAAAGTTCAACCATTTCATTTAGCCATTCCGGTAGACAATCTGGAGAAGGCCAGGGTATTTTATAGAGAAGTTCTAGGCTGTGAAGAAGGTAGAAGCAGTGACCACTGGGTTGACTTCAACTTCTTTGGCCATCAACTTGTCATCCACTACAAAGCCGCTTCCGAAGGGAGGAATACGGGAAGTAATCCCGTAGACGGTAAAGATGTTCCTATTCCACATTTTGGAGTGGTCCTGGATTGGGATACCTTCCAGGAATTCTCCGGAGAATTGAAAAGTAAAGGAGTCGAATTTGTTATTGAACCTTACATTCGCTTTGAAGGACAGGTGGGAGAGCAGGCAACGATGTTTTTTAAAGACCCCTGCGGCAACGCTCTTGAATTCAAGGCTTTTAAAAACATTGATCAATTATTCGCGAAATAACTACCTCAACTAAATGAACAGATTAAAGCCATCTTTAGTACGACAATTGTTCGTACTACTCCTCATTATTTTTCTTCTGGTTTTGATCTTTCGGGAGGTTTTACCGTATCTCTCGGGAATATTAGGAGCAATAACGCTTTACGTGGTCATGAGAAAACCTATGGGCTGGTTGGTTTCCCGGAATTGGCAACCAGTACTGGCGGCTTCCTTTCTCATGTTCCTCTCGTTTGTTGGCATTCTTGTACCTATCACGCTCACAGTGATCATGCTGACCTCAAAAATCGGTAAAGCCGTCGCTAATTCGGAAATGGTTTTGCAGGCCATCAAGGACCAGATCAATGAAGCTGAAGTCTATATAGGTTACGACATAAGCAAGAGCATAGATTCTGCCCGGGTCGCAGATTGGTTGTCAAATAATTTGCAATCTCTTGGGGCAGGGACTTTTAATGCTTTCATTGCAATTAGTATCATGTACTTTTTGTTGTACTACATGTTAATGAACAGGAATGACCTCAAAAAAATGGTGGTTTCATATATCCCTTTAGGAGAGGACAACCTGGAAGTAATTGGGAATGAAGGTGATGAAATGGTGAAATCAAATGCCCTGGGAATTCCATTAGTTGCCTTTTTTCAGGGAGTTGTTGCCTTAATCGGTTACCTTATCGTTGGTGTCCCCGATCCTCTCTTTTGGTTTGTGATCACCGCAATAGGAGCTATGGTGCCCTTCATAGGAACAGCAATTGGAATTGTTCCCGTCACCATCTTACTCTATTCGATGGGCATGGAGTGGCAGGCCATCTTCATTGTCATTTATGGTTTTGTGATCGTAGGAATTACAGATAATATTCTGCGACTATATATCCTCAATCGTTTGGCAAGTGTTCATCCTTTAATAACACTCTTTGGGGTAATAGTAGGAGTCCCTCTCTTCGGATTTATCGGACTGATCTTCGGGCCTTTGCTCGTATCACTGTTTTTGCTTATCTTAAAAATATACAAGCACGAATACGGAAAAACTGAACACAAATTATAACCTTCAAAAAACTTTGCTATGCTCGAGAATGTAAAAAAGAAGATCAACAAGGATTACCTGCAAACAGAAATTTCCAATGTAGATGATGGTGACCTCGATATGGTCATGAAGAACAAGGAAGCAATAGATAAAAAATTGCGGGGCTCGGGTATGAAGAAATACGCTGAGCTCGGTAAGTTAATGTTTGGGATGCTACAGGATTACCGAAAAGGCGAATATACTTCTCCACCCTGGTTTACCATTGCGGCAATAGGTTTGACTTTGCTTTATGTATTTAATCCAATGGATATGCTACCCGATTTCCTTCCGGGAGTAGGTTATGTAGATGATTTTGCTCTGTTTACAGTAGCTATTAGGTTTATTGAATCCGATCTACATGCGTATCTGGACTGGAAAATAGATGAGGCTAAAAAATTAAATTCCTGATTTAATTTTTTAGTTCTTTTTCTCTGGTGCGATGAGTTTCCCGTGCCAATAAAGTGTTCTTAAGGAGCATGGCTATGGTCATGGGACCAACCCCACCTGGCACCGGAGTAATATAACTCGCTTTCTTGGAAACATTTTCAAAGTCTACGTCTCCGGTAATCCTGTAACCTTTTGGTTTGGAATCGTCGGGAACTCTTGTGATCCCCACGTCGATTACCACAGCGTCATCCTTGACCATTTCGGCTTTCAGGAAGTTTGGGATTCCTACCGCAATGATAATAATATCAGCCTGGGAAGTTATCTGAGTAATATTTTTGGTAAACTCATGCGTTAGGGTGACAGTAGAATTCCCGGGGAAGCCTTGTCTTCCCATCAAAATACTCATAGGTCTCCCCACGATATAGCTGCGCCCTATGACACAGGTATGTTTACCTTTTGTCGGGATATCGTAACGCTCCAGCATTTCAAGAATTCCGAATGGTGTCGCCGGAATAAAAGATGTCATGTCCAACGACATCTTTCCGAAATTGGTAGGATGGAATCCATCAACATCTTTGTCGGGACTCACTGCTAGAAGTACTTTTTGAGTGTTGATCTGTGGAGGAAGAGGCAATTGCACAATGAACCCGTCGATATCATCATTATTATTGAGCTCTTCGATCTTTGCCAACAGCTCTAATTCGCTGGTATTTGAAGACATGCGATATTCGGAAGATTCGAATCCCACGCGCTTACAAGCCTGCACCTTACTATTCACATAAGTAAGGCTGGCACCGTCATTTCCAACAATTATTGCTGCAAGATGCGGGACCTTCTCCCCGCGTTCTTTCATTTTTTGAACTTCCAGGGCAATCTCTTCCTGAATTTCGTTGCTTAATTTTTTACCGTCGAGGAGCGTCATATTCTTAGTATTCAGTATTCAGTATTCAGTGATCAGTTATATTACAATAGATTTTATTCTTCAGTCTTTACACCAAATTTACCAGGATTCAGGATCATATAATTGATCAGTTTCCCAACTTCCTCACTTTCCTTCACTAGTTCCTTAAAGGTTTCTTCTGAGACATATTTGCACCTCCAGGCATATTCCAGCCACACTTGAGTTTCTGAATTTTCGGCATCTCCGTCTGTTAATTTACTGGAAAAATGTCGTGGATAAGCCCTTTTCCTATATGCTTCAGCAATAGCTGCGGAGACACTACGTGATGAACGTCTAATTTGATCTGTCAGCGAATAGGTTTCCTCCTTCGGAAACGTCTTAGAAATCTCAAAAATATCCATAGAGAGAGAAATTGACTTCTGATAAGCGAACAAATCTTGAAATTTCATAAACTGTTTTTTCTGCTCACTGTACACCGATCACTGACCACTGACCACTGAGCACTACTTCATTCCCTTCATCATCTGCATCATCTTTCTTCCGCCGCCTCCCTGCATCATCTTCATCATTTTGCTCATTTGGTTGAACTGTTTCAGCAACTGGTTTACTTGTTGAACAGATGTACCGGAACCTTTACCTATTCTCTTCTTTCGCGATGCATTTATTATTGATGGCTTCGAACGCTCTGCCGGAGTCATGGAATGAATAATTGCTTCTATTGGTTTAAAAGCATCATCATCGATCTCAACATCCTTCAGCATCTTTCCGGCACCGGGAATCATTCCCATCAAATCTTTCATGGACCCCATCTTCTTGATCTGCTGAAGCTGATTCAGGAAGTCATCAAATCCAAATTCATTTTTGGCAATCTTCTTCTGGAGCTTTCGCGCTTCCTCCTCGTCATATTGCTCCTGTGCCCTTTCAACAAGAGACACAACATCTCCCATTCCAAGGATACGATCGGCCATACGGGAAGGATAGAAAACATCGATAGCATCCATTTTCTCACCCGTACCAATAAATTTTATTGGTTTATTTACAACCGATTTTATCGAAATGGCCGCACCACCACGGGTATCGCCATCGAGTTTGGTAAGAATAACCCCGTCAAAATTTAGTCGGTCGTTGAAAGCTTTAGCCGTATTCACCGCATCCTGTCCTGTCATGGAATCCACGACAAACAAGGTTTCCTGCGGCTGAATTGCGCTGTGAATATTAGCGATCTCGGTCATCATCGCCTCATCAACAGCTAGACGACCGGCGGTATCGATAATTACCACATTATGTCCATTAGCTTTTGCATGAGCAATAGCTGCCTTGGAGATCGAAACCGGATCCTGATTCCCTTCGTCACTGAAAACCTCAACGCCAACCTGATCTCCAACCACGTGAAGCTGATTTATCGCTGCAGGACGGTAAACATCACAGGCCACTAAAAGAGGCTTTTTGGACTTCTTGGTTTTAAGATAATTTGCAAGTTTTCCTGAAAAAGTAGTTTTACCACTACCCTGCAGCCCGGACATTAAGATCACAGAAGGATTCCCTGAGAGATTGATTCCTTCGGCATCCCCACCCATTAATTGGGTAAGCTCGTCTTTTACGAGCTTTACCATCATCTGTCCCGGCTTTAAAGCGGTAAGAACGTTCTGCCCCAGCGCCTTTTCTTTTACCGTAGTAGTAAATTCCTTGGCAATTTTGTAGTTAACATCGGCATCTACAAGAGCCCGCCTAACCTCCTTTAGGGTTTCGGCTACGTTAACTTCAGTGATTTGCCCATGTCCCTTTAAGACGTGTAAGGCATTATCTAATTTATCGCTTAAACTTTCGAACATAATCTTCTCTCCAATTTTATGAGCCGCCGGATTTCACCGACCGTTGCAAATTTAATGATTTGAGGCTGAAGTGAAAACTTTTTCAACTTCACATCTGCTTCAAAATTTCTTTATTTCTTCCGAATCTTCTTCTGAAAAGATCTTCCATAAGAGGTCTCAAAAATGCCATTTTTGAAACCCCTTATTTTTCAATTAATTTTCAAACTTTTCTGACAGCAGTTTAAATCACTTCTAAACTCGTACTTCTAACTTCAAAATTCGATTTACATTCTCTCGGGCACCTGAATTCCCAGGAGCGCAAAAGAAGATTTGATAACATCTCCTACAGCTTTAGACAATTGAACCCTGAAGCGCTTCTCTTTCTCATCTTCGGTACCTAAAATAGTGACATTTTGATAGAAACTATTGAATTCCTTCACCAATTCATAAGTGTAATTGGCAATTAGAGCCGGACTAAAATTTTCAGCTGCCAATTGAACTGTTTCAGGATAAAGCTGCAGCTGCTTGATCAGCTGTTTTTCCTTTTCATTCAGTTCATAAGTAAAAATAGCCTCACCGTAATCAAATTCAGCCTTCCTAAGAATGGACTGTATCCTCGCATAGGTATACTGAATAAAAGGCCCGGTATTTCCCTGGAAATCTACCGATTCTTCAGGATTGAAAAGGATACGTTTTCGCGGATCGACTTTCAGAATATAATATTTCAAAGCTCCGAGTCCGATAATTCTGTAGAGCTCTTCTTTTTCCTCATCCGAATACCCATCAAGTTTCCCGAGTTCTTCAGAAATTTTTTGAGCGGTAGCAGTCATTTCTTCAATAAGATCATCTGCATCGACCACCGTTCCTTCACGACTTTTCATCTTCCCGGTAGGAAGATCTACCATTCCGTAGCTAAGGTGGTAAAGATGATTGGCCCATTCATAACCAAGTTTTTTAAGGATCAAAAAGAGGACCTTGAAATGGTAATCCTGTTCATTTCCTACGGTATAGACCATCCCGTTGATATGGAAATCCTGCACTCGCTGTATAGCAGTACCAATATCCTGAGTCATGTAAACGGCAGTTCCATCACTACGAAGCACGATCTTTTCATCCAGGCCTTCCTCGGTAAGATCTATCCAAACGCTGCCATCGTCCTTACGGTAAAAAACCCCTTTTTCAAGACCTTCCTTCACTACATCTTTACCGAGTAAATATGTATTGCTCTCGTAATAATTCTTATCGAAATCGACTCCTAGTTTATCATAGGTTTCTTCAAAACCGTCATATACCCACTGGTTCATGGTCTTCCACAGCTCCACCACTTCCTGGTCCCCCGCTTCCCATTTGCGCAGCATGTCTTGAGCATCCTTTAAAATAGGAGCTTCGGCCTTTGCTTCTTCTTCAGATTTTCCCTGGGCTACGAGGTAAGAAACTTCTTCCTTATAGGCTTTATCGAACTTTACATAGTAGTTTCCAACAAGCTTGTCCCCTTTTAAACCGGAGGTTTCAGGAGTTTCCCCATTTCCAAAACGCTGCCAGGCGAGCATGGATTTACAAATATGGATTCCGCGGTCATTGATGATCTGGGTCTTATAAACTTTTTTCCCTGAAGCCTTCAATATTTCAGAAACTGAGTACCCTAAAAGGTTATTTCTGATGTGCCCTAGATGCAACGGTTTATTAGTATTGGGAGAAGAATATTCTACCATTAAAGAATTCTCACCTTCGGGAGTTCTTCCAAAGTCGGGATTATCCTTGATTTTTCCGAAGAAATTGAGATAGTACTGGTCATCTAGGACAATATTCAAAAACCCCTGAACTACATTAAATTTCTTTATCTCCGGGTTATTCTCCACAAGATAATTTCCAATAGCCTCACCCAATTGTACCGGATTGGTCTTCACCTGCCTTAACATAGGAAAAGTAACGAGCGTAATATCACCCTCAAAATCTTTTCTCGTAGGCTGGAATTCTACCGATTCGACCTCCACCTGATATATATTCTTTACCGCTTCTTTTACCTGAACCGAAAGTGTATTCTGAATATTCATTTTTTCTCAAATTATAAACCCCGCAGGCACCCACAGGAAGCTGCAAAGATAACAGAATTTTAAGCTTGGTTAAAGCGTTTAACCGCAAATGCTTACCTTTAGAAATAAAGAAATGCTACTGAATATTTCCCGCGACTTTAGCGATAAAAGAGAAGAAATTAATGAGCTGGTAGGCAAACCCTTTGATCTTTCCAAAAGACAGGAATTACAAAGTACAAGCATACATAACCTTCCCGTTACCGCAGCAAGTATCGAAATTTACAATCTGCTTGTGCTTAACGAAGGACAGAGCAACTGCAGTTTGGAAATGCGACCAAAGGGAATTCTTATTAGCTTTAGAGCGGCCGGAGAGACCTATTCGCTGGTTGTACCCTTTTTTAAGCTGAAGATCTATAAAGGCCGTGCAGAAGAGTATTCCTTTTACAAAGACCATTTTTTCATAAAGATCCATGCCGGAGCCAACCAGCCGGAGGTCCACGGTTTCATAAAAAAGTTACGCCATTTTAAAGCAGATCAAGCCCTACCGAGAATTGAAGACCAGGAATAAAGAAGGATGAAAAAAGCCCTTTTTGAAAGGGCTTTGTAAATTACTTTTTAGGAAGGAAAACTTCGGCTAGCATACAGCGGGCACTACCACCACCACAAGTCTCGATTGTGGTAAGATCACTGCTGAGGATCTCACAATGTTTTTCAATAGCCGCTATTTGAACCGGAAGCAGACTTTTTCTTGCAGCTTCACTCATCACCAAATATTTCTTCCCTTCGGCACCCTGAACCTGTAGCATATTTCCTGCGTAATGATGCAGCTGGGCTTCTGAAATTTCGATAATTTCCTTACCATCTGTTTTCAAATGCTTTACCACATTCTTTCGCTCCTTGGGATCATCTATACTGTCTAAACAGATCACTGCAAAATTCTCTGCCAGACACATCATGACATTGGTATGGTAAATTGGCATTCTGCGTCCATCCACATCCTGATATGCATTAAAAATTACCGGCGTAAGCTCAAAATCTTCACAAAATTCAATAAGCAACTCTTCATTAGCTCTTGGAGAAAGGGCACAATATGCCTTTTCATGCACTCTGTCCAGAATTAAAACCCCGGTGGATTCGAGAAAAAGCTCCTCCTCCTCGGCACTCGTATAGTCTATTACATCTTTAATGAGATAGCCTTCAGATTCTATTTTTTCAAAGACCTCTGCACGACGTTCCCGCCTGCGGTTCTCAGCAAATAAAGGATAGAGTGCAGCAGTGGCGTCTTCATGAAAGGTCACCCAATTATTTGGGAAAATAGAATCGGGTGTGTCAAGTTTTTCATCATCATCCACGGTGATAACATTCACTCCTACACTTCTAAGCTTCTCTACAAAAGCATCAAATTCCTCCTGAGCTTTTTTATTGATCTGCTCATTGTCCAGGTGTAATCCTTCCTGAAAATAATTGTTTACAGCCGTTTGCTCATTCATTCTAAAAGCAACCGGACGTACCATTAAAACTGTATCTGTAATCTGTCTCATTAAATTTTTAATCTCTTATTAAAGGTAAAGTTGAACATCTCAACAATCCTTCTTGTTTGGCAATTTCGGCGTATGGCACCTCTTCCACTATCATGCCATTCTCTCGAAGCCAGGTGTTGAGTCGGGTGAAATTTCTTTCAGAAATTACTACATCTTCAGAAATAGAGAATACATTCGAATTCATATCATACATCTCCTGACGGGTAATTTCAAAGATGTTCTCTTTCCCAAACAGGTCAACCAGCCATTGATATTCCTCCTGATCAAGAAATCCGTCCCTGTATATAATAGCCTTACCTCTACCTACCGGTTGAAAACAACAATCCAGATGCAGGGCGTTGTCACGAGCTTCGGTGTTAGATTTTCGCAAGTTGAAGGATTTCACTTTTTTGTGAGGAAACATTTCCCGGAGGTGCTCAACTCCTTTCAAGTTAGTTCTGGCGGTAATGAACTGAGGATAATCCTCCCCGTAATAAGCACCCACAAAAAGATAGTCGTCATACAACATCACATCTCCTCCTTCTACGTGAGCATCCTCGGGTAGAGAATACACCTTATCCTTATCTATCTTGTCAATTACATAAGAAATAGCTTCAATTTCTTCCTCCCTGTCGGGTAGAATATTGGCTTTAATGAATTTGTCATCAATTACAAAAGCTATATCACGGGTGAAGATCTGGTTCAGATCTTTTACCAATTTAGGCCTATAAACCTTTACATCGTATTTTTCGAGAACTTCCCTAACTGCTTCCATTTCTTTTACCACATCCTCTTCCACGGGATAAGTTCCAGCCTTGATATGTTCTGCCGATTTTGGATCATAGGCATTCTCATATTCAGGTGTAGGCCCGGGACTTTCAGCTGTTCCCAGCACCACTGCTCTCAAGCGTGAAGTTTCGTTCTTAATATTCAGTTTCATATACGCTAAATTTGCTGCAAATATAGTAAAAGGAATCATGCCTATTAGGAGGTGGAAAGGCTTTGTTGAAGAGTTCTTTGCTACTAATTTTCACCATTTTTGCCTCCAAACCATCAATAACTAAAAAAGCTCCACAAAAAATTTGTGAAGCTTCTTACTCTTGAAAATTTATTTTCTTATCTCTTATCTATTTCTTTAAAAGATCTTTTTGTTTCTCCAATATAAATTTGTCTTGGGCGACCAATTGGTTCTTTTCTAAGGCGCATTTCCCTCCATTGGGCAATCCAACCCGGAAGACGTCCTACAGCAAACATAACGGTAAACATCTCTGTTGGTATTCCCATTGCACGGTAAATTATTCCTGAATAGAAATCCACATTTGGATAAAGTTTTCTATCAATAAAGTACTGATCTTCTAAAGCTGCTTTCTCAAGTCCTTTAGCTATTTCAAGAATTGGATCTTCAACCCCTAATTGCCCAAGGACTTCATCGGCAGCCTTTTTAATTATTCTGGCTCTAGGATCAAAGTTCTTATAAACTCTATGACCAAAGCCCATCAGTCTAAATGGATCATCTTTATCTTTTGCCTTGGCAATAAACTTGGAAGTATCTCCACCATCGGCTTTGATCTCTTCAAGCATTTCAATCACCGCCTGGTTTGCTCCACCATGGAGTGGCCCCCAAAGGGCAGAAACTCCTGCAGAAATAGATGCAAATAGCCCTGCATGTGAAGAACCTACAATTCTAACTGTTGATGTTGAACAGTTCTGTTCGTGATCTGCGTGAAGAATAAGCAACTTATCCAGGGCGTTGACTACTACTTTATTCTGCTTATAATTCTTCTTAGGATTGTCATTCTGGAACATCATTTTAAGCAAGCTTTCAACATACCCTATATTGGTATCCTTATTATAAAGCACCTGATCATTCTTCTTACGTAACGTCCATGCAGCAAGCACAGGGAACTTTGCAAGTATCTTTACAATAGCCTTATACATATCCTCTTCGGAATCTACATTGACCGACTTTGGGTTAAATGCAGTAAGGGCACTGGTAAGAGATGATAAAACCCCCATAGGGTGGGCTGAGTTAGGAAAACCTTTTAAAACGGTCTTCATATCCTCATTCACAATACTTTGATCAAGAATATCGGTATTGAATTTTTGAAGTTGTTTTTCGGTTGGCAGCTCTCCAAAAATTAAGAGGTAAGCTACTTCCAGAAAATCAGCTTTTTCAGCTAATTCTTCGATGGAATATCCACGATACCTCAAGATCCCCTCTTCTCCATCAAGGAAAGTAATGGCACTCTCGCAGGAGCCTGTATTTTTATATCCGGGATCCAGGGTAACAGCCCCACTTTGGCCTCTCAATGATGTGATATCCAGGCCAACTTCTTTCTCTGTACCTACAACCAGTGGCAGGTCATAGGTTTTTCCATCTATCTTTAATGTAGCTACTTTTGACATATTTTTTATGGATTTGCTTATGATTTATTTTAAGGATTGCTAATTTACAAAATTCTGCCCAAATTTTTGGGGCCGAAATTCCTTTTCCCGGACTCCAAAAGAATAGAAAAGGTTTAGAAATGTTCAGTGATATCCGGAGGCATTGATGCTCTACTAGTGAACCTCTTAAAATTAGCCAGCCAACAGTTTAAAAAATATGACCAGGATCATACTTTAAAAGAAAAAGCCCCTCACGCTAGTGAAGGGCTCCATATCAATGATAAAATATTTTTTATTTCTTGATCTTAAAAGCTTTTTCCTGGGGAAAGTAAGCAACACTGCCTAATTCCTCTTCAATTCGAAGAAGTTGGTTGTACTTCGCCATACGATCACTTCGGGAGGCAGAACCGGTTTTAATTTGCCCGGTATTTAAAGCTACAGCAAGATCGGCAATAGTGTTATCCTCAGTTTCTCCTGAACGGTGCGACATTACAGAAGTATAGCCGGCATTGTGTGCCATATTAACGGCCGAAATAGTTTCGGTTAATGTTCCAATCTGGTTTACCTTGATCAATATTGAGTTCGCGATCTTGTTTTCAATTCCTCTTGAAAGGCGTTCAACATTTGTCACAAACAAATCATCTCCAACAAGTTGTACTTTATTCCCAACCTTTTTAGTAAGTGCTTTCCAGCCATCCCAGTCATTTTCATCCATTCCGTCCTCAATGGAAATGATTGGATATTTAGAAGCTAATTCCGCAAGATATTCCGCCTGCTCTTCACTGCTTCTTACCTTTCCTGAATCCCCTTCAAATTTGGTATAATCATATTTTCCATTTTCATAGAATTCAGCTGCAGCACAATCAAGAGCGATCATAACTTCCTCGCCCGGTTTATAGCCTGCATTCTTAATAGATTGCAAGATGGTATCCAAAGCATCCTCAGTACCGTCGAGCGTAGGTGCGAAACCACCTTCGTCCCCAACAGCAGTACTTAAACCTCTCTTGTGAAGTACTTTCTTCAGGTTATGAAAGATCTCTGTACCCATTTTTAAGGCTTCGGAAAAATCCTTTGCTTTTACCGGCATTACCATGAACTCCTGAAATGCAATAGGAGCATCACTATGAGATCCGCCATTAATAATATTCATCATTGGAACAGGAAGTGTATTGGCACTTACCCCACCAACGTAACGGTAAAGAGGCATATTTAATTCATTTGCCGCTGCTTTGGCCACTGCAAGAGAAACTCCTAAAATAGCATTAGCTCCTAGCTTTGACTTATTTGGAGTCCCATCCAATTCTATCATTGCCTGGTCAATAACATTCTGATCAAAAACAGAATAACCTAACAATTCTTCTGCAATGACCTCATTGACATTCTTTACTGCCTTAGACACCCCTTTTCCCATGTAAGCATCACCACCGTCACGAAGCTCTACTGCTTCATGTTCTCCTGTTGATGCTCCGGAAGGCACTGCCGCTCTTCCTATAATTCCGTTCTCTGTTTCTACATCAACTTCCACTGTAGGATTCCCACGGGAATCAAAAATTTGACGTGCATGAATATTTATAATTATGCTCATATAAATTATTTTTAATTAATCTTCTTTTTTTGGTACTGCAAGATACGAATACTTC
The DNA here is from genome assembly GCF_035607535.1 of Salinimicrobium aquimaris. NCBI lineage: Bacteria > Pseudomonadati > Bacteroidota > Flavobacteriia > Flavobacteriales > Flavobacteriaceae > Salinimicrobium > Salinimicrobium aquimaris. The sequence goes on from NZ_JAYDZX010000006.1 coordinate 179,920, forward strand.
AAAAGAATAGTAAAAGGCCAAGCCCTTAGTTCAAAGGAATTAAGAGAAATTTATTAACGAATACGTTATAGCAGAAAAAGAAGATCCCCGCTGTTGCGGGGATCTGGATTATTGTTTCTCTTTTATTAGATTATGAATGAATTCATCGAAGAGGTAATGAGCATCATTTGGTCCCGGACTGGCCTCTGGATGATATTGGACTGAAAAACAATTCTTGTTCTTAAGTCTTATTCCTGCAACTGTACCGTCGTTGAGATGTGTATGCGTTACCACAACTTCCGGATGAGCTTCTGTTTCCTCTTTGTTCACTGAAAAACCATGGTTCTGTGAAGTAATTTCCCCTTTACCTGTCTCCAGGTTCATAATTGGATGATTTATCCCCCTGTGGCCGTGATGCATTTTATATGTAGAAATTCCATTAGCCAATGCAATTACCTGATGACCAAGGCATATCCCAAAGAGAGGTTTATCATCTGCAATGATATCCTTTGCAACCTGGACTGCACTTGCCAATGGTTGAGGGTCCCCTGGACCATTAGATAGTAAATAACCCTGTGCACCCCACTCTTTCATTTCGGCATAAGAAGTATCATAGGGATAAACCTTGCAGTACACATCTCTTTTAGAAAGATGCTTTAAAATGCTCTTTTTGACACCTATATCAAGAACTGCTACTTTAAACCTTGCAGATTCGTTCCCAAAGAAATAGGGTTTTTTAGTTGAAACCTTTGATGCAAGTTCAAGACCATTCATGTCTGGCACTGCAGCAAGTTCCTTCTTAAGAGCATCAAGATCGTCAAATTCTGTAGTGATAACAGCGTTCATAGCTCCATTTTCTCTAATATAGGTAACCAGAGCTCTGGTATCAACATCTGATATTGCAAAAAGATCGCTGCGGTCAAGAAACTGTTTTAAAGTTTCATCTGCCGCAGGACGACTTTGATAATAGCTGAAATTTTTACAAATGAGCCCGGAGATCTGTGCTGTTTCTGCCTCTTTTTCTTCTTCATTGGCACCGTAGTTACCAATGTGAGCATTGGTGGTCACCATGATTTGCCCAAAGTACGACGGATCTGTAAAAATCTCCTGATAACCCGTCATCCCTGTGTTGAAACAGACTTCACCAAATGCTTTACCGTTTTTGTCCCCCACAGCTTTACCATGAAAGATAGTTCCGTCTTCTAACAGCAGAATTGCCTTTTTACGTGCTTGATATTTCATAATTGGTTCCTCTTAATCATTTACAAAACTATCATTTTTGACAGAGATAATTTTGACTCTTTTAAGGTTTAAAAAATGTTGCTCAATGTAACCTTTTTGAGACCCTGGTTTAAGGGTATAAAAAAAGGATAAGCTTTAATGGCTTATCCTTTTTAAAATTTATGAAGAAAGATTCATTCCTATTCCTCGTTTCCTTCGTTTTTCTTTTCTTCTGAAGAAGCTTCCGGCTTCGCCTGTGCTGCATCGGCAGATTTCTTACCTCTACCAGCCCTACGGGTTGACTTTTTCTTCTCCGGTTTATTTACGTTATAGATTTCATTGTAATCTACAAGTTCAATAAGTGCCATATCTGCATTATCACCTAACCTGTTTCCAAGTTTAATGATCCTGGTATATCCTCCCGGACGATCACCAACCTTAGGTGCTATTTCGCGGAATAATTCAGAAATTGCATTTTTGTCACGCAATTTTGAAAATACCAATCTCCTGTTGTGAGTAGTGTCTTCCTTTGATTTAGTAACCAATGGTTCTACAAACTGCTTCAAAGCCTTTGCCTTTGCTACAGTAGTATTGATACGCTTGTGCTCAATAAGAGAGCAAGCCATATTCGCAAGCATCGCTTTACGATGAGCCGTTTGTCTTCCTAAGTGGTTTGTCTTTTTTCCGTGTCTCATGACATTTTTTGTTTCATCATCTTGCTACGACCCATTTTGAGGAGCAAACTATGATGGTTATAATTTATTTTTTTGACAGTTGCGCCTTAAACGCGACTAGTCCTTATCTAGTTTATATTTCGAAAGATCCATTCCGAAGTTCAGGCCTTTGTTGTTTACCAACTCTTCAAGCTCTGTAAGAGACTTCTTTCCGAAGTTTCTGAACTTCATAAGATCGTTCTTGTTGTATGATACTAAATCCCCAAGAGTATCAACCTCTGCAGCTTTTAAGCAGTTAAGTGCTCTAACTGAAAGGTCCATGTCTACCAATTTGGTCTTTAATAATTGACGCATGTGAAGGGATTCTTCATCGTAAGTCTCAGTCTGTGCAATCTCGTCGGCCTCCAAAGTGATGCGCTCATCAGAGAACAGCATAAAGTGGTGGATCAAAGTCTTAGCAGCTTCGGTAAGGGCTTCTTTGGGATGGATTGAACCATCTGTAGAGATCTCAAAAACCAGCTTTTCGTAATCGGTTTTTTGTTCAACCCTATAGTTTTCGATACTGTACTTCACATTCTTTACTGGAGTGTAAATGGAATCTGTATAGATCGTACCGATAGGTGCATTAGGCTTCTTATTCTCTTCAGCAGGAACGTATCCTCTACCCTTTTCTACAGTAACCTCCATGTTTAGGTTTACCTTCTTATCCATGTTACAGATAACAAGGTCCGGATTAAGAATCTGGAAACCTGAAATGAATTTCTGGAAGTGACCTGCAGTCAATTGCTCCTGACCTGACACAGAAATGGTAACGGCTTCATTGTCTATTTCATCAATTTGCCTTTTAAACCTGATCTGCTTTAGATTCAAGATTATTTCGGTTACGTCTTCTACTACCCCCGGGATAGTTGAGAATTCATGCTCTACACCTTCCATGCGAACAGAGGTGATAGCGAACCCTTCAAGTGAAGATAAAAGTACTCTTCTTAGAGCGTTACCAACAGTCAATCCATAACCTGGTTCCAAAGGGCGAAATTCAAATTTCCCTTCGAAATCGGTTGAATCAATCATTATAACTTTATCGGGCTTCTGAAAATTTAATATTGCCATATTACGACTTCTGTGAATTATTATTTCGAATATAATTCGACGATGAATTGTTCATTTATATTTTCCGGAATTTGTACTCTTCCGGGTACAGAAACATATGTTCCCTCTTTGGTCTCATTGTTGAATGTGATCCATTCGTAAACACTTCCTGAATTAGCCAAGGAATCCTGGATGGCAGTTAAGGATTTTGATTTCTCTCTTACCCCTACAACATCTCCCGCTTTTAACTGGTAAGAAGGAATGTTAACTAATTCACCATTTACCGTGATGTGTCTGTGAGAAACCAGTTGTCTTGCAGCTCGTCTTGATGGGGCAATACCCATTCGGTAAACTACGTTGTCTAATCTAGACTCACAAAGTTGTAAAAGCACCTCACCGGTAATTCCCTGTGCACGGGTTGCTTTTTCAAACATGTTTCTGAATTGACGCTCAAGGATACCATAGGTATACTTCGCTTTTTGCTTTTCCATTAACTGGATAGCATATTCAGATTTCTTTCCGCGACGACGGTTATTACCGTGTTGTCCCGGAGGATAGTTTCTTTTTTCAAAAGATTTGTCATCTCCGAAAATAGCTTCCCCGAATTTACGGGCGATTTTAGTCTTTGGACCAGTATATCTTGCCATTGAAAAATTGATTATAAAGCAAGCGATCGTGGAATTAAGGTCACTGTCCTTCGCAGATCTCTTTGCTTACTTTTGTTATACTTGTTAAATTAAACTCTACGTCTTTTTGGAGGACGACATCCATTGTGTGGAAGTGGTGTAACGTCGATGATCTCAGTTACTTCAATTCCTGCATTGTGAAGGGAACGAATAGCAGATTCTCTACCGTTTCCTGGTCCTTTCACAAATACTTTCACTTTACGAAGACCGGCTTCGTGAGCTACTTTTGATGCGTCTTCAGCAGCTAATTGAGCTGCGTAAGGAGTGTTTTTCTTTGATCCTCTAAAGCCCATTTTACCGGCAGAAGACCAGGAGATAACGTCTCCTTTTTTATTGGTCAACGAAATGATAATGTTGTTGAAAGAAGCAGTAACATGTGCTTCTCCAATAGACTCAACATTTACCTTGCGTTTCTTTTGAGTTACTTTAGCTTTTGCCATCCTACTTATTATTTAGTTGCTTTCTTTTTGTTTGCAACTGTTTTTCTTCTTCCTTTTCTGGTTCTGGAGTTATTTTTGGTTCTTTGTCCTCTTAACGGAAGCCCCGCTCTGTGACGAATCCCTCTGTAACTTCCAATATCCATTAAGCGCTTAATGCTCAATTGAATCTCTGAACGTAATTCCCCTTCAATTTTAAAGGCACCAACAGCTTCACGGATTCTTCCGATCTCGTCATCATTCCAGTCTGAAACTTTCTTTCCTTCTTCAACGTTGGCCTCTTTAAGAATTTCCTGAGCTCTGCTCTTTCCAATTCCGAAGATATAGGTCAATGCTATAACGCCTCGCTTTTGTTTTGGTATATCAACACCTGCAATTCTAGCCATAACTACCCTTGTCTTTGTTTAAATTTTGGATTCTTTTTGTTAATCACGTACAGTCTGCCTTTTCTTCGCACAATTTTGCACTCGGCACTTCTTTTTTTAATTGATGCTCTAACTTTCATAGTTATTAGTATCTGTAAGTTATTCGAGCCTTAGATAAATCGTACGGGCTCATTTCTAATTTCACTTTGTCCCCAGGCAATAACTTAATGTAATGCATTCGCATTTTACCTGAAATATGCGCGGTCACAACATGACCATTCTCTAATTCCACCCGGAACATTGCATTTGACAATGCTTCAATGATCGTTCCGTCTTGTTCTATTGCCGATTGTTTTGCCATTATGCTACTGCTTTTCTGTTTTTACCGGTTTTCATAAGACCATCATAATGTCTGTTCAACAGGTATGAATTAACCTGTTGCATGGTATCGATTGCAACTCCTACCATGATCAACAATGATGTTCCTCCAAAGAACAAAGCCCATCCGGCCTGAACTCCCAACAGGGAAACGATAATAGCAGGGAACACTGCGATAAGCGCTAAGAAAACAGAACCCGGCAGGGTGATTTGCGACATGATGCGATCTAAAAACTCAGCAGTTTCGGTTCCAGGTCTGATCCCCGGAATAAAACCACCACTTCTCTTAAGATCATCTGCCATTTTATTGGTAGGTACAGTAATCGCGGTGTAAAAGTACGTAAAAATAATAATTAACAACGCAAACACCAGATTGTACCAAAAGCCGAAGATATCACTAAAGGCGGCTGTTACTCCCTGTGCAGTTTCAGACTGTGAAAGTCCTGCCACTGCTGCCGGAATGAACATGATTGCCTGGGCGAAGATGATCGGCATAACCCCAGAAGCATTAAGCTTCAATGGAATATATTGTCTTGAACCAAATACATTCTTTTCATATCCTCCGGTTGCGGTTCTTCTAGCATATTGTACAGGAATCTGTCGCACAGCCATTACCAACATTACAGAGGCCAGGATGATCGCAAACCAGATAACAAGTTCAATAAGGATCATGATCAACCCTCCATTGGATTCGAATACTCTTGAAGCAAATTCCTGAATGAAAGCCTGTGGTAGAGTGGCAATAATACCAACCATAATTAAAAGGGAGATACCGTTACCAATACCTTTATCGGTAATTTTCTCACCTAACCACATTGCAAATATGGTACCTGTAGCAAGAATGATCACAGAGGATGCCACGAATGTCACAGTACTCCCAAGAAGGAATGCACTGGAAGGCAAAGTAGCGAACAGGTTATAGATATAACCAGGACCCTGCACCAGAGTGATAGCAATAGTCAACCACCTTGTAATTTGGTTGATCCTTCTACGGCCACTCTCCCCTTCCTTCTGCAACTTTTGAAGATAAGGAACTGCGATCCCCATCAATTGCACCACAATAGATGCAGAGATGTAAGGCATAATACCTAATGCAAACACAGATGCATTTGAAAATGCACCTCCTGTGAAAGCGTTAAGCAATCCCAGCAATCCCCCATCTGTTTGAGTCGCAAGGTTAGCTAATTGAGACGCATCAATGCCCGGAAGCACAACCTGTGCTCCAAAACGATACACCAACAACAAACCAAGGGTTACTAAAATTCTATTTTTTAGCTCCTCAATTTTCCAGATATTCTTTAATGTATTGATGAATTTCATTGTTATCTATTATAAGGTAACGGCTTCACCACCAGCAGCCTCAATTGCTTGCTTTGCGGATGCAGTAAATTTATGAACAGATATTTTCAACTTAGCTTTTAATTCACCTCTACCTAATATCTTTACCAACTCGTTTTTCCCGGCCAATCCATTCTCTACAAGAACATTCATGTCAACCGTATCGGTAATTCTACCTTCATCTACCAGGCTTTGAAGAGTATCAAGGTTAATCCCCTGATAGTCTTTACGGTTGATGTTGTTGAATCCGAATTTAGGAACACGTCTTTGAAGAGGCATCTGCCCTCCTTCAAATCCTATTTTCCTTGAGTAACCTGAACGTGACTTGGCACCTTTATGACCACGGGTGGCAGTACCACCTTTTCCTGATCCTTCACCACGCCCAACACGCTTACTGTTACTTTGAACTGAACCTTTCGCAGGTTTTAAGTTACTTAAATCCATGTGAATTTCTTATTTTGTCTCCTCAACGGAAACCAAGTGATTTACTTTATTTACCATACCAAGGATGTTTGGCGTATTCTCATGCTCCACTACCTGACCAAGTTTTCTTAGTCCCAGTGCTTCCAAAGTACGTTTTTGGTTCTGAGTGCGCTTAATTGCACTTTTTACCTGAGTAACTTTTATTTTTCCCATTTTCCTTGTTGTTATCCTTTAAAAACTTTTTCCAGAGAAATACCACGCTGCTTAGCTACAGTTTCTGCACTTCTCAATTGAAGCAATGCGTCGAAAGTTGCTTTTACAACGTTGTGAGGGTTTGAAGACCCCTGGTTCTTTGAAAGTACATCGTGAACCCCAACAGATTCAAGTACGGCACGAATAGCACCACCAGCAATAACTCCGGTACCAGGCGCAGCAGGCAATAACATTACTCTTGCTCCACCGTATTTACCTTTTTGCTCATGAGGTAGGGTACCCTTGTTAAGAGGGATACGCACCAGGTTTTTCTTTGCGTCTTCTACTGCTTTAGAAATGGCATCGGCTACTTCCTTTGATTTTCCTAACCCGTGGCCTACAACACCATTTTCATCACCTACAACTACAATTGCAGAAAAGCCGAAGGCTCTACCACCCTTTGTAACTTTAGTAACACGTTGTACACCAACCAAACGGTCTTTTAATTCAAGTCCTCCTGGCTTTACAAGTTCTACGTTTTTATAATCCTGATACATACTTTTAGAATTTTAGTCCTCCTTCGCGAGCACCTTCTGCTAATGATTTTACTCTTCCGTGGTACAGGTAACCCCCTCTATCAAAAGAGATGGTCTCTATTCCGGCTTTTAAAGCTTTTTCAGCAATAGCTTTACCAACTAGTGCCGCCTGCTCTATTTTATTCTCTACAGTTGCAGATGCAACTTCCTTATCTCTTGAAGATGCAGCCACCAAGGTTTTTCCATCAACATCATTCACAATTTGAGCATAAATTTCTTTATTGCTTCTAAAAACTGAAAGTCTGGGACGGCCTTGAGTACCGCTTATATCTCTTCTGATCCTTTTCTTGATCTTTGTTCTTCTATCTTGTTTTGAAACTGCCATAATCTTACTTATTAAGCTGATTTACCTGCTTTTCTTCTTAACTGTTCACCCTTGAACTTGATACCTTTACCTTTGTAAGGTTCTGGTGCACGGAAAGATCTGATCTTTGCAGCTACCTGGCCTACTAGTTGTTTATCATGCGAAGTCAATTTCACGATAGGGTTCTTACCTTTATCTGAAATTGTTTCCACCTTTACTTCGGGGGCCAAATCTAAGATAATGTTATGAGAGTACCCAACAGCAAGATCCAATTTTTGACCCTGATTGGTAGCTCTGTATCCCACACCAACTAATTCAAGTTCATGTGTGAATCCATTAGAAACACCTTCGATCATGTTATTGATCAAAGCACGATAAAGACCGTGTTTTGCTTTGTGCTCTTTCTTATCTGAAGGGCGCTCAAAAGTAATAACCCCTTCTTCGATCTTAATATCGATTTCCGAGTACTCCTGAGTAAGTTCCCCTAATTTTCCTTTTACCGTAACAACTCCGTTTTTAATGTCTACTGTAACACCTTGTGGAATTGTGATTGGACTTTTACCTATTCTGGACATTTCTTTTCGTCTTTAAATATTAGTAAACGTAGCACAATACCTCACCACCAACTTTTTCCTGTTGTGCCTGCTTTCCGGTCATTACACCGTGAGAAGTAGAAACAATAGCAATTCCAAGGCCGTTAAGGATACGAGGAAGTTCATTGGCACCGGCATATTTACGTAAACCGGGTTTACTTATGCGCTGAATTTTCTTGATAACAGGCTCTTTAGTAACCTTGTCATATTTTAGTGCAATTTTGATGCTGCCTTGAGCAGTTGAATCATCAAACTTGTAGCTAAGGATATAACCCTGATCAAAAAGAATCTTGGTAATTTCCTTTTTAAGATTAGAAGCGGGGATCTCCACCACTCTGTGGTTTGCAGCAACCGCATTTCTAATTCTTGTCAAATAATCTGCAATAGGATCTGTATTCATCTATTTCAATTTGCGGAAGTGGTTTTCCTCATGAACTCATGCGGAACCTTCTCCCAATTTATAATCTTACCAACTAGCCTTTTTAACACCTGGGATCAAACCACTGTTAGCCATCTCTCTAAAAGTAACACGGTTAATACCGAATTGTCTCATATACCCTCTTGGCCTTCCGGTTAATTTGCAACGATTGTGCAAACGTACAGGAGATGAGTTCTTTGGAAGTTTTTGTAATGCTTCATAGTCTCCGGCCTCTTTTAAAGCCTTACGTTTCTCAGCATACTTTTCAACCAATTTTTGTCTCTTCACCTCACGGGCTTTCATTGATTCTTTAGCCATAATTAATTCTTTTTAAAAGGTAATCCCAATTCGGTTAACAATGATTTTGCTTCTTTATCGGTGTTGGCGCTGGTCACAAAGGTAATATCCATACCATTGATCCTGTTCACTTTATCGATATCAATCTCCGGAAAGATAATTTGCTCGGTCACACCGAGGTTGTAATTACCTCTACCGTCAAAACCTGTAGCTTTGATCCCGTTGAAATCACGTACACGTGGAAGTGCCGAAGTGATCAAACGATCCAGGAACTCATACATTCTTTCTCCGCGCAAGGTAACTTTCGCCCCAATTGGCATTCCCTTACGAAGTTTGAAAGAAGCAACATCCTTTTTAGATATGGTCGCAACAGCTTTTTGACCGGTAATAGCCGTAAGTTCATCTACAGCATGGTCAATAAGTTTCTTATCTGCCACAGCAGCCCCAACTCCACGGCTCACAACTATCTTCTGTAGTTTTGGAACCTCCATTACATTGGAGTAGCTGAATTCTTCTGTAAGAGCAGAGATAACTCTCTCTTTATACTCTTTCTTAAGTCTTGGTTCGTACGCCATAACTAAATTACTTCATTGGATTTTTTGGAAAACCTAACTTTCTTATCATCCTCTGTTCTATATCCAACTCTGGTAGTATCACCATTCTTGTCGATCAAAGAAAGATTGGAAATATGAATAGGTGCTTCCTTCTTCTTAATTCCACCCTGTGGGTTTGATGCACTTGGTTTCTCATGCTTGGAAACCATATTTACACCTTCCACAATGGCTTTGTTTTTATCCAAAAATACCTGCTGCACTTTCCCTTCCTGACCTTTATGGTCTCCAGCAATAACGCGAACAGTATCTCCGGTTTTTATTTTAAGCTTTTTCATCTTATTTCTGTATTAAAGCACTTCTGGTGCTAATGATACAATCTTCATGAACTGCTTATCACGAAGCTCACGTGCTACAGGCCCAAATACACGAGTTCCTCTCATTTCCCCGGCTGGGTTAAGAAGAACACACGCATTGTCATCAAAACGGATATAAGATCCGTCTGGTCTGCGCACTTCTTTTTTGGTACGAACAACAACTGCTGTTGAAACTGCACCTTTCTTTACGTTTCCATTAGGTGTAGCTTCTTTAACACTGACAACGATCTTGTCTCCAACAGAAGCGTATCTTCTATTTGTACCGCCCAATACACGGATCACTAAAACTTCTTTAGCTCCGGTATTGTCTGCAACTCTTAATCTAGACTCTTGTTGTACCATAATTACTTCGCTCTTTCAATTATTTCTACTAATCTCCAGCATTTGGATTTACTCAAAGGACGGGTTTCCATGATCCTTACTGTATCTCCAATGTTGCAGTCGTTTGTTTCATCGTGTGCCACGTATTTTTTCGTCTTCAAAACGAACTTACCATACATGGGGTGCTTTACTTTCTTAGTTTCAGAAACCACAATAGATTTCATCATCTTATTACTGGTAACAACACCTATACGCTCTTTTCTTAAGTTTCTTTTTTCCATTTTCAGCAGAATAACACTTATTGTTGTTCTCTTTTGTTTAACTCTGTAGCAATACGCGCTATAGATCTTCTTACAGTTCTCAACTGTATTGGGTTCTCTAATGGCGATACTGCGTGAGCCATTTTAAGATCGGAATATGCTTTCCTTGACTTACCAAGTTCTTCCTGTAATTCTGCTACAGACAATTCTCTAACTTCTGATTGTTTCATAACGTTTCTTATTAAGCTTGATAATCTCTAGCTACAATGAACTTAGTTTTTACAGGAAGTTTTTGCGCTGCCAGGCGAAGAGCCTCTTTAGCAACGTCAAAAGGCACACCTCCTACTTCAAAAAGTATTCTTCCCGGTTTTACAACTGCAGCCCAATATTCAACGGCACCTTTACCTTTACCCATACGTACTTCAAGAGGCTTCTTAGTGATAGGCTTATCTGGAAAAATCTTGATCCAAAGTGAACCTTCCCTCTTCATATAACGTGTAGCAGCAATACGCGCAGCTTCAATTTGTCTGGCAGTCACAAAATTTGAGTCTAATGACTTGATCCCAAAAGTTCCGTTTGAAAGTCTGTGTCCTCTTTGAGAAACACCTTTCATACGGCCCTTTTGCATTTTGCGATATTTTGTTCTTTTAGGCTGTAACATTTTTCTTTACTTTAAAAAATTACTTTCTACGACGTGATTTTGGTGCACCACTTCGTCCGGTTCCGGTTTTTCCTCCTTGTTTTTTGGCCATGCCAACAAGTGGAGAAAGTTCTCTTTTACCGTATACCTCACCTTTCATGATCCATACCTTAACACCCAATCTACCATAAGTAGTATGAGCTTCAACTAAAGCATAATCAATATCGGCTCTAAATGTTGACAATGGAATTCTACCATCCTTGTATGATTCTGAACGAGCCATCTCTGCCCCATTCAAACGTCCTGAGATCTCAATCTTGATCCCTTCTGCGTTCATCCTCATAGCAGCCGCAATAGCCATTTTAATTGCACGACGGTAAGAGATACGATTCTCAATTTGTCTTGCAACACTAGAAGCTACTAAATGAGCATCCAGTTCTGGCCTTTTAATTTCAAAGATGTTGATTTGAACTTCCTTGTCGGTAATCTTTTTAAGCTCTTCTTTTAGCTTGTCTACCTCCTGACCTCCTTTACCAATAATGATACCAGGACGGGCTGTGGTGATAGTAACGGTTACAAGCTTAAGAGTACGCTCAATGATTACTCTTGATACACTCGCTTTTGAAAGACGAGCATGGATATATTTTCTAATCTTATCGTCTTCGGCCAATTTGTCGCCGTAGTCATTTCCTCCGTACCAGTTGGATTCCCATCCTCTAATGATACCAAGACGATTCCCGATTGGATTTGTTTTCTGTCCCATACTCTTAACTAGCTTTGTGTATTATTGTTTGCTCCAAGCACCAATGTAACATGATTGGAACGTTTTCTAATTCTATGTGCGCGACCCTGTGGTGCAGGACGAAGTCTTTTTAGCATACTCCCTCCATCTACACGAATCTCCTTTACGAACAACTCTGCATCTTCGATGCTTGCATCTTCATTCTTAGACTGCCAGTTAGCAATTGCCGACAATAACAGCTTCTCAAGACTTTTAGACGCATCTTTAGAATTGAATTTCAAAATATGAAGCGCTCTTTCTACTTTTTCACCACGCACCAGGTCTGCAACCAGGCGCATTTTTCTTGGTGAAGTAGGGCAGTTATTCAGTTTTGCAAAAGCTATCTGCTTGTTAGCTTCCTTTATTTGCTCTGCTCTTTCTCTTTTACGAACTCCCATAGCTTCAATTATTTTTTACCTTTATTCTTAGCACCAGCATGACCTCTAAAGGATCTTGTTGGTGAAAATTCACCTAATTTGTGACCTACCATGTTCTCTGTAATATACACTGGAACAAATTGACGCCCGTTGTGCACAGCAATGGTTTGCCCAACAAAATCTGGAGTGATCATAGAAGCCCTTGACCAGGTCTTAATAACCGCTTTCTTTCCGGATTCTGTATTCTGAGCTACTTTTTGCTCTAACTTATAGTGAACGTAAGGTCCTTTTTTTAATGAACGTGCCATATCTTATTATTTCTTTCTACGTTCTACAATATATTTATTACTCGACTTCGTTTTAGAACGGGTTCTAAATCCTTTAGCAGGTATACCCTTTCTTGAACGTGGGTGACCTCCAGAAGCACGACCTTCACCACCACCCATTGGGTGATCTACTGGGTTCATTACAACCGGTCTTGTTCTTGGTCTTCTACCCAACCATCTGTTTCTACCAGCTTTACCTGATACCAATAATTGGTGATCACTGTTTGAAACAGCGCCAATAGTAGCAACACAGCTCGCCAATACTCTTCGGATCTCTCCAGAAGGCAATTTAATGGTTGCGTATTTACCCTCTCTAGCCATTAGCTGAGCAAAGGCACCAGCACTTCGAGCCATAACTGCTCCCTGTCCCGGTCTAAGCTCTATACAAGAGATAATAGTACCTAAAGGAATAATTGAAAGAGGCATAGCATTTCCAATCTCTGGTGCTACGTCTTCCACCCCAGATACTATATTCTGCCCAACCTGAAGTCCATTTTGAGCAATAATATATCGTTTTTCACCATCCTGATAATTCAGCAATGCGATAAAAGCCGTTCTGTTTGGATCGTATTCGATAGAAGCAACAGTGGCAGGAATACCCTGCTTGTCTCTTTTAAAGTCAATGATCCTGTAACGTTTTTTGTGACCACCACCAATGTAGCGCATGGTCATCTTTCCTTGACTGTTTCTACCACCAGATCTTTTGTTCGGAGCTAATAAACTCTTCTCCGGCTTATCAGTAGTGATTGCGTCAAATCCATTCACTACTCTAAAACGCTGACCAGGGGTAATTGGTTTTAATTTTCTAACTGACATTTTTTAATCTTAGAGATTACTATACAAATCAATAGTTTCACCTTCCGCCACCTGTACTAGTGCTTTTTTATAAGCACTGGTTTTACCAGTGACAACACCCGTTTTGGTATATCGGGTCTTTCTGTCTGGGCGGACGTTAATGGTACGAACTTTAGTAACTGAAACACCATAAGCAGACTCAACTGCGTCTTTTATTTCAATCTTATTCGCCTTATTATCAACTACAAAAGCGTACTTATTGTTAAGTTCGCTATCTGCTGTAGCTTTCTCTGTAATAATAGGTTTTATTAAGATACTCATAATGCTTATTTACTTAAATTCGACTCAATTCCTTCTAGAGACCCCTCTAAAAACACAAGATTATTTGCGTTTAAAATTTTGTAAGTACTTAATTCTGAAGCACTTACGACCTCGGAGGTCTTTAAATTGCGTGACGACAAATATACGTTTTTATTCGAGTCACCCAACACTATCAAAGATTTTTTACTTTCCAGTCCTAAAGCCTTCAAAACATCAATAAAATTCTTGGTTTTTGGAGTGTCAAATGAAAAATCTTCTACAACTATTATGGAGTTGTCATTTGCCTTCATAGACAAGGCCGATTTTCTAGCCAGTCTCTTAAGGGTTTTGTTCAACTTAAAGGAGTAGTTCCTCGGTCTTGGACCAAATACTCTACCTCCACCTTTAAAAACAGGAGATTTTATACTTCCCGCACGGGCAGTACCTGTTCCCTTTTGCTTTTTGATCTTACGCGTAGAACCTGCAATCTCTGCACGTTCTTTTGCTTTGTGAGTACCCTGACGTTGATTTGCCAGATATTGTTTCACATCAAGATAAACAGCATGGTTATTAGGCTCAACTGCAAAAACAGCATCAGAAAGGTTTGCCTTTCTTCCTGTTTCTTTTCCTTTTATATCTAAAACTGCTACTTCCATTACTTATGAATGATTACGTAAGAGTTCTTATGACCTGGAACAGCTCCTTTAACAACAAGCAAATTCTTATCGGCCACTACTTTTAAAACTCTAAGGTTTTCTACTTTTACTTTATCGCCACCCATTCTACCGGCCATTCTCATTCCCTTGAAAACTCTCGCAGGATAAGAAGCAGCACCAATAGAACCTGGAGCTCTTAATCTGTTGTGCTGACCGTGAGTAGCCTGTCCAACCCCACCGAAACCGTGACGTTTAACAACCCCCTGAAAACCTTTCCCTTTAGAAACACCGGAAACGTCAACAAATTCACCTTCAACAAAATGCTCTACAGTGATAGTATCACCTAGTTTGTGCTCTCCTTCAAATCCCTTGAATTCAACGACTTTGCGCATTGCTGCGGCTCCGGCTTTTTTAGCGTGCCCTTCGGCAGCCTTATTGGCAGTCTTTTTGTCATCGAAACCAAGCTGAAGAGCCTCATACCCGTCAACCTCTTTGGTTCTGACTTGGGTAATTACACATGGACCTGCTTCAATCACGGTACAAGGGATGTTCTTCCCGTTCTCGTCAAAAATGCTGGTCATGCCAATCTTTTTTCCTATTAACCCAGACATAATTAATTATTAGTTATTATTACTTATTTATTTAAAAATATTCAGGATTGAAAAACACTTCCAATCCTGAATGCATTTTTCACCGTTTTTCCTTTGCTAAAAGCTCAGGACATGTAAGGCCACGAAACCTGTTCGAAGCCATAAGTGTTATCACACTTTGATCTCCACCTCTACTCCACTTGGCAATTCAAGCTTCATTAAGGCATCGATAGTTTTTGAAGAAGAACTGTAGATATCCAAAAGTCTTTTGTAAGAACTTAACTGGAACTGCTCTCTCGACTTCTTGTTAACGTGCGGAGAACGCAATACAGTAAATATCTTCTTGTGAGTTGGTAACGGAATAGGTCCTGTTACAACAGCTCCCGTACTTTTTACGGTTTTCACGATCTTTTCGGCAGATTTATCTACCAGGTTGTGATCGTAAGATTTTAGTTTTATTCTGATTTTTTGACTCATTTTCCTGATAATTAATCGTTAGCGGATCCCTTAGCTGCTTTAATTACTTCTTCTGAAACATTCGAAGGAGTTTCAGCATAATGAGAGAATTCCATAGTAGAAGTTGCACGACCCGATGAAAGGGTACGAAGTGTAGTTACATATCCAAACATTTCAGAAAGTGGAACTTCAGCTTTAATAACTTTCGCTCCAGAACGATCTGACATGTTGTTCACCTGCCCTCTACGTCTGTTCAAATCTCCTACAATATCTCCCATGTTCTCTTCGGGAGTAACTACCTCTACTTTCATGATTGGCTCAAGGATCACAGCACCTGCTTTTTTAGCAGCAACTTTATAACCCATTTTAGCAGCCAATTCGAACGAAAGTTGATCGGAATCCACAGGGTGGAAAGATCCATCAACAAGATTAACTTTTAGAGTATCCATGGTAAACCCTGCAAGAGGACCATTCTTCATTGCTTCTCTAAAACCTTTTTCTACAGAAGGAATAAATTCTTTTGGAATACGTCCACCTTTGATCTCATCAACAAATTGAAGTCCGGGTCCTTTGAAATCTTCATCTGCAGGCCCTAACTTAAAGACGATATCACCAAATTTACCACGACCACCAGATTGCTTCTTATAAACTTCTCTGTGATCTGTAGATTTAGTAACAGCTTCTTTGTACTCAACCTGAGGCTGCCCCTGGTTAACTTCAACTTTAAATTCTCTTTTAAGACGATCTACAAGGATCTCAAGGTGAAGCTCACCCATTCCTGAGATAATTGTTTGACCTGAAGCCTCATCGGTTTTCACCTGGAAAGTTGGATCTTCTTCAGCTAGTTTAGCTAAAGCCATACCCATTTTATCAACATCGGCCTTAGTTTTTGGCTCAACAGAGATACCAATTACCGGCTCCGGGAAAGACATAGACTCAAGCACGATTGGGTGCTTCTCATCTGTCATGGTATCCCCGGTCTTAATATCTTTAAATCCAACCGCTGCACCAATATCACCAGCTTCAATTCTATCAATTGGCTGTTGCTTGTTGGCGTGCATCTGATAAATACGTGAAATACGCTCTTTTTTACCTGAACGCGTGTTCAAAATATAAGAACCTGCATCAAGAGTACCTGAATAAACTCTAAAGAAGGCCAATCGTCCTACGAAAGGATCTGTAGCGATCTTGAATGCAAGTGCAGAGAAAGGAGATTCTACATTAGGCTTACGGCTCTCTTCTTTTTCTGTTTCAGGATTAACACCTACGATAGCCTCAACATCTACAGGAGAAGGAAGGTAACGCATAACCGCATCAAGCATAGCCTGAACTCCTTTATTCTTAAAGGCAGACCCACACATCATTGGAATAATGGACATATCTATTGTTGCAGCTCTAAGCGCAGCAATTATCTCATCCTCCGTAATAGAATTCTCATCCTCGAAGAATTTCTCCATAAGAGCCTCATCATACTCAGCAACTGCCTCAACTAATTTAGCCCTATACTCATTTACATCATTCTCTAGTTCAGCAGGAATATCAATAGTCTCATAGGTCATTCCAAAATCCTCCTCATTCCAAACAATTGCCTTTTTGGAAATAAGATCAACCACTCCTTTAAAATCGATTTCTTCTCCTATTGGAATTTGAAGTGGAACCGGATTACCTCCAAGCATTTCTTTAACCTGATTACACACATTAAAGAAATCTGCTCCCTGACGATCCATTTTATTTACAAATCCAAGTCTTGGAACTCGATATTTGTCGGCTTGCCTCCATACAGTTTCAGACTGAGGCTCAACACCATCAACCGCGCTGAAAAGAGCAACCATTCCGTCCAGCACACGTAAAGAACGTTCTACCTCTACGGTAAAATCAACGTGCCCCGGAGTATCAATAATATTTACAGTGAATTCCTGATCGCGGTAATTCCACTTACAGTGAGTAGCAGCCGAAGTAATGGTAATTCCACGCTCCTGCTCCTGCTCCATCCAGTCCATAGTGGCCGCCCCATCATGAACCTCACCAATTTTATGACTAATACCGGTGTAGAAAAGAATTCGCTCTGTTGTTGTAGTCTTACCTGCATCAATATGCGCAGCAATACCAATATTTCGTGTGAATTTTAAATCTCTTTGTGCCATGTTTTAAAATCTAAAGTGAGAGAATGCTTTGTTAGCTTCAGCCATTTTATGAGTATCAACTCTCTTCTTAACAGCCGCACCTTCTTCTTTAGCCGCAGCGAGGATTTCAGCCGCAAGTCCTTGCGCCATAGATTTCTCGTTACGCTTTCTTGAGTAAGATATCAACCACTTCATGGCAGTTGAAACTTTACGATCTGGTCTAATCTGCATTGGGATCTGAAAAGTAGCACCTCCAACCCTACGACTACGCACTTCTACGTGCGGCATAACATTAGAAAGAGCATCTTTCCACAGCTCCAAAGCAGTTTTTTCTTCGTCTTGTTTTTTCTCCTCTACGATAGCAATAGCATCATAGAAAACCTTAAAGGCAACAGATTTTTTACCATCCCACATCATCATGTTAACAAAACGAGTTACTAACTGATCGTTAAACTTTGGATCTGGTAAAAGTGGCCTTTTTTTCGCCTGTCTTTTTCTCATTTCTTCTTTGTAATAAGTTAATTGTTACTTGCCCTGAAAATAAAATTACTTCTTAGGCTTCTTAGCACCATACTTTGAACGTCTCTGTGTTCTTCCTGCAACACCGGCAGTATCCAGAGCACCACGTACAATATGATACCTAACTCCAGGCAAATCTTTAACTCTTCCGCCTCTAACCAATACTATCGAGTGCTCCTGGAGGTTGTGACCTTCACCGGGAATGTAAGCGTTCACCTCTTTTCCATTAGTCAACCTTACCCTTGCTACTTTACGCATAGCAGAGTTAGGCTTCTTAGGTGTAGTGGTGTAAACACGTGTACAAACTCCCCGTCTTTGAGGGCACGAATCCAAAGCAGCCGATTTACTCTTCTTGGTAATTGTGGCTCTTCCTTTTCGTACTAATTGTGAAATTGTTGGCATAATTTCTTTTACACTAATTATTATTTGATATAATCCCTTTTTTAAAAAGGTCTGCAAAGGTAGAAATAAAACTGAATTATTCAAACCTTAATAAATTAATTTTCAAGAGAATTAATTGGATCTGCACTTCCTCAATTCAATTTCTAAACATAACCGGTATACCTTTTAACAATCCTAACCTGATCAGAACTTAACACGAATAGTTCATTTTTGAGTAATTGGGATTACCATTATTACCACAAGAACTGCTTCGGCCTTGATTATTAACAAACTACATTAAATGCACAGTTTCTTAAATTTCGTTAATAAAACCTTAAATCTTGTAGCCGAAACAAGAACAAAATGAAGTTTCTAAGAAAAAAAGTTGCTTGGATGACAATTAATCATCAAATTTGGCCTTGGCTAATTCAAACAAATCTTATAAAATGAAAACAAAGTTTAGTGGAATTCTAACGCTATTACTGGCGTTAGTTGTGCAAATTACGTTTGCACAAGAACAGCGAACAATCACCGGGACGGTGACCGATGACAGCGGTATGCCCCTCCCCGGAGTTAACGTTCTGGTAAAAGGCACCACCCGTGGGGTGCAAACAGGTTTTGATGGAGATTACTCTATTGAAGCGAGCCCGGGAGAAGTTCTTGTATTTTCCTTTCTTGGAATGCAAACAAGAGAATACACTGTTGCCAATGTAAACACCATTGATGTTGTACTTCAACCCGATGCTGCTCAATTGGAAGAAGTTGTAGTAACAGCTTTAGGTATTTCCCGTGAAAAGAGATCTATTGGTTACGCAACACAGGAAGTTTCCGGTGAAGAGGTTTCAACGGTCAAGACAGACAACGTGATCAATAACCTTTCCGGTAAAGTTAGTGGGGTCCAGATTAGAGCCAACAACAACTTTGGAGGATCGGCTAACTTCCTTATTCGCGGGGTTAGTTCCCTAACAGGTAACAACCAGCCTCTTTTCGTCATCGACGGTATTCCAATTTCGAACCAGATTAATAACACTGCTGCACAAAGAGGAGGAAGTACGGGCTATGATTATGGTAACGCTGCTTCCGATATCAACCCGGAAGATGTTGCGTCCATCAACGTTCTTAAAGGAGCTGCTGCATCTGCGATCTACGGATCTCGAGGTGCCAACGGGGTAGTAATCATTACTACTAAATCTGGACAGCAGGGAAGAATGAAAGTGAGCGTAAGTTCAAGTGTAACTGTTGGTGAGATTGACAAGTCAACTTTTATTGAATATCAAGATGAATACGGAGCTGGATACGGACCTTACTATGGTGCTCCAGATTTTGACGGTTATTTCGAGTTATTCGATGTTGACGGTGATGGAACAACAGATCAGGTAGTACCTACCTATGATGATGCTTCATATGGTGCTCCTTTAAATGGCCAAGTGGTATTCCAGTGGGATGCTTTTGTGCCAGATCACCCAAATTACCTTCAGCCAAGGCCTTATGTAGCAGGTGCTACTACTCCGGTTGATTTCTTTGAAACATCACTTCAGTTCAACAACTCTGTTGCTGTTTCAGGAGGTACCGAAAAAATGACCTACAGATTAGGTTACACTAATTTTGATCAAACAGGGATGCTTCCAAATTCCAACCTGAACAAGAACTCCTTTAACTTGAATGGAGATATTCAGGTCACAGACAATCTTAGTGCAGGAGCATCAGCCAACTTCATAGTTCAGAGAACTACAGGAAGGAACTCTACAGGATATAGCGACAACCTTATGTCTCAGTTCCGTCAGTGGTGGCAGGTAAACGTGGATATGGATTCTCAGAGAGAAATCTTTGAGCAAACAGGACAAAACATCTCCTGGAACCACGAAGGTGCTTTAGGTGGATCTTACCTACAACCTCATTACTGGGATAACCCATACTGGACGCGTTATAGAAACTATCAAACGGATAGAAGAAATCGTTTCTACGGAAACCTGTTTGCTTCCTATAATGTTACCGACTGGCTTGACGTTACAGCAAAAGGAGCCGTTGACACCTACTCTGAATTAAGAGAGGAAAGAAGAGCTATTGGTTCTGTAGCTGCACCATTTGGTGTACTTAGAGATGATGAAACATCTGGTTATGACCGTAAAGATGTAGATTTCACAGAATACAACTATGACCTTATGGCCAATGTGAACAGAGACTTTGGTGATGACTTTAGCCTTGCGGGTGTTGCAGGTATTAACTTGAGAAGAGAAACTTATAGCTTCTACCACCAGGCAACTGCCGGAGGTCTTATTGCACCTGGCATCTTCGCCTTGAGCAACTCTGTAAACACAAATCCAAAACCCGTTGAGATCCTTCAGGAAAAAGAAGTAGTTGGTTATTATGGCCAAGCTTCTGTGGGTTACCAGAATACAGCGTATTTGGATGGAACATATCGTTATGATATTTCATCTGCTCTTCCTCCGGATGAAAATGGATACGGATATTTTGCGGTAAGTTCCAGTTTGATCTTCTCTAACCTTTTTGATTCGGATTGGTTCAGCTTCGGAAAACTTAGAGCTGGTTATGCGGAAGTTGGTAATGACCTTCCTGCTAACAACGTTTACGACACCTATAACATCCTCAACAATTTTGGACAGGCAGCACTGTTCTCTTTCCCGGGAACTAAGCAAAATGAAGAATTGAAGCCAGAAAGAACAAAAGAGATCGAAGTAGGTCTTGAAACCCGTATGTGGCAGAACCGCGTAGGGCTTGATCTTACCTGGTATAAGAAAAACACAGAGAATCAGTTAATGCCGGTATCTCTTTCTACTGCAACCGGCTTCTCTAACAGATGGGTCAACGCGGGTGAGCTTCAAAATAAAGGTGTTGAAGCAAGATTACACTTAGTTCCTGTTACTACAGACGACTGGAACTGGACAATGGACATCAACTGGTCGAAAAATGAGAACCTGGTAGTAGATCTTTATGGAGATCAGGAAAACCTGGTACTGGCAAGCTACCAAGGTGGTGTTTCCCTTAACGCAACTGTAGGACAGCCATACAACACCCTTAGAGGTACAGGATATCAGTATCTTGACGGACAGAGAGTGGTCAACGCAAGTGGATATTATGTCGCTGTAGCCGACCAGGTGATCGGTGATGCAAATCCAGATTGGAACGGAGGTGTTTCCAACAAGATCTCATACAAAAATCTCGCTTTAAGTTTTCTTGTAGACGTGCAGAAAGGTGGAGATGTTTTCTCACTTGACTTACACTACGGTAAAGGAACCGGACTTCCTGACTTTACAGCAGGACTTAATGAGCTTGGAAATCCTGTAAGGGATCCTGTATCTGAAGGTGGTGGTGTATTGAACGAAGGGGTAACTGCCGATGGACAACCAAACACGACTCGTGCAAGAGCCGATTTCTATGGTGGTGCATTCTACTGGGGTAACTCTAGCAGAAACCCTAACCAAATCAATGTATATGATGCTTCATATGTGAAGCTGAGAGAATTGGCTCTATCTTATAGAATGCCGGTTAAAGAATGGTTTGGAGATTCAATGAATGCAGGTACGATTTCCTTGATTGGAAGAAACCTTTGGATCATTGACAAAAATGTTCCTTTTGCTGATCCGGAATCAGGTCTTGGTGCAGGTAACGCTCAGGGATATCTATCAGGTTCTTACCCAACGCTACGTACAGTTGGTTTAAGTGTAAACTTTGAATTTTAATTTTAGAAAAAAATGAAAAAAATATTCTTAACAATATTTTGTTTTAGCATTCTCCTCGCTTCATGTGAAGTTGATGAAGGCTTAAACATTGACAAAAAAAATCCTACCGAAGTACCGGGAAGTGGACTTTTCACGAACGCTACGCGTAACTTCTTTGACCTCATGCAGTCGGCTAGTGTAAACTTTAATGTTTTCAGACTGTACTCCCAATATTGGGCACAGACCACTTATCCTGATGAAAGCCAGTACAACCAGGTTACTCGTAATATTAGCGAGAATATGTGGAATACCATCTACAGGGATGTACTTCAGGATCTAAAAGGAGCACGTGAGACTCTTATTGAAAATGAAGCCGATAATTTGGATAATAAATTGGCCATTATTGAGTTCATGGAAGTTTACTCTTATGCTTTCCTTGTAGAAACATTTGGTAACGTTCCTTACACCGAAGCTCTTGACCCAACCAATCCTTCTCCTGTTTATGATGATGCTGAAACGATCTATGCCGACCTTTTTAGTCGTCTGAACGCGGCAATCGCACAGATGGATCCTTCTGGTGAAGGTTTTGAGCCAGAACAAGACCCTGTATACAATGGAGACATGACAGGATGGTACAAGGCTGCTAATTCTTTAAAATTAAGAATGGCAATGCGTTTAGCTGAAGTTGACATTGCAGGCGTTAATTCTCAGACCGCAGCAGAAGAAGCTGCTTCAGATCTTAATGACTTGATCCTTAGCAACCAATACAACTTTGGTATTAAATATCTTGGCGGTGCGCCAAACACCAACCCAGTGTGGGTATCACTTGTTCAAAGTGGACGCACCGATTTCGTGGGTGCTAATACGTTCGTTGATGTACTTGAGGATCTTGATGACCCAAGACTTGAAGAGTACTTCCAAACTGTTGGAGGAGAATACATTGGAGGTGTTTATGGATCTGCGAACTCTCCTTCAAGTTTCTCGCTTCCTGGAGAACAACTTTATGACCCAACCTTACCAGGAAACGTGATTACAGCGAGTGAAGTATACTTCCTGTTAGCAGAAGCTGCTGCAAGAGGATACAACGTTGGTGGAACTGCCGAAGAATTCTTCGAAGAAGGAGTCGTTGCTTCTGTTCTTGAATGGAACGCTGCAAGCGAAACTGAAGCTGAGGAATATGCGGCAAGAGCATGGGCTGAAACTCCTGGAGATGAGCTGGCTAAAATCGCTTACCAAAAATGGATCGCTCTTTATAATAATGGATTTGAAGGATGGACAGTTTACCGTCTGTTTGATGATGCACTACCTTTTAATGCACCACCAGAAATGACTTTGGAAGACATTCCAACTCGTTTCCTTTATCCAACTTCAGAAGCCACTTTGAACCCTTCAGGTTATCAAGCTGCGGCAAGTGCAATTGGAGGAGACACAAAAACTACCAGATTATTCTTTGATGTAGAATAATTATGTAGAACTATTATAAGAAGCTAAGCTGCCGGTGAACCGGCAGCTTTTTTCTTTTATATTTATATATATATGCCATTATTTCATTACTTTTAATTCTCCCCTACAATTTCCTAACATAAAACTATTGATGATGAAAAAACTTTTTGTACTACTGCTTTTGGCCCCACTTCTTAGTCTCGCACAAAGTCGAGACCTAGGTCCAAGCAGCTCAATCTTTGCAAATAATCTAGGGGATTTTGCACTTCAAAAAATTGATAAGGTCTATAACAGCGAATATTCAAATAACCTAAGTGGAAAAATGTACTTATTCGATGATTGGCAGCAGTGTATTGTGAAAACCAATCTTAAAGAGGAAGGACTAAATTTTGCTGTTCCATGTAACTACAATCTTTTCACAGATCAATTTGAAATGAAAGTGGATAATGAGGTGTATTTCCTTCAGCATGATGTTATTGTGGAAATCCAACAAGGCAACAGGATTTTTATTCCTAACCGAAACTTCAGTGATGAGAATTCCACTGCTTATATGGAAATTCTAGGTGAAGGGGAGAAATTCGACCTCGTGAAGGTATACGACTTACACATAAAGGATGTTCAGTCTAAGAGATCATTAGGTCTTTATGAAAAAAAGATAATGACAAAAGATAAACTTTACTTTGTCGACCAGGTTAGTAACGAAATGATTGAAGTTCCGAGATCAAAAAGAAAAATTTACAACATTCTTGAATTGGATCCCGAAGACAGAAAACAAATCCACGGCAACATAAAGCGAACCGAAAATTTAGTGCAGGCGGTCCAACTCGCGGGCTAGATTTTTTTCCTTTGCGACATAAGAAAAACCATCCTCACGGGTGGTTTTTTTATATCTATATTTGCGATATGAAAGATACGACGACCATTTTCGGAATACGAGCAGTTATTGAAGCCATTCAAAACGATGAGACCATTGATAAGATTTTTATTCAAAAAGGGCTTAGCGGACAATTGTTCCAGGAACTGCAGCAAAAAATGAAAGCGGGAGATTACAACATATCCTATGTTCCTGTAGAAAAGCTCAACAGGTTGGTAAAGGGAAATCATCAGGGAATTGTGGCCAAGATCTCACCTGTAGAATTTGCCGATCTCGAAACAGTAGTCGAAAATGCTCTTCAAGATTCAACCTCTCCTCTGTTCCTTTTATTGGACCAGGTGGATGACGTGCGAAACTTCGGAGCTATAATCAGGTCAGCCGAATGTACCGGGGTCAATGGCATCATCATTCCTAAAAAGGGAGCTGCTCCTGTTACTGCAGACACCGTGAAAACATCGGCCGGGGCTATTTTTAAGATCCCATTGATCAAGGTCGATCACATCAAAGATGCGATTTATTACATGCAGGCTTCAGGAATTAAGGTAGTGGCAGCTACAGAGAAAACAGATGACTTGCTGTATGCTGTTGATCTTGCCCAACCGACCGCACTGGTAATGGGCAATGAAGGGAAAGGTATATCAGATTCTGTGCTAAAGCTCGTCGACGCAAAAGCCAAGTTACCTATGCAGGGTACCATTGGCTCCTTGAATGTTTCTGTAGCGTGCGGTGCCTTTCTATATGAAGTGGTGAGACAAAGGTTAAAATAGATCTTGACAGGAACAGATTATGTAGTTTCTGAATCTCTGGTGTCCTTAGCCTTTTTGTAGTGGTAAATGTATTCCTGCTCTTCCTCACCATCAGGATTTTCAATAAAATTACCGTTTTCATCAAAGTGCCGCATAAAAGGGTCATTTTCTTCCTTATAAGTTTCTTTTTCCCATTCATACTTTGGTGCCCGGGCAATATCCTTCCTGTAAATCACAGCAAATAATAGTCCCGAAAGCAACCCGGATAAATGTCCCTCCCAAGAGATCTCAGGATCAATTGGAGTGATATACCATAAAAGCCCTCCATAGAGAAAAACAACTATTAAGCTTAGAGCCACCAGCCTGTAATATTTAGAGAACACTCCTTTAAAAAAAAGAAAACCTGCTAAAACGTAGATCATACCAGAAGCCCCAATATGAAAAGCCGGTCTTCCGATAAACCAGGTGATCGATCCGGAAAGAATAAGCCCCAAAAAAAGGATTTTCCAACTCAGTTTTCTGTAGAAGTAGAAGAGTGAAAGGCTAAGCACGAAAAGTGGAACTGTATTATGGAATAAATGTTTAATTCCACTATGAATAAAAGGAGAAAATAATATCCCTCTGAGTCCTTCCAAGGTTCGCGGATAAACACCAAAAGTAGTGAAATCCCAGCCAAACCTCACCTCCATCCAGAAAACAATCCAAATGAGCAAAACAAATAATAGAGGGTATCCTACCACACCGGTGGTAAAGACGAACGGCTCATGCTCTTTTTGCTTCCGAACTTCCATAATATGCGAGATACAATAATTTAGCCACTGAAAGAGATTCCAGAAAATACTATCTAAAAATGACATTTTTGGCCCCTCTTTCTCATCCCCTGCCACTTCGTCACAATATCTTCTACAAACTTCTCTCCTATTTCTGCACCGATCATCAATTTACTATTTTTACCCCATGAATAAACCATTGGCAGAAAGATTACGCCCACAATCCTTAGATGATTATTTGAGTCAGCAACATTTGGTTGGTCCCGAAGCTGCTCTGCGAAAACAAATCCAAAGAGACATTATACCCAGCATGATCTTTTGGGGTCCACCCGGAGTAGGTAAAACTACACTTGCCAATATAATTGCCTCCGAATCGGGCAGACCTTTCTTTACCCTTAGTGCTATTAGCAGTGGGGTAAAAGATGTGAGAGAGGTGATTGAAAAGGCTAAAAAAAGTGATGGCCTATTCACAACCAAGAATCCTATTTTGTTTATTGATGAGATCCATCGCTTTAGTAAATCCCAGCAAGATTCTTTGCTTGGCGCCGTAGAAAAAGGTTGGATCACTCTCATTGGCGCCACTACCGAAAATCCCAGTTTTGAAGTGATCCCCGCTCTGCTCTCCCGAAGCCAGGTTTATATCCTGAATTCTTTTTCGAAAGAAGATCTTGTTGCACTTCTAGAGCGGGCAATGAAAAAAGATGAGATCCTTTCAAAAATTTCAGTAGAATTAAAAGAAACCGAAGCTTTGCTAAGGCTAAGTGGTGGGGATGCTAGAAAGCTGCTGAATATTTTTGAGCTGGTAGTAACTTCTGAAGAAGATCAAAAGGTTGTGGTAACCAACAAAATGGTCATGGACAAAGTACAGCAAAATACTGTGCTTTACGACAAAACGGGCGAGCAACATTACGACATTATTTCCGCTTTTATAAAATCAATTCGTGGAAGTGACCCCAACGCTGCTGTTTATTGGCTGGCGCGAATGATCGAAGGGGGAGAAGATGTGAAATTCATTGCCAGGCGGCTGCTTATACTAGCTGCCGAAGACATCGGGAATGCCAATCCTACCGCTCTGATACTTGCCAATAATACTTTCCAGGCTGTTTCGACTATAGGGCACCCAGAGTCCCGTATCATTTTGAGTCAATGCTGTATCTACTTAGCAACATCGCCCAAATCAAATGCTTCTTATATGGCTATTAATGAAGCTCAGTCAACAGTAAGAAAAACAGGGAATTTACCCGTCCCACTTGCTATTCGGAATGCTCCGACTAAGCTTATGAAGGATCTGGGCTATGGACAGGATTATAAGTACGCACATAGCTACGAAGGAAATTTTGCTGCGGCCGAATTTCTTCCGGAAGAATTAAAGAATACTGCTTTTTTCCATCCGGGTAATAATCAAAGGGAGCAGGCACAGAGAGATTTCCTTCAGAAGAGATGGAAAGGAAAATACGGATACTAATTCCCGGGTTTGTAAATTATATTAACGAGTTGCTGAGTGTTTGGATCAAGAAATTCTACGATCAGATTCCCATTGGTGTCAAAAAAGGCATTTCCGGAAACATTTTTGGAAGAGTATAGGTAGTTATCTCCCCCACCAGACTTTATTAGAGTGGCGAACTTCTCTGTCCCCTCCCCTTTGTGCATGATAAAACCTTCGGGTGTAGACGTCAGGATATAAGTGACAGTTCCATTTACTAGTTTGACTTCATCTCTTGAAACCTTTTCATTTTCTTCAGCTGTAACAACCGGATCAATAATGACTTCAGCAGGTTGACCAGTCACAGGTGTAGGATTTATAACAACTTCAGCAGGAACTGAATCTGTATTTAATTCCTCATCTTGAGAAACCGGATCAACAATGACTTTTCTTTTTTTCTGCAAATCCTCAAAAGAGGTAAAAGCATCTCTAAGGGCTTGATGATATGATTTTCTAAAATCCTTTTCAGCACTAACTCCTACCTGGGAGGTGAATATCTCGCGACCATTACAGTCTTCCAGAGTTACAAATAGCCGCGACCGAAATAACCCCGATTTACTATGCACATTGGCCTGGAGTATATCACATACATCTAATCCTGGAGGAACTCCTTCTTTGTAGATCACATTAAAACCGTATTTCTCAAAAAGAAAAGCAGTAAGTGCGTTAACTTCAAACTGATTTTCATGTTTAAGAAATTCAAATTTTTCAGGAACCCGGACGTATTGAAAATCTTCAAGTTTCTGGGAAAAAAGGTCCCCCGTCCCAACCATACATATTATTAAAAGAATATAAAAGACTCTCATTCTCTACTGAACAATAGCTGGAAACCTATTTGAACCGAAGCATTACGAGCTTTTGCAAGGTTGGTATAATCCAGCAGGTTATCTGCAGCAAGATAAAAATTAAAGTTGTATAATCGGGCAGCAACCATAAGACCAATATTGGAAAAGGAGAAAGAATCTGCAGTATAGGTGATCTTCCCTCTTAGATTCTCACTAAAGGTCCTGTCGTAGTATAAGGTAGTGGCATAATTTAATCCCCGGGGTCGCTTCATGGCAAAGAATTGAGCTCCCAGATGATTATAATATCTTCTTCTTCCCATAGGTCTGTAACAGTTACACGGCTCGGCATTCTCTGAAAAACCGAAATCTAAAGAAACATTTAATTTAACCGGACGCCAGGTGGTGTAGGAATTAGTAAGAGTCTCATCTTTCAGATTTCTGTCCAGCTCATCCTCCCATTCGTCCCAATATTCGCGTGTACCGGGAAGAAGCAACTCGATTCCGCTGGTTTCGTAGTCACCATAGTACCTGTAGCTCTCCACATTCTTAGTTTGACGCATAAAACCTATATCTAAAATGCTACCGGTAACGCGATATTGATCTGTAGGATACCAGGTAAAACCCGCGTCTATCCCCAGTCCTAAATTACCTCCCAAAAACGCTCTTTCCCCCAGTTTTGCCATGGTCCCGACTCCCGTTGGATTTTCAGAATCCACTAGACCTGCATAGCCAGCAGTATTTATTAACACATCAACACCCGTCATGTAATGACGATAAAGGTTGGGTCCTTCGGGAGAGACCTCAGTTCTAAATTTCCCTTGATTATCTACACTATACGCATTAAAAACCCCTGAATATATCTTGCCTCTAAAGCCGTAGTTGAGATCTTCGGAATAATAATTTGTAAATCCTATATGGAAAACATTTAGAACATCTGCAGTAAACGCAGCATCTGAAAAGCTGAAGTTTTCTCCTATATAGTTCTTATTACCTTCGTAAGCCAAAACTGCCGGACCTTTTGGAAAGTACACAAAGGCATCTAACTCCTGGTAAATTCCCGCTGTATAATATCTTCTTTTCTTATCACGCCAGCCAATGGAAAAAATCTCCAACTGTTGATTTACCACAAAAAAGTCATTCCGGGTAAGCTTATGTAAAGATTCCTTGATCCTGTCGTTAATTGAGCCTTCATCATCTTTAAATATATCATACATATTCACTCCGGAAGATCCCGCAGATAGATGGATTTGAGACAAAAGCGGAAGACCTATATGCATATCAAAATTTGTCTCGGCTCCCGGGTTGCTTAACAAGGTTTGAGGAAGATCGTCAAAATTATACAGGAGCTGTTTGTTTTGAGCCGAAACAGCTAAGGAAAGTAAAATGAAGAGGATGTAAGAATATCTCATCATTATCATTCAAATTCAAAGTAGTAGAATCCTTTTGATTCCAGCTGCAAAGCCCCTTCATCCAGGATTGGATCCGGACTGGAAATCTCCACCGACAGTTTTATACTTCTTCTTACTCGAGAAATTTGACCTTGACTAATTGTTTCAGTATAATCCACAGTTACCGGTTGATCACTGGATCCCGCAGGAATAGGAATAACTATGGTATGCTGAACCGAATTAGAAGGTGATAATAATCTAATAGTTGCTGTTAATTGATTCTGAAAGGTATTGGCAAAACGAAAATTAAAATCTGCCCGTACAAGGTTATTCTGAATATAATCGTCATCCAGAAAATCAAGTCTTGTCTCATCTCTCGCAGTAGTTCCTCCACCAGACGTACTGGAGAAATCATCATTAGTAACGGTAAAAAAAATCAGGTCTATTGCGGCTTCGGGGGTGAGGACAATTTCCTCATATTGGTCAAGATCAACATCCTTTACACAAGAAAAGTGAAGTAGAAGGAGTGTCAAAAATGATATTCTGAACAGACTTTTTTTCAACGCCATATACCTGTGGTTCTTTATCAAACGAAATCCCTGGCAAGTTATTACAAGTACCTGGTCAATTCCTTCATTTCCATTACCTGATGGTGATCTGGTGAAAATTCAGACTTGTAATAATTATAAAGAATAGCCTTCATTCCAAAATCTTTGGCACCCATAATATCTGCTTCAAAATTATCTCCAATCATTATGCTCTCACCTACTTTGGCTTTGGCATTACCAAGAGCGACTTCAAAGATCAACTTATGAGGCTTTTTCACCCCCACGTCTTCGGAAGTAGTGATGGTTTTAAAATATTTTAAAATACCTGAGCTTTCCAGTTTTTTATGCTGAACTTCTTTAAAACCGTTAGTAATAATGTGCAACTCGTACTGCGGATATAAATAATCCAGGATCTCCTTAGTTCCATCAAGTAGATGGTTGTGGTTTGGGAGATGATCAATGTAATCAATACTCAATTGTTGAATCTTGGAGTCGGTTACATTCACTTTCATTCCGTCGAATGAATCCCTGAGCCGCCCATACCTAAGATCGTCCTTAGTCACTTTATCTTCTCTGTACAATTTCCAGTAGTTAGCATTAATTGGAGCATAGACGGCCAAAAAATCTTCCAGCCTGACTTTGATCTTATGTTTCGCAAAAATAGAATCAAAAGCTAAACCCGAATTTCTATCAAAATCCCAGAGCGTATGATCCAGGTCGAAAAATATATGGCGGATGTTACTGAATTTCATTTAGTGTCTTTAAAATTGAAAAGTTTCTTCTTGCATTGGCATATTCGGAAAAATCTACATTGGTGAAAACCGAAATGAGAGTTCCATTTACTATGGCTATTTGTCGTTTTAATTCCAGAACCTTAAATTCTATTTCACTTTCCTTTAATTTTTCCAAAGCTTCAGAATTGATCGCATATGGATATACCCGCAAAGGAGTGGTAATTTCAAAATTGAGGTCGTAAAAAAGAAAAGGAGTACAGGTTCCTGCCCTTAAACCTAATGCTTCAGGATAACCCATAGAGAAATCCTTCTGAATTTCCAGTTCTACCAAATGATTATAAGAATCTGGCAACAGCAAATTATAATGAGTATTAATAGAACTTCGCACCGGTCTCTTAACGATCTGTTCCAGTCGCTTTTTTTCTTCTTTGAGAACTGCAAATTTTTGATTGGCATAAAAACCGGGCTGTAGACCAACTTCCGCATAATCCCCAACAGATTTGATTAAGCTTTGAAATTCAAGGCGGTTGTGATTAATGTTTCTGTCATGAGTAGAAAAATCACTTACCTGGAACATGAATTTCATCGGAACTTTATACTTCCGCAGGAATTGAATGACCTTGGAATATATATCATATGGATCCCTTTTCAGCTTGGTCATTACCTGTAACCTGTGAAGCACATATTTCGGCTTAAACCTTATGAGATCAAGACCAAGTCCCAGGACAACCCGCACTATACCTTTCTTTTTATAGCAGTAGGCTTCGGTAACTGAAATAATTGTTTGGGTTCGCAACTCCCTCTTAGGAAAATCATGAGCCGGGAATTTTTTTTTGAGGACCTTTTTAAACTTTTCGGCCCAAATCTCTATGACTGGCTTGTCTAAAAAGCCATTTTGGAAGGCCAGACTTTCGCTCGCCTGGAATCTACCCTCTTTGTCTTTTACATGAGGAAGATATTCTTCATATCGGCTCAATAAATAAAAAGATGCAGCAAAGATGTCGAAGGGAATGGAACTCGCTTCTCCAACCGAAAAAAAACACGGCACATCGTCCCACTCCTGTACCTTTACCTCCAGGTCACTTATCCCCTGCTCAAGTAGAAGATCTACATTCTGGATAAAGACTTCATTGGCAAGACTTTGTTTACCGTAGGAAATCTTCATTCCTTCATGAGCAACAAACTCCTCTATTTTAGAAGTAAACCCAACAGGAACTCCAAGTATTTTCGTGCAAATATGTTTAAACACATATGTTATTCTCGGCGTTATCTTTTGGGTGTAAACAAGGAGCATATTTTAAAGTTACAGCAAACCTTCATCGGCAAAGCTAAAGTAAGAGTTTTCAGTTATTATTATGTGGTCTAAAACCTTAACATCCAGGCTTTCACCTGCAGTCTTGAATTTTTGAGTAAGCTGTTTGTCGGCTGCACTGGGGTTAAGATTTCCTGAAGGATGATTATGTGCCAGAATTAGTGCTGTAGCTCCAAGATGCAAGGCTTGCTTAAAAGCGAGACGCACGTCTACCAGAGTACCTGTTATACCTCCTTTGCTAAGAGGAAGCTCCTGTATAACTTTATTGGAGTTATTGAGATACAGGATCCAAAATTCCTCGTGAGGTAATTCTCCTATTTTCGGCTGCATTAATTCAAAAACTGAGCTGCTTGAGGATATTTTCTTCTTTTCCAGCGCCTCAGATGATCTTCGCCTTCTACCCAGCTCCAGTGCAGCCACTATAGTCAAAGCCCTGGCCTCTCCAATTCCCTTTACATCCATGAGCTGCTTTACCGAAAACTTCCCCAACTCACTTAGATTGTCCTGAGCCTTTGCTAAAATCTTTTTTGCGACTTCTACCGCCGATTCATTTTTACTTCCTGAACCTATTAAAATGGCAAGTAATTCGGCGTCACTTAAATATTCCCGACCTTTCTGAAGTAGCTTTTCTCTTGGTCGATCTCCTTCGGCCCAGTGTTTAATGGTAAAAGAGGAGGATTTTTCTGAATTCATCAGCACATTTTATCTAAAGATAACAAATTGAAGTAATTCAAAAATGTCATTTTACGATATCCAGTTTTTAATCTCATCAAAATCCAATCCTCCATAATTCCCACTACTCATCAACAATAAAATGGAATCCTTATAATTTTTGTCCTTAAGAAATAGTTGGAAATCTGAAGGAGTCGTAAAAACCTTTAGATCTTTCCTCCCAAAAGAATCAAAAATCTGCTCCCTAGTAATGGGGTCAAGCTTTTTATTTTCGACTGCTTCAGGCGAAAAGAATACAACAGCTTCATCGGCAGCATCTAAGGCCTTTTGATACTGCTTAAGAAATTCGGAATTCAGACTACTGTAGGTGTGAAGTTCCAGACATGCCACCAACTTCCGTTTCGGAAACTGGTTTTTTACAGCATTTGTAGTTGCCATTACTTTGGATGGACTATGTGCAAAGTCTTTAAAAACCACAGTCTCCCCGGTTTCAGCGATCTTTTCCATTCTTTTGGAAGCTCCTTTGAAAGAACT
Organism: Salinimicrobium aquimaris; assembly: GCF_035607535.1. Taxonomy (NCBI): domain Bacteria; kingdom Pseudomonadati; phylum Bacteroidota; class Flavobacteriia; order Flavobacteriales; family Flavobacteriaceae; genus Salinimicrobium; species Salinimicrobium aquimaris. The sequence goes on from NZ_JAYDZX010000006.1 coordinate 213,332, forward strand.
TATAGCTTCATAAAAATCTTCTTCATCGATGCCCATGTGCTGACAGATCCATTTAGCGCCGGCAAGGTTTTGCAGATTATGCTTTCCAAAAATTGCGATGGGCATATCACCTTCGGGAGTTTCCAGTAGTGTTTTCTCATCTTCTATGGTAAAACCAGGAGTACCATAGGGGTGTTTCCGAATAGTATTAGTGGATTCTTCAACAAGCTTTTCAATATTCTTATCTTCTTCATTGTAGACAAGAATACCACCTTTGACTATTGAATCAATAAAGATCCTAAATTGCTCAAGGTATTCCTCAAAACTGGGAAACACATTAATATGATCCCATGCAATCCCACTTAGTAAAGCAATATTCGGTTTATAAAGGTGGAATTTGGGCCGGCGATCTATTGGAGAAGATAGATATTCGTCTCCCTCTAAAACGATAAAATCGTTTTCCTTGGTAAGATGAACCATTGTATCAAAGCCTTCAAGTTGAGCCCCGACCATATAGTCAACGTCCTTTTGATGATACTTTAGAACATGAAGAACCATTGATGTAATAGTTGTTTTACCATGGGAGCCACCTATCACTACTCTTGTCTTATTCTTAGATTGTTCGTACAGGAATTCCGGGTAGGAGTAAATGGGCAAACCTAATTCTTTGGCTTTTCTAATTTCCGGATTATCCTCTCTTGCATGCATGCCGAGAATAACAGCATCGAGGTCACTATTGATTTTCTCCGGATACCATCCATATTCTTTGGGCAATAAGTCCTTCTTCTTCAGCCGGGATCTTGATGGTTCATAAATAATGTCATCACTTCCACTTATTTGATAGCCCTTTTCGTGAAGAGCAAGCGCCAGGTTATGCATTGCACTACCTCCAATGGCAATAAAATGTAATCGCATCTCTCAAATTTTGAGTAAATATAAAGGAATAGAAGAGAGCTGTAAGTGAGATTCAGGTAAAAAAAGTACCTGATTTCTGTAACATAAAGTGATTAATTAGGTCAAACTGTGAGAACGATTTGTTCGATGACCGGTTTTTTTAACTTTTCAGGTGTAAAAAAACTCCTAAAAATATTTTATTAATGAAAAAGTTGTACTTTTAACCATCCCTACTTCAAAGACATACGTTCATTGAAACGTTACATGACTTAAAACTTCTCACTTAACAGGAGTTTAAGTTTTATTGTGCGAGTTTAAATATATATTTGAACCGTAAAAATCAAAAATGAAAACCGATTTAATTTAACACTTAGAGCCTATGCGAATTTTTACTTTGGGTAAGAAAGGAGTACCATTATTCTTTTTTGCCTTTTTTCTAATGACCGGAACCTACACTTACGGACAAAATTGTCCTGTTGTAGTAGATGAAGACGGGGGAGCATCCGGAAACCAACAAACGGTATGCTACCTCTCGACTGTTGCAGATTTACAGGCGACAGCAAACGGAGACAGTGTTGCATGGTATAGAACAGCAACTTCCACCAATCCAATTCCCGCAAATGAAATTTTGGAGAATGCAACATATTATGCAGGTAATGTCTCGGCAACATGTAACTCAAGACCCGCTGTAGAAGTTACTGTCATTAATCTTGGTGCACCCACACCTTCTTTTGGCTCCTTTTTTCAACCATGCGAATACAGCACGAGTGATATAAGTACTGTAGCAGATTTGTTGGCTACAGTAGATGCAGATGATGCAAGCTATGTTTTAGAAGCATTTCTGGAAGAATTTTCTGGCTCTGCGTTAGATCCAAATGCTCAACTAGTTGCAGGCACAAGCTATTTTGTGGGGCAACGAGATCCCAACGCAGATCCTAGCTGTCCATCTACCCGCATTGCTATTCAATATTCGCCTGTATTGGCAGTAGCTCCAGATGGTGACACTACTCAGCAATTTTGTGAGGGAGCTACAGTAGCCGATTTACAAGCTCAAGCAACAAGTTCGAACACTACCTCTTTTAGATGGTATAGCACTGCAACATCGAACCCTGCACTGGCATCATCTACTCCTTTAGTAAATGGAGAAACTTATTATGCTAGTCAAATAGTGAATCGAACCGGATCGACTCAACCTCCTTGCGAAAGTCAGGATAGATTTGCGGTGACCGTAGATTTGTTCGATGTTGACAATCCAGAGCCAATAGAAGAGCAGGTATGCTCTAGTGCTATAGACAATCCAACTGTGGACGGTCTTGAAGATTTTCTAGAAGCCCAGGCTTCTTTCTATGGGTACTTAACTAACGGAACATTTAATCCCACCATTGAAGAAGTACTTGAAGATTTCCAAGCTGCCAATGGTATTGGGGTTTTTACTACCAGTTACACAGTAACCACAGATTGTGGAGTAGCAGTAGTTCCAATTTCTATAGAGGTCATTGAATCTCAATCCGCCGAAGCAGGTACGATTGAAAACAGAACAGTGAGTGAAACTTCTGGGGTAATCTTTCTCGA
>NZ_JAYDZX010000007.1:0-45541 GCF_035607535.1 Salinimicrobium aquimaris
TAAATACTGACAATGGTGAGGAATCTGCAGTAATCTCTGTTGACGTTATTGAATCTCAATCCGCCGAAGCAGGTACGATTGAAAACAGAACAGTGAGTGAAACTTCTGGGGTAATCTTTCTCGATAGTACTATTCTTAGTGATGATGCTACACAAGGAGGTGATTTCACAGCCGATGAAGGAGTGCTAAATGCTGATGGAAATTTTGATCCTTCAGTTGGACCAGGAGTTTACCAGATAACTTACTCAGTAGATAATTCAATTCCTTGTGTTACAGGTCAGGATTCAGTTACTTTTAGTATAACGGTCACTGAAGAAACACAAGAAACACCTGTGTATAACATCCAGCTGTGTTCTGCTGATATTAACAACCCTGATCTTCAAGGTTTCAGAAATTATTTCCAGGCCCAGGTCACAACAAAAGCAAGGCTGCCTCTAGGTGGAACATTTAATCCCACTATAGCCGAGCTACACAGTCAATACCAAGCTGATCCTTTCGGAGTTTTTACAACTACCTATACAGTAAATACTGACAATGGTGAGGAATCTGCAGTAATCTCTGTTGACGTTATTGAATCTCAATCCGCCGAAGCAGGTACGGTTGCAGATGTCACCCTTCAGTGTGGTGCAGATTTATTTGTTCTCAACGAAACATTGCTGAGCGAAAATGCAGTTCGAGGTGGAACATTTACAGCCGAAGCAGGAGTTTTAGATTCGAATGGCAATTTTAATCCATTCATTGGACCCGGAGAATACGTCATTACCTATACTGTAGATTCTTCAGTTTTATGCGTAGAAGGTAAAGACTCCACTTCTTTTACTATTACGGTAACTGAGGATCCGGCCGAACAGACTCCTATACATGTGGACATTTGCATTATAGAAATTAATAATCCCACAGTAACTGGATTTACCAACTTTTACAAAAACTTGATTAATTCAAACACAAATTTTCCTACTGGTGGAACCTTCAATCCTAGTATGGAAGAACTGGTTTCCAACTACAACGAAAATCCTTTGGCAACTTTTACCTCTGTTTATAGTGTAAGCACTGCATGTGGAGAAGCAACAGTAGAAGTTTCTGTAACGGTATTGGAGTCTCCTAACGCTGGTCAAAGCACTACTGTGAACCTTGAAGAAGGAACAACTGAAACAGTAGACCTTTTTGCTGAACTTGGTGAAAACGCAGAGACAGGCGGAACCTGGACATTTGGTGGCGAAGAAGTTGACGGAACTTTTGATCCGGCAACCGATGAAGAAGGTGTTTATACCTACACGGTTACCAGCGAGAACGGATGTTCCGCTTCAGCTACTGTAACTGTTATCATTGGAACTCAGGAGCCAAATTGTCCTGAAGTTAATGAAACAGAGCAAACCTTCTGTGGTGGAGCTCCAACAGTAGCCGACCTTGTGCCAACCGGAGTACAGTGGTATGCCTCAGCAGATGGCACTACGCCACTTACAGATGATACAGCACTTACAGATGGAACTGTATATTTTGCGGGACCTGTAGAAGGCACCTGTGATGACAGACCTTCAGTAACCGTGACTTTATCCGACAATCCTGATGCTCCAACTGTAGCCGACTTTACCGATTGCGTAGTGACAGGTGCAACAGTTGCTGATTTTGACATTACCGGAGAGGACGGTGCGACTTTCACTGTTTATGCAGATGAAGCCCTTGAAACTCCTGTAACTGAAACTACAGTTCTTGAAGAAGGAACCTATTACGTTACTCAAACCAACGCTGCCGGATGTGTATCTGAGGCTGCAATGATTAATGTAACCCTTAATGATGCGGACACTCCTACGATTTCAGCTGACGGAAATGTCTTCTGTGAGTTCGACGGCGCCACAATCGCAGACCTTCAGGAAAACGTTTCGGGAACTGGAACCATTACCTGGTACACCACGGCTACAGGAACACAAACAGTACCTCAGAATACGGTTCTGCAGAACAACACAACCTATTACGCAGCTTCAACAGATGCTACAACAGGATGTGAGAGTTCGCAGAGATTACCTGTAACTGTTACTCTTGAAGTTTGTGAGATAGTTATTCCGGATGCCTTCTCTCCAAACGGGGATGCAATCAATGACAGGTTTGAGGTAATGAACCTCACTTCTGAATACCCTAACCATCAAATGGAAATTTACAACAGATGGGGTGAGCCGGTATTTAAAGGACAGGCAGGAGAAGGTCAAGGTTGGGATGGAACTTCTTCAGAAGGATCTTTTGGAAGCGGAGTACTACCAGCAGGTGTTTATTTCTACATCCTCTATTTCAACGACGGACAAACAGCACCAACTCAAGGTAGAGTATACTTAAGCAGATAATTTTGAAATATTCGAAACACATGAGAAATTCATTTATAAAAATTTTTACAGTTGCTTGCATTGCCCTTTTTTCACTAAAGGGTAATGCACAACAAGACCCTATGTATACTCAGTATATGTATAACATGAGCGTGATCAATCCCGCTTATGCGATAGATGATCTGGGAATACTAAATGTTGGTGGTATCTATAGGAACCAATGGGCCGGTATGGAAGGCGCTCCTGAAACTGCTAACTTTTTTGCCAAAACTGGTCTTACAGAAAGACTTGAGGCAGGATTGTCAATTGTTCATGATGAAATTGGTGGAATTGTGAAGGAAAACAACCTTTACGCCGATGTCAATTATATTCTTCCTGTATCGGAAACTTCAAAGTTATCTTTTGGAGTAAAAGCAGGAGTGACTTTCTTTGATGCCGACCTTACCAGATTGACAACCAACCAGGGAAATGACCCGGCAATGCAGAACATCAGTGAGGCGTTCCCTAATTTTGGTGTTGGAGCTTATTACTTTGGAGACAACTACTATGTAGGTTTATCTGCTCCAAATATCTTTACTTCAAAACACCTTGAGAACGAAACGGGTCTGGCACGTTTGGGAGAAGAGAACATTCATTATTTCCTTACAGGGGGGTATGTATTCGACCTTAACCAAAACTTAAAGCTCAAGCCGGCCTTTATGGCCCGTGCGGTAGAGGGTGCACCTCTTTCTGTAGACATTACCGCCAACGTGCTTCTTTATAATCGTTTTGAAGCCGGTCTTGCTTATCGTTTTGATGAAACAGTAAGTGGACTTGTAAACTTCAGAGTTACGCCAGAATTGAGAATAGGTTATGCCTATGACTACACTACAGGAAATCTAGGTGATTTTAACGATGGCACACATGAAATTATGGTGCTGTTTGACTTAGACCTGCTTGGCCTTTCAAAAGGTTATAACGTATCACCCCGATTCTTCTAAAACCTAAGAAACATGAAAAAACTTTATACGACACTTTTAGCGATCTTTATTGGATTCTCGGCTTTGGCCCAGAGTTCACAGGTAAAGAAAGCTAACCGCCTTTACAACCAGAGAGCCTATATGGAAGCATCCGATGCTTACCGCCTGGTTCAGGATAAGGATCAGGAAGTCCTTCAAAGACTGGGTGATTCCTATTTCTTTACAAACAGGATGGGAAATGCCGCTGAAACCTACCGCGATCTTTTCCTCAAGTACAATGATGGCAGCATAGCTCCTGAATATTCCTTCAGGTTTGCACACGCCCTGCGTGCTACAGGGAAAAACGAGGAGGCAGATGAGTACTTCAGCCAGTATTGGAATAAAACTGTGGATTTTGAAGAGTGGACCACTAAAATGGATACTGCGGTATCGCATACCTATACTACAAACCAGGTAATGCAGAATGCAGCTTCTTCAGACTTCGGAATTACTTTCATGGGAGACAAAATTGTTTTTGCCTCTACCAGAAACTCAAGCCGTCCTATCTATGCCTGGAATCAGAAGCCTTACCTGGATCTTTATATGGCCAACATAGATGATGAAGGAAAGCTTAGCAACATTGAGTTATTCAATGACAAGATCAATACAGATACACACGAGAGTTCGGCTGCTTTTACAAGTGATGGTAAAACCATGTACTTTGACCGTACTAACTCTAGAAGAGTTAAGGTGGACTGGGCCGAAGTACCTGTAGCAACCATCAGGATCTATCGTGCTGAACTGGTAGACGGAGAATGGACAAATATTGAAGCACTACCTTTCACCAGTGACCAGTACTCTGTTGAGCATCCCACTTTAAGCCAGGATGGATCCACTTTGTATTTCGCCAGTGATATGCCCGGTTCTATTGGTTCGTTTGACATTTATAGTGTAGCTGTTAACGAAGATGGAACTTTCGGACAACCGGTAAACCTTGGTCCTAATGTAAACACTCCTCACCGCGAGCAGTTCCCTTACATTGCCAATGACGGGACGCTGTATTTTACTTCTGATGGGCATCTAGGCTACGGAAACCTGGATGTATTCAAAAGTGAGCAGTTAAACGGAACTTTTGGGGAGGCTCAAAACCTTGGAAATTCCCTTAACAGTGAGTTTGATGACTTTGCATTTGTACTTAAAGAAGGAGAAGAAAAAGGTTATTTGGCATCAAACCGAAGAGGATCTGATAATCTGTATGCCTTCACAAGAGAAGATTACACCCCTCCTATCCTTCCAAAAGAGGAAATGGAGATCAATCCTGAAACCGGAAGAAGACAAATTGCCGGGGTTGGAAATATCTATTTCGACTTTGACAAGGCTACAATTAAACCTGAATCTGAACCTACTCTTAATCGTGTAGCGGAGATCATGAAGAATTACCCAATGTTGAAGATAGAAATTGGATCACATGCCGATGCACGTGGTTCTAATAAATACAACATGGATCTTTCACAGCGTCGTGCCGAGTCCACTCTTGAGTACCTTGTAAGTCAGGGAATCAGTAGAGATAGACTTGTACCTAAAGGATATGGCGAAGAAGTACCATTGAATGACTGTACAAGACCAAATATGTGTACTGAAGCGGAATACGCTCGCAACCGAAGAAGTGAGTTCACTGAGATAACCAGAGAAACCCCATACTTCCAGGACCAGCCTGAAGCTGCAGAAGACAACGAAAATTAGACTATCAAACTAACCAGCCAAAAAGAAGGCCCTGAGAGATCAGGGCCTTTTTAATTATAATAAAACAATACCAGAATTACCTTTTTGGAGGGTAACCTTCCAAAGCTTTCCTTACTACCTTTTCAAAACGCTTATGCCTTTCTTCGGGACTTGAATTAGGATCAAATTTACTATCAACTACTGCCTGCCAGACTAGATTATCTGTTTTCGCGTCAACGAGATCAAACGTGAGTCTCAAAAATGTTTCAGGTCCACCCAGAGGAATTCCACCACTCACGCCTACTCCTACGTTCCTTCCGGTACCGCCAATTCCAACTCCTACATTAGTGCGATTTGGCTCCTGGTATTCCTCAGAATTGATATTCAGATATAGATCAGGTACGACCGAAACGAAGAGGTCTCTTTCCCGTAAAACATCTACAACACTTGCAAGCAGGCGCTTTTCATCGAGTTCGCTTAAACCTGTATTGATGCCGGGATAAATTGCAATGGAAGAATATGAACTGAAGTTGGCCTGCTCATCATAGTCATAGGCCGCTCTGGGCCCTCCACAGGCACTAAGCAAAAGACAGAAACAGAATAACTGTAAAAATTTCATAGTAGCGTTTTCTCTAATTTAATTAAAACACTACTGAAAATTAAGAGATTAACAGGATTTAAACAGGTTCCTTATTCAGCATTTCCCAAAGCTTATCTTTGAGTTCGGTCAGACCCTGTTGTGCTACCGAAGATATAAAGAGGTAAGGAGCCTCCAGATTTTTATCCAATTCGGCTTTAAGTTCGTCTTTTAACTCACTGTCGAGCATATCGCTTTTGGAGATAGCAATAAGCCGGTCCTTGTCCAGCATTTCGGGATTATACCGTCGCAGTTCATCGACCAGGATCTCATATTGTTTCTTAATGTCCCTCGCATCTGCAGGGATCAAAAATAGTAAGGTTGAGTTCCTTTCAATATGTCTCAAAAACCGGTGCCCAATTCCTTTTCCTTCCGCAGCGCCTTCAATGATACCGGGGATATCGGCTACCACAAAAGTTTTGAAATCCCTGTATTCCACAATACCAAGGTTTGGCTTGAGGGTAGTAAATTCGTAATCGGCAATTTTAGGTTTAGCTGCTGTGATAACCGAAAGAAGAGTAGATTTTCCTGCATTGGGAAAACCTACAAGACCCACATCGGCCAAAATTTTAAGCTCAAGAGTTATGTCCTGCTCCTCTCCGGGGATTCCGGGTTGAGCATATCGCGGGGTCTGATTCGTGGAGGACTTAAAATGACAGTTACCCAGACCTCCCTTTCCACCTTCAGCCACAATGATCTCTTGTCCGTCTTCAGTGATCTCGTGAAGGATCTCCTGAGTTTCGGTATCTCGTATAACAGTCCCCAAAGGCACATCAATAACCTCATCCTGCCCATCGCCACCTGTGCTGCGCTGTTTACTTCCATGCTCACCGTGGCCTGCTTTAATATGTCTTTTAAACTTGAGATGAAAAAGAGTCCAAAGGTTTTTATTGCCTTTTATGATCACATGGCCTCCCCTTCCTCCATCTCCCCCATCGGGACCGCCTTTCGCAACATATTTCTCCCGGTGTAGGTGAGCAGATCCTTTTCCTCCATTTCCGGATGCCACGTGGATCTTTACGTAATCAACAAAATTCCCCTCAGTCATTCTTCTCTATTTTTCTCCGGCTGGCTATAATTAAACCAGCGGGTCAATAACTTCTTTGAGACGGGCAGTGATCTCATCAATTGATCCTACGCCATCCACTCCAAAGTATTTATTTTGTTTTAGGTAAAACTGCTTTAAGATAGCAGTTTCCTCGTAATAAACCTTAATTCTCTTGCGAATCACCAATTCATTGGCATCATCCGGTCTTCCGGAAGTCTTTCCTCTTTCCAGCAAACGCTCCACAAGGATTTCATCATCAACCTCTAGGGCAATCATTGCACTCACGGCTGTGCCTTCTTCATGAAGAAAATCTGCCAGGGCTTCAGCCTGAGCAACAGTACGTGGAAATCCGTCGAAAATAAAACCATTACCCTCTCTTGCTTGCCGTACCTCGGCCTTCAGCATATCAATAGTCACACTGTCGGGTACTAATTGTCCTTTATCCATATAGGCTTTGGCAAGTTTTCCCAGTTCGGTCTCATTTTTAATATTGTACCTAAATACGTCTCCGGTTGAAATGTGCTTAAGATTGTAATGATCCTTTAAAATTGTGGCCTGGGTCCCCTTTCCTGCACCTGGAGGTCCAAACAGCACGAGATTTGTCATTTTACTTTTTTTAAGTTTATAAACCTGGGTAAGGTTCCTGCCCAGACCGTTATAATCAAGTCCATATCCCACTATGAAATCGTTTGGAATTTCCATTCCAACATAATCTATGTTGAGATCCTTTTTATACGACTCTGGTTTGTAGAATAGAGTCGCGATTTTGTACTGGTTCACCTTTTCCTTTTCGAGGATCTTATGAATACTTTCAAGGGTATTTCCGGTATCCACGATATCCTCGATCACTACTACATCCCTTCCTTCAAGTGGTGCTGTCAACCCCATTAAGGATTGAACATTTCCGGTAGTGCCGGTGCCTTCGTAAGAACTCAGCTTTACAAAGTGAACCTCACAATCCCCTTTAAACCTTTTGATAAGCTCGGCTGAAAAAAGAAAAGCTCCATTGAGAACCCCTAGAAAAACAGGTGTTTTGCCTTTAAAGTCGGTATTTATCTGGGCAGCCACTTTCTCAATCCCGGCGTTGATTTCGGCTTCAGAAATAAAAGGAGTAAATTGTAGATCGTGTAATTGAACCAAAACAAAATATTTTTGGGAAGCAAAGATACATATTCATTTCAACCTGAAAGCTCATCTCTTACGCATTTCTAAATGAATCATACGGCATTTCAGATTTTTAAAATTATTTTTGCTGAAAGAGCTCAAAAAATGACCAACTACTTTTCTTCAAAATTTACCCTCGGAATTCTGGGTGGCGGGCAACTGGGAAAAATGCTGCTGTACGAAACCAGAAAATACGATATTCGAACTGTAGTTCTTGATCCCAGTGCAGAAGCGCCTTGCAGGATTGCATGTAATCGATTCTACCAGGGTGATCTAATGGATTTTGACACAGTAGTTGACTTCGGAAGAAAAGCAGACGTGATAACCTTTGAAATTGAAGGAGTGAACGTAGAAGCTTTGGAGCAACTGGAACAGGAAGGAATTAAAGTCTATCCGTCTTCCGAGACCCTGAAAAGAATTCAGGATAAAGGAGTTCAAAAAAGCTTTTTTAAAGAACATGTTATCCCGACAGCCTCCTTTAAGAAATACCCTTCAAAAAAGGCATTTTTGGAAGGTCTTAAAAAAGGAGAATTTTCCCTGCCTCTTGTGTGGAAAGCCACTACAGGTGGCTACGATGGCAAAGGGGTAGCAGTGATTAAAGATGTTGCTTCAGCCGAAAAGCTTCCTGAAGTTGCCTGCATTGCAGAAGAACTCATTCCTTTTAAGAATGAATTGGCTGTAATTGTGGCTCGCAATCCTTCAGGAGAGGTAAAAACTTATCCGGTTGTGGAAATGGAATTTCATCCTGAAGCAAATCAGGTGGAATACGTGATTTGCCCGGCCAGAATTGATGCTGAACTTGCCGAAAAAGCACGCAAAGTAGCCGAAAAAGTTTCAGATGCATATCAACATGTGGGATTACTGGCAGTAGAAATGTTCCTGACCAAAGATGATGAGATCCTGGTAAATGAGGTAGCTCCCCGCCCGCACAACAGCGGTCACTATAGCATAGAAGCTGCATTTACCAACCAGTTTGAGCAGCATTTGCGGGCTATCCTTGACCTTCCGTTAGGAGAAACAGAGAGTAAGGCAGGCGGGGTAATGGTCAACCTGGTAGGAGAAGAAGGTTTTGAAGGAAATGTTGTCTATGAGAACATTTCAGAAATAATGAAACTCAAAGGAGTTACCCCTCATATCTACGGAAAGAGCATTACACGTCCATTCAGGAAGATGGGACACGTGACAATTGTAAATGCAGATCTTTCGGAAGCCCGCAGGATCGCTGAAGAAGTAAAAAAGACAATCAGAGTTATAAGTGAATAATTCAAATCACATAGGTTTAAAGAAAAAGATATGAGTAAAGTTGGGATCATCATGGGCAGCACCAGCGATATGCCGGTAATGCAGAAAGCAATTGACATTCTAGGATCTTTTGAGATTGAAGTGGAGGTGGATATAGTTTCGGCTCACCGCACCCCTGAAAAATTGTTCGACTATGGTCAAAATGCTCACAAAAGAGGCTTTAGCGTAATCATTGCAGGAGCCGGAGGCGCAGCTCACCTTCCCGGGATGATCGCATCCCTGTCGCCTCTCCCCGTGATTGGCGTGCCCGTAAAATCAAGCAATTCCATCGATGGATGGGACTCTGTACTATCTATTCTTCAAATGCCTGGCGGAGTTCCTGTAGCCACTGTAGCTCTCAACGGCGCCAAAAATGCAGGAATTCTCGCCGCACAGATCCTGGGCAGCGCCAATGAGGAGGTACTTCAGAAAATCATAGATTACAAGGAGAGCCTTAAGCAAAAAGTCATCGAAGGTGCCAAAACTGTAAAAAAGTAAAGCCACGCTTTCACGTGGCTTTTAAGTAGCATTTCGTTGTTTTAATAGTATTTATTAACCATTCTAAATATATTAATCAAAAACCTAAAAGCTACTATGTCGAATTTTTTGGAAATGTGAAGTAAAGAAAAATTTTAGAAACTACCGAATTTTTTCAGAAAATTTCGTTAAAGTGCATTCAGGAATTGCAATAAAGATTGGATATGAATCAGAAAAACCCACTACTGGAACCTTTCGAAACGGCTCCATTTTCCAGAATAAAGACCGAACATTATAAACCTGCAATAGAAGAATCCATTCGAAGGGCTAAAGCAGATATTGAGAAGATCACTTCTTCAAAAGACTCTCCAACCTTTGAGAATACTATTGAAGCTCTGGAATTTGCCGGGGAAGAACTGGATCGAATCACCAGTATTTTCTTTAATATTAATTCGGCAGAGACCAATGAGGAAATTCAAAAGCTAGCCCAGGAGATCTCTCCGGTCCTAACCGACTTTAAGAATGATGTGATCCAGGACCCCGAACTTTTTAAGAGGGTAAAGAAGGTTTATGACAAGAAGGATTCTCTGGATCTCAATGTAGAGCAGAATACCTTGCTGGATAAGAAATATAAAATGTTCACCCACAATGGAGCAAATCTTGATCCAGAACAAAAGAAGCAGTTACGGGAATTGGACAAGAAGCTGGCTGCGCTGAGCCTTAATTTCGGTGAGAACGTTTTGGCAGAAACCAATAAATTCGAACTGCATCTTACTAAAGAAGAAGACCTTGATGGTCTTCCTAAAGGCGTAAGAACTGCAGCCAGGATGCTGGCAAGGGAAAAGAACAAACAAGGTTGGATCTTTAACCTTCATTACCCGAGCTATATTCCATTTATGAAGTACGCCAAAAACAGGGAACTGCGAAAGAAGCTGGCAATAGCTTTTGGAGCCAAAGGCTTTCATGGCGATGAACTTGACAACCGGGAAAATGTACTGCAGATTGTAAAGCTTCGGCATCAAAAGGCAAATTTGCTGGGTTATCCCACATATGCGCATTTCAAACTGGAGGAACGAATGGCCGAAACTCCGGAAAAGGCTAACTCATTTATGGAAGAGTTGCTGGAAAAAGCAAAACCTGCAGCAGAAGAAGAGTTTAACGAACTGGAAAGCTTTGCCAAAGACCTGGATAATATTGACCGGCTAGAAAAATGGGATGCCGCTTATTATTCAGAAAAACTGAAGCAAAAACTTTTTGACCTGGATGATGAGCAGTTAAAACCATACTTCGAACTGAACAATGTGATCAACGGTGTATTCATTGTAGCCGAAAAGCTCTATGGCTTGAAATTTCAGGAGGTTTTTGAAGTAGAGATCTATCATCCCGAGGTAAAGACCTATAAGGTAACAGATGAAGAAGGGAATGACATCTCTCTTTTTTATGCTGACTTTCATCCGCGGGAAGGAAAGCGCGGTGGGGCCTGGATGACTTCTTATAAATCACAGTACCGCCAGAAAGAGAAGAATGAGCGACCGCATATCTCCATTGTCTGTAACTTCACCAAACCTACAGACGAGGAACCTTCTTTACTCACCTTCAATGAAGTAACCACACTTTTCCACGAGTTTGGGCATGCCCTGCACGGAATGCTGGCAGATACGGTTTACCCAAGTATTTCGGGAACAAATGTTTTCTGGGATTTTGTTGAACTTCCCAGTCAGGTCCTTGAAAACTGGTGTTATGAAAAAGATGCTTTGAAACTTTTCGCCAAACATTATGAAACAGGAGAAGTGATTCCCGATGAATTGATCCAAAAGATCAAAGATTCAGCTACTTTTCACGAAGGGATGGCAACCTTGAGGCAATTGAGCTTTGGAATGTTGGACATGAGCTGGCACGGCCGGGACCCTTCAGATATTCAGGATGTCAAAGCTCATGAAGAAAAAGCCTTTGAACCAACGCAACTTTATCCCGACGTCAAAGAGAACTGCATGAGCACCTCTTTCTCGCATATCTTCCAGGGAGGCTATGCTGCCGGCTATTATTCCTATAAATGGGCCGAAGTCCTGGATGCAGACGCTTTTGAATTCTTTACTGAAAACGGCATTTTTGACAGGGCAACTGCAAAAAAATTCCGGGAGACCATTCTTTCACAAGGTGGCACAGAACATCCGCTAACACTGTACAAGCGTTTTAGAGGAAGAGAAGCCGCTCCTGAAGCCCTGCTCAGAAGAGCGGGATTACTTCCGAAGAGATAATTCAGCAACAACATCTCTCCTTTCAACAGGAAAAGGTTTGGTAAAAGTTTAACCAAATCTTTTCCTATTTTTGAGGGAAACCAGCCACGAGATGCAAGAAAACAGCCTAAATCCCGAAAAATGGGTTGACCGGTATGCAGATTACCTGTTCAACTATACCATTGTGCGGGTGAATGACCGGGAAGTGGCAAATGATATTGTTTCTGAAACCTTTTTGGCAGGTTTAAATTCCATGAAGAATTTTAAGGGCGAGGCTTCAGAAAGAACCTGGTTAATTTCTATTCTAAAGCGGAAGATCATCGATTACTACCGAAAGAATAATTCGGCAAAAGGCCAGGCAGAAGTTAAAATGCACTTTCCAAACAGCGATGATGAAGGCGAATGGCTGGAGGAAAAAGTCGCAGATCTTTCAGATATGACAGCCGAAGACCAGATGGAGAACCGGGAACTGGGACTTGCTATCCTGGAATGCCTGGATCAACTCAACGAGAAACAGGCAACGATTTTCAAAATGAAAACTATTGAAGGAATAGACACTGAAACTATATGTAATGAATTTGATATTACCCCGTCTAACCTGTGGGTGATAATTCACAGAGCCAGGACTTCTCTGGCCAAGTGTCTTGAGAAAAACTGGTTTTAATATGAAGGGACTGAATCTTATGAAACTGAGCTGCGCAGAAGCAGCAAGTGTTTGCACAAAAGCCGAATATAAAGAGGCCGGCTTATTTGAAAAATGGAGATTAAGACTTCACCTCCATTTTTGCAGAACCTGTAAAGATTATTACCAGAACAATAAAAAACTTAGCAGTCTCATCAAAAAAGCTAATATCACACCCTGTTCTTCCCACGAAAAGGAAGTTTTTAAGGCTAAGATCAAGAATGGCAATTCAAAAACTTCTTAAGATCACCAGTATTCCCAGCCATAATAAAGGCAATGCCTCTACCCAAAATGCAGTGAAATAACGGGATTGCTCCTCTCGACTCGATATTACAAATATGCTTGTAATCAAGCAAAGAATGCCGAGTGCAAGAGTTGAAGTTGAAGCTGAATAACTTTTTAGAAGCTCCAGCAGGATAACTAAGGCCAGTAATATTAACCCCAGAATTTTAGTTGGCGTGACACCCATTCTTTGAGGAATAGTTCCCAACATTTCCAGGTCATATTTTAAATCCCGAATTTCAAACGGCAGGATCCATACCAGAACCAGCAGAAAACGCTGAACAACCTCCAGAAGAAGGTCTTCAAAAATGACATTTTCCGCACCTGTTATTGGCAGCACAACCGTTACCCCGGCCCAAACGAAAGCGATAATAAAGATTTTAAGTCCTGAGATGCTCCTTAGATTCCTCTTTTTGCTAAATACCGGAAGAGCATATAAAAGAGTAAAGGCTCCAAAAATGGCACTCCAGGCAATAATTTCAATGCTCAGAAAGAAAAGAGAAACTACAAGTCCGATCAAACAAATTAGCGTTAAAACCTGAATAAACCTTAGCCTTTTTGCCAGACTCCGGTGGTGCAGTCCTGTTACTTCGGCGTATTTCACGAAGTTGTATCCGGTCACAGCTCCAAAAAAGATAAAAAGCAACAGATTTTCTCTCACTTCAACCTCAAATTCGAGCATAGTGACGAGGCTGAGGGACACTAACGCCAAAGCCACATGAATACTGCTGTTGATATAGAGATCAATAATTTTTTTCACTCAATTTACCTCTTGTTTTAGGAGCTAAAAACCTTAACAAATCTTGCTGATCTAAATCATTAAAGATTAGGTCTAAATTGCGTAATTTCGCTGCTCAAAACACAACTTTTACTTCTAGATGAATACTTATTCTTTTGCTACACGTCATATAGGCCCTCGCGAGCACGATCTACAAGACATGCTCAAGACAATTGGAGCTGACTCTATGGATCAACTCATTTACGAAACCTTACCCGATGATATTCGCCTGAAAAAGGAACTCGACCTGGCTCCGGCAATGAGTGAAAATGAATATATCACTCACAGCATTTCCTTAGCAGCCAAAAATAAGATTTTCAGGAGTTACATAGGTCTTGGATATCATGAATCTATTACTCCGCCGGTAATTCAGAGAAATATACTGGAAAATCCGGGATGGTATACTGCTTATACTCCTTACCAGGCAGAAATTGCCCAGGGAAGGCTTGAAGCTCTTTTGAATTTCCAGACTGTTGTTGCCGATCTTACAGGTATGGAACTGGCCAATGCATCTTTACTCGATGAAAGCACGGCTGCAGCTGAGGCTATGTCTCTTTTGTATGAGGTACGGGAGCGCGAGCAAAAGAAAAATGACGTCAAAAAATTCTTCGTTTCTGAAGCTGTTCTACCTCAAACTATCGATGTTTTAAAAACAAGGGCGATCCCACTGGGAATTGAGCTGGTTATTGGAGATCACGAGGAATTCGATTTTTCAAACGAATTCTTTGGTGTTATTCTTCAATACCCGGGCAAACTTGGGCAGGTATATGACTATGCAGATTTTGTAAAAAAAGCAAAAGAAAACAATATAAAAACAGCAGTGGCTGCAGATATTCTCAGCCTGGTAAAACTCCGCGCTCCGGGAGAATTTGGAGTAGACGTGGTGGTAGGAACTACCCAACGCTTTGGTATTCCACTAGGCTATGGAGGTCCTCATGCTGCTTATTTTGCAACTAAGGAAGAGTACAAAAGAAGTATCCCCGGAAGGATCATTGGAGTAACCAAAGATACCGATGGCAACTTTGCTCTGCGAATGGCTCTTCAAACAAGGGAGCAGCATATTAAAAGAGACAAGGCGACTTCAAATATTTGTACTGCCCAGGTACTACTTGCTGTTATGGCAGGAATGTACGCTGTTTATCATGGACCACGAGGTTTGAAATTCATCGCCGGAAGAGTTCACAGCGCAGCGGCCACAGTTGCTGAAAATGTTGAGAAATTAGGTTTCTCTCAGTTGAACTCTACCTTCTTTGATACTATTCTTGTTAAAGCCGATGCAGCCAGGATAAAGAGTATTGCAGAAAGGAATGAAGTGAATTTCTACTATCCTTCTTCAGACGTAGTTTCAATTTCCCTGCATGAAGCAACAAACCTGGATGATATCAATACCATCATCTCGATCTTTGCTGAAGCTGCAGGAAAGGAAAGCATAAAAGTTTCAGAATTTTCAAAGGAGAACCACATTCCAACATCTGTTGAGCGTAAAACCGAATTCTTGAAAAATGAGGTTTTCAACTCCTATCATTCAGAAACTGAGTTGATGAGATATATCAAGAAGTTGGAGCGTAAGGATCTTTCCCTTAACCACTCCATGATCTCTCTTGGCTCGTGTACCATGAAGCTGAATGCCGCTGCCGAGATGCTGCCAATAAGCTATCCGCAATGGGGAAATATTCACCCCTTTGTTCCGGTAGAGCAGGCTGAAGGGTATCAAATCGTACTTAAGAAACTCGAAGAACAGCTCACAGAGATCACCGGCTTTGCGGGTACTTCATTACAGCCTAATTCGGGTGCCCAGGGAGAATATGCAGGACTTATGGTAATTCGCAAGTACCACGAATCAAGAGGAGAGTCTCACAGGAATATTTGTTTGATCCCATCTTCTGCCCATGGTACGAATCCCGCTTCTGCTGTAATGGCTGGCATGAAGGTAGTGGTTACAAAATCTACCGACACAGGTAACATTGATGTTGAGGATCTAAGAGAAAAAGCTTTAAAGCACAAGGATAATCTGGCAGCTTTAATGGTGACTTATCCTTCTACTCATGGAGTATTCGAATCGGCTATTGTAGAGATCATTGACATTATCCACGAAAATGGCGGGCAGGTTTATATGGACGGTGCGAACATGAACGCTCAGGTTGGTTTGACCAGCCCCGGTGCCATTGGTGCAGACGTTTGTCACCTCAACCTACACAAGACCTTTGCTATTCCTCACGGTGGTGGTGGTCCCGGAGTTGGTCCTATCTGTGTAGCTAAACAGCTGGTGCCATTCCTTCCCGGAAACCCGGTTATTC
This sequence comes from Salinimicrobium aquimaris, assembly GCF_035607535.1. Classification (NCBI taxonomy): domain Bacteria; kingdom Pseudomonadati; phylum Bacteroidota; class Flavobacteriia; order Flavobacteriales; family Flavobacteriaceae; genus Salinimicrobium; species Salinimicrobium aquimaris. The sequence goes on from NZ_JAYDZX010000007.1 coordinate 15,859, forward strand.
AAACAGGAGGTGAAGATGCCATTACGGCTATTTCTGCAGCTCCATGGGGTTCTGCCCTGGTATGTCTTATCTCATACGGATATATCAAGATGCTTGGAGCCGAAGGTCTTAAAAGATCAACCCAATTTGCCATATTAAATGCTAACTATATCAAAGCCCGAATCGAGGAACACTACAAGACCCTCTACAGTGGAGAATGTGGCAGAGCTGCCCATGAGATGATCGTGGATTGCCGTCCTTTCAAGGCAAAGGGTATTGAAGTTACAGATATCGCCAAAAGGCTTATCGACTATGGCTTTCACGCACCAACAGTGTCATTTCCGGTTGCCGGAACTCTTATGATCGAACCAACAGAAAGTGAAAGTAAAGCGGAGCTTGACAGATTCTGCGATGCATTAATTTCCATTCGAAAAGAAATTGAGGAAGCAACTGCCGAAGAACCGAATAATGTTTTGAAGAATGCTCCACATACTCTGGGTATGTTAACTGCCGATGAGTGGAATTTTCCATATACCAGGGAAAAAGCAGCTTATCCACTTGAGTATGTAGCCGAAAACAAGTTCTGGCCTTCTATTCGAAGAGTGGATGAAGCTTTCGGAGATCGAAATCTTATCTGCACCTGTGCACCCATAGAGGAGTATATGGAAGACTAAGAAAAGAAAAAAGACCGAAGGCAGATCACCTTCGGTCTTTTTTTACTCTTTCCTCCTTAACAAGTCCTTAACTAAAAGACATTTTTTCTCTTAAATTTTAATCATTAAAAAAATTTTGCCGTGATCTTTTAAAGATGCCGCAAAATTGAATTTTTAATGCAAAAAATGTAGGGAAACCGGCCTAACATTTACTAATTTTGATACTTGTCGACATTATAACTGACACGGAATGAGCATAAAAATCACTGGAGTAGGTAGCTACATCCCAAGCAGAGTTGAAAAGAATTCAGACTTTCAAAAGCATGAATTTTTATATGAGGACGGATCAAATTTTACGCAATCCAATACCGTAATCATTGAGAAATTTAAGGCCATTACCGGGATCGCCGAAAGACGTTACATCCATAATGAACTTAACAACTCCGACATCGCTTATCTCGCTGCCAATAGTGCTATTGAAGACGCAGGAATAAATCCTGAAGAACTGAATTACCTGATTGTTGCCCATAATTACGGGGACGTGCTTCACAATGATATGCAGAGCGATACAGTGCCAAGTCTCGCTACCAGAGTGAAGCATAAACTAAGGATCAAAAATCCCAAATGTGTTGCCTACGACATTCTGTTTGGCTGTCCCGGCTGGGTAGAAGCAGTGATCCAGGCCAAAGCCTTTATCCAAAGCGGAATGGCTAAGAAATGTCTGGTCATAGGATCTGAAACCCTCTCCAGGGTTGTTGATAAGCATGACAGGGACTCTATGATCTATTCAGATGGTGCAGGGGCAACTGTGATCGAAGCCAGTGAAGAATCCGGAGGAATTCTTTCTCACGAAAGTGCCACCTATTCCTTTGAAGAAGCCAATTTCATTTACTTCGGAAAGTCGAACAATCGCGAAGCGAAGGACGATCGCCGCTATATCAAAATGCACGGTCGAAAGATCTACGAATTTGCTTTAAGTCACGTTCCTGATGCCATGAGAACCTGCCTTGCCAATAGCGGGAAGAAGATAGAAGATGTCAAGAAGATTCTAATCCACCAGGCTAATGAGAAAATGGATAAAGCCATTATAAAACGCTTCTACAGGTTGTACGGCATGCAGGTGCCGGAAGGGATTATGCCAATGAGTATAGATAAATTAGGTAATAGTAGCGTCGCAACAGTCCCTACCCTCCTCGACCTCATCCTGAAAGGGAAAATGGAAGGACAATCTTTAGATAAGGGAGATGTGATCGTCCTGGCCAGTGTTGGTGCAGGTATGAACATTAATGCTATCGTGTACCAATTCTAGAATGTACGAAAAGACTTTTCCGAACAAACGCTATAAGGAAACCATCCAGTTCTTAGAAAAAGTTGCTCCTGCCCCGGCCAGTATTCTGGATCTGGGGGTAGACAACCCTTTTTCGAAGATTATGCGTGAACATAATTACAATGTCACGAATACCCGGGGGGAAGATCTTGACCTGAATACCGAAAGCGTTAAAAATTCTTCCGCAGAAATTGTCACCGCCTTTGAAATTTTTGAACACCTTTTGGCTCCGTTCAATGTCCTTCGGGATATTAAAGCGAGTAAACTCGTGACCAGCGTACCCCTAAGACTTTGGTTCTCTCCTGCCTATCGGAGTAAAACAGATCAATGGGACCGGCATTACCACGAATTTGAAGATTGGCAATTCGATTGGCTGCTGGAAAAATCAGGTTGGAAAATAAAGGAGCGCCACAAATGGACGAACCCGGTGAACAAGATCGGAATACGACCACTGCTGCGAACCTTTACTCCGCGTTATTATGCTGTTTATGCCGAAAGGAAAGGATAACCAAAAATGTCATTTTTGACACCTGTTTTTCCCACCGCCTAATTTTCGGCACTAAATTCTTTCCACCAATACCTGCTCAAAAGTTGTAATTTAGCTGAAAGTTTCTGCTGAATTGAAATTCTACATCATCATTCCCGCGCACAATGAAGCTGAATTTATTGGACGCACCTTGGCATCCCTTTCAGAACAAAGCCTGAAAGCAAATAAAATTCTAGTGGTAAATGACCAATCCTCAGATGAAACTGCCCAGATTGTCAAAGGCTTTGCCGAAAGGTTCCCTTACATTTGTCTTTTTACCATCTCCTCTTCCGAAGCACATTTACCGGGAAGTAAAGTAGTGAATGCTTTTAATCAGGGCCTTTCTCAGCTGGACGATAACTACGACGTCATTTGTAAATTTGATGCCGATCTTATCTTCCCCAAGAATTATTTAAGAACCATAGCGAGCCATTTTACAGAAGATCCAAAAATTGGAATGGCAGGTGGGTTCTGTCATATAAGAAAAGATGGTTCCTGGAAACTGGAGAGTCTCACAAATAAAGATCACATTCGCGGCGCTCTAAAAGCATACCGCAAAGCCTGCTTTGAGGAGATTGGAGGATTAAAGGCCTCCATGGGCTGGGATACGGTAGATGAACTCCTGGCGCAGTATCACGGCTGGACCATAAAGACAGATCCTACCTTAGCAGTTAAGCACCTTCGGCCTACCGGTTTTACTTATAACAAAGCAGCTAAATGGAAACAGGGAGAAGCTTTTTATAAGCTGCGCTACGGTTGGTTTATTACAGCTATAGCTTCAGTAAAACTGGCTTTAAAGAAAGGAGATCCAAAACTGGCTCTCGATTATCTTCAAGGCTTCAGAAAAGCAAAAGCCTCAAAAATGCCATTTTTGGTAGGTAAAAAAGAAGGAGCCTTCATTAGAAGGCTCCGCTATAAAAAAATGCTGTCAAAAATTTTTTAGCTAATCTTTCATAACTATGTATAGTGGTCTGCCGGTTGCCCCATTTGGAAAGGGAATCCCGAGCAAAGCCGAAATAGTTGGTGCTATATCCACAATCTCCGTTCGTTCGAGGCTACTTCCGGCTTTAATTCCTTTTCCGTAGAAGATCAAAGGTGCGTGGGTATCATAGTTATTTCCGGAACCATGAGTCGAACCTGTTCTGGAATAGGAGATCACCGAAGGTTCCAAAATCACAACAACGTCTCCGCTTCTCTTCTGGTTGAATCCATTATCTACAGCCGAGGCAATTTTTTCAGTATAATTTGCAGATTGCAGTTGCTCCCTGGTAAAAACCCTGTTGATCCTCTCGTACTGTAAGAGAAAATGTGCAATTTCCTGCTGAATTTCTTCAGAAGAAACTTCCATTTTCAATACCTCATCGTAATTAAGGAAGATCTGGTTGTTGGAGATGTTCTCTACGAGGTTCTCATTGGCAAATTTTCCGCTAAGGAAAGCATTGAGTTCCTTCTTTAAATCATCCCAATCAAAATAGCCGGAAGGAATCCTTACTGACTCCAAATAAGCAGGTACGTGTACCCCTCCGTGATCGGAAGTAAGGAAGAGGGTGTAATTCCCTGCACCCACTTTTTGATCAAGGGCTTTAAGAAGTCTCGCCAGATCCCGATCTAATCGCAGATAGGTATCCTGAATTTCTTTTGAATTTACTCCAAAATTATGACCTACATAATCTGTCGAAGAATAGCTCACGGTAAGGAAATCTGTAATATCATCCTTTCCCAGCTGCTCGCCGTCAAGTGCAGCAATGGCAAAATCTGTAGTAAGGCTGTTACCGTATGGCGTAACTTTCACGATATCATAGCCCCCGTTTCCATCTTTTAAAGTTCGGAGATCATATGGAAAACCCGTGTCTTCCTTACCCGAAAATCCACCTTCAAAAAGATTGATATCCACTCCACTTTCTACATAGCTGTTAATATCTGCAAGTGTAGTCCAGGGCTTAAGGTAAGAATCTACCTTACCTGAGGCGTTGAACTTCTGAACCCATTGAGGAAGCTCCTGAGTGTAAAATGAACTGGTGATCCATTTGCCTTCATCCCTTCCGTGAAACCAGTACGCTGCATTGGCTGTATGACCTGCCGGTAGTACTGCTCCCCTGTCTTTTAGCGCAATACCAATAGTTTTCCCTCTCATTTGAGTATGCAGGCGGTTCTCATCGGCAACCGTGGTAGTGATCAAACGGTGTGGAGACATCTTTCCGGCATCATCCATAGTGCCTACAGGTTCTACCGACTTGTCTTCCACACAATATACATACTCCTCATCAAATTTATCATACCAGTTATTCCCAATGATACCGTGAGTTCCCGGTGCTGCTCCTGAAAATACGGAAGCATGTCCCGGACCGGTGTAGGTGGGAATGTAATTGAAGTGATTGTTGCGAAGATTAAAGCCTTTAGAAACTAACTTTTTAAAGCCATCTTCTCCATAATGATTCCAAAATCTGGTGATGTAATCATAACGCATTTGATCTACCACCACACCAACTACAAGTTTTGGGTTTGCGTTCAGGTCTTTTTCTAGATCAAATGGTCTTGGATTGGTATGCTGGGCGTATAGATTTGTAATAAAGAGAGTAAAAAATAGAAGGGGGATAAAATGTCTCATTGGGGTAAATTTTATGCTGCAAAAATACAAAGTTCTATGGGTTTAAAGATTAAGTTAAGCTTAAATACATTCCTTTAAAAAATTAGTATTTTAGCCGCAACAAAAGCTTAAAATGAGGTACCTGCAGTCTATTGGGGAATATTTTTTGATGTTAAAGGGCGTGTTTGGCAGAATGACGAAAAGGTCTGTTCTAACCAACTTGATCTTCAAAGAAATAGACGATCTCATCATTGGATCCCTTGGAATTGTAGCTTTTATATCCTTTTTTATTGGAGGGGTTGTAGCCATCCAAACTGCTCTTAACCTCAATAATCCTCTTATCCCAAGAACGCTTATCGCTTTTGCAGCGCGGCAATCGGTCATCCTGGAATTTGCACCCACATTCATTTCGATAATCATGGCAGGTAAGGTGGGATCGTACATTACCTCCAGTATAGGAAGTATGAGGGTGACTCAACAAATAGATGCGCTTGAAGTAATGGGTATTAACTCTCTTAATTACCTGGTCTTCCCAAAGATCATTGCAATGCTTACTTATCCATTTGTGATCGCCATCTCCATGTTCCTGGGGATTCTCGGAGCTTATACAGCCGGAGTTTTAGGCGGATTTGTGGCTTCTGAAGATTTTATTACCGGCTTACAGGAAGACTTTATAGGATTTCACCTGGTATATGCATTTATTAAGACCTTTTTATTCGCAATGATCCTGGCAACCATTCCATCTTATCATGGCTATTATATGAAAGGGGGAGCTCTTGAAGTGGGACAGGCCAGTACAACTTCCTTTGTCTGGACAAGTGTGGTCATAATCATTGCTAATTATATCGTAACCCAATTACTCCTAAGCTAATGATAGAAGTACAGGATATTAAGAAGAGTTTTGAAGGAGAGGAGATCCTGAAGGGTATTACAACGACCTTTCCGAAAGGGCAAACCAATCTCATCATTGGCCAGTCCGGAGCCGGGAAAACGGTTTTTCTGAAATGTCTGCTCGGACTTTTCAGGCCAGACTCAGGTAAGATCCTTTACGATGGAGACCCTTATTCTTCTTTTTCAGATGAAGAACAACGGGAACTTAGGCAGCAAATGGGAATGGTATTTCAGGGAGGTGCACTTTTTGACTCCATGACCGTGGAAGAGAATGTTATGTTTCCCCTACGTATGTTCACCCGGCAAAGAAGGTCTACTATGCTAAAGAGGGTGAGAGAAGTTCTGGACCGGGTTAATTTAGCCGAAGCCCAGCATAAAAAATTTCCTGTAGAAATAAGTGGTGGAATGCAGAAGAGGGTTTCAATTGCCCGGGCAATAGTTAACCAGCCGAAGTATTTGTTCTGTGATGAGCCAAACTCCGGCCTCGATCCTCAAACCGCAACAGTAATTGACAATCTTATCCTCGAGATCACCCGGGAGAATGATATAACTACAGTCATCAATACTCACGATATGAATTCGGTGCTTGAGATTGGAGAAAAGATCGTCTTCCTCAAAGGCGGAAAGCTGGAATGGGAAGGTGACAAAAATGTCATTTTCAAGACCGATAATGAATCTGTAACAGAGTTTGTCTATTCATCCGATCTTTTCAGAAAAGTGCGGGAGGCCCAACAGCAAGGTCTTTAATTCAAAGTTCTTACAGTAAGCGTATCAAGTGCCAATCGCACCTGCAGCCATTGTTCCAGTTTATTTCTACCAGCTCTTTTTTCAGCTGCACTCAAATCTGATGACCACCTTACATTAAAAGTCGGAATGGTATCGATCTTTGAGAAATTGGTTACAATATTATTCGCGTAGCTCATTTCCTCAATTCCAGAATAGTTGATCTTGGCCTCTTTGGAAACAGTGGCAAAGGGAATTCCTGCACTTCGGTATTTCAGCAGCTCCTGTTCCAACAGCTGAATTCTTGCATCTTTGTCTTCTACCAGTTGCTGATTCCGAACATAGAGATCTTCCAATATACCTGCTCTTACTTCAGTGGAAAGTCGGCTCGCTAGTTCCGAACTTTGGTCGGAGCCCTGATGCACTTCCAGCACCACGTCTTCAAAATTGGGAACTTCTTTTATCTGCTGCACCCATTGATCTATCTGTTCTCTGGGAACCGTGCGTCCTATAAGGTAGATCTCAATGATCTTTGTCTTGTAATTTTGATCAAACTTTACAACCTCTGCCCCGGGATAATCAATTACCTGATTCACAAATTCCTTTGTTTTGCTCACAAATACCTGCTCCCTTAAAAGGTTTACAAAAAGCACAATACTGGGGATCATTACCAGGACCGCGATTAGGGAAGCTAACCGCGCAGTATTGCGACGGTGTTTACTATTGGCATATTTCACGAGAGGAAAACGCAGAAGCTTTGCTACCAGGAAGGTCGAAAGGGCTATAAACACAGAATTTATGGAGAACAAGTACAATGCTCCACCTGCATATTGCCACTGGGCAGTTGCCAATCCATATCCTACGGTACAAAGTGGTGGCATAAGGGCCGTAGCTATAGCTACCCCCATAATTACACTTGCTATTGCTCCTCTTTTGGTCTTGGCAACAATTAAAGCCATTCCACCAAAGATGGCAACCAGCACATCAAGAATGGTAGGATAAGTCCTGGCAACAAGTTCCGGAGTTTCTTCTTTAATTGGAGAAATTAAAAAATACAGATAGGCGGTGAGGACACTTAAGACTACCATAACCCCCAGATTGACGAGACTTCGCTTAAGAGTGTCTATGTCGTTAATAGCAACCGAAAAACCAATACCCACAATTGGACCCATAAGTGGAGAAATTAACATGGCACCAATTACTACTGCGGTACTACTAACGTTAAGACCAATAGAGGCTACAAAAATTGAAAATACCAGGATCCACGCATTGTGACCTTTAAAGGAAATATCCCGCTTTACGGTTTCCAGGGTTGTCTCCCTATCTGTGTCTTCATGAATATCAAGAAGTTCCCGGAGAAATTCTTTTATACTTCTAAGAACGGTCTTGCCCTTGTTTCCTTCTCCTGAAGGGATTGCGGCGCTACTACCTGAATTGTTTTCCATTCACTAACCCAAATTTTCACCAAATTTTTTCTGAACTCTTTCCCGAATTCCTTTTATATCCTGTTCCTTAGACTTGGGAACTATGAGAAGGATCTCGTTCTCATCCACAATAACATGATCTTTGATCCCTTCTATAACAACAACTCTATTCCTGTCTGAAGTCACCAGGTTACCCGTAGCATTTTCTGCAAAAAGACGGGCATTCAAGGCTACGTTCTCCTCTTCATCCTTCGGACTTTCATTGTACAGGCTACCCCATGTTCCAAGGTCATTCCAGTCAAAGGAAGCAGGTATAACATATACCGTTCCCTGTTCTTTTTCAAGAATACCATAATCAATGGAAAGGTTTTCGGCTGTCGGGTAATTTTCCCTGATGAATTCCTTTTCTGCGGAAGTATTGTATCCGGCTTCTCCCTTAGAAAACAGCTGAAACATTAATTTCAGGTTTTTCTGAAACGAACGAACAATGAAATCCACATTCCAAATGAAAATACCCGAATTCCAGAGGTAATTCCCGTTGTCAAAAAATTCTTTTGCTACTGCATAAGTAGGTTTCTCTGTAAAAGTTTCTACCGGCTTGACCTTTTCTTCAGTATGTGCATCAAACTTGATATAACCGTAACCCGTGTTCGGGAACGTTGGTTTGATACCAAGAGTAATTATCCTGTCTTTATTTCGGGCAGCTTCAAAGGCGGCTTCAACGTCATTTGAAAAGGCTTTTTCATCTTCTATCCAATGATCACTGGGTGCCATGATCATGACCCCGTTCCTGTTCTTTTTTCTGATCTTTAGCGCAGCAAGTAGAACAGCAGGGGCCGTATTTCTCATAACCGGCTCAAGTACAATTTGTTCTTCAGTCAGTTGCGGTAGTTGCTCCCTTACGAGCTTATCATAGCTTTGATTCGTAAGTACAAAGATGTTTTGTGGGGGAACAAGTGCAGTCAATCTTCTAAAAGTAGTTTGAATAAGTGTTTCCCCCCTACCCAAAAGATCGCGGAATTGTTTTGGTTTTGCAGCAGTGCTAACCGGCCAGAACCTTGATCCTACGCCACCTGCCATTAAAACTGCAAAATTATTCCGGTTCATATCAATTAGCTGCTTTTAATAATTCCACCTCCGCATTGGGTTGGAATAAATATATTCTTCCTGTTTTGACCTCCACACATTCGTATCGTTTAATTCGCCGCTCACCCTTTTTAAAGACCTTACCGTTATAAATTCTGAAGATGCCTCCATGCGGGATCTCAAAAATGTAATTCTTATCGTTCTCTTCATCAAACTGCTTTAACGCTACAGAAAGATGAGCATCTGTATCACTGCTGGCTTTGGGATTCCTGAAATGCCTTGCTATGAAAGGAAGTAATTGACCTGGAAAAATTTCGGGCCTAATAAAAGGAAGCATTAATTGCTGAAAAGTCTTCTTCCATTCCTCTCCATGAGGTCTTATTTGTCTTCCAAATTTTTCAAAAGCTATTAGATGAGCGATTTCGTGAACCAAAGTGATCAAAAAACGATACTTATTGAGATTTGCATTGACCGTAATTTGATGAACCCCTCCCGGCAAATGACGATAATCTCCGTGCCTGGTCTTTCTCTCGTTCACGATCTTGAGGTGAATATTGTTGACCTGGATCAAACCAAAAACAGGCTCAACTGCATGAGTAGGGATATATTTCTCAAGAATGTGCTTCATAAATCTTAGGGGGTGCTACTGGAAACCTGCAGTAACTTTCCATTATAAAATTTGTTTCCGGTAAGGGAAAAATCAGCTATATAATCGGCCATTTCCTTAGGCTGCAGGGGAGCTTTATATCCGGGAAAAGCTTCTTCCAGCATTTCTGTTTGAACCGCACCTAAAGCCAGTACATTAAAGGCAGGTCCTGTTTCTTTATATTCTTCAGCTAATAGCTCGGCCAGTGTAATTACTGCACCTTTACTGGAACTATAAGCCGAAAGCCCAGGGAATTTCATATTTCCCTGTACTCCGCCCATACTGCTTACCGTCACTACATGTCCGTTTCGGTCCATGAATGGAAGCAATTTCCTGGTAAGGGCTGCAACCCCGAAGACGTTTATCTTATATATCTGTTCAAATTCTTCAGAAGTGATTTCTTCAAAGGGTTTATTAATTATTGCTCCTGCATTATGAATGAGGATATCAACCCCTTTCCAATTCTCACGAATAAAGTTAGATGCCTCTTCCAAGTGAGCTTCATTGGTAATATCAAAGCTAAGCGTCTTCACATTCTCTAAACCCAGATCTCTTACAGGCTGGTCATTCCTTGACAGGGCCAGGACATGATGACCTGCACCGGCAAGTATCTTCACCAGTTCAAGCCCTATTCCCCTGCTGGTTCCTGTGATCGCGATCTTTTTCATAGACTTTCTTTTAGCTTTATTTCCTTTTGTGAGGTATTGGCCATAGCCGCTAAGCCCGGAATGACAGCTTCGATCAGGTTCTCCATGTGTTTGGGATCCATTCTTTCGAACTCATCATCTACGTGGTGATAATATGGATAATTGCTAAAATCGAAAGTAGAGATCGTTTGTGCCGGCACTTTGAACTCCTGATAAAAAGGATAATTATCACTTCTCTGGAACAAGCTGTATTCTTTAGCCTGAGGAAGGAAGCCCAGGATCTTCTCTCCCGAATATTCATTGAACTTTTCAGCTAGATTAGACATGTCATAACCGGTTATATATGCCTTGAAATCACGTTCCTTCATGGGAACACCTATCATTTCAATATTGAACATGGTGTACAGATCAAGGTTTTCAGCTTTTAGTCTTTTTGCCAATTCCTTTGCGCCAACAAGCCCCATTTCTTCTGCTGAAAAAAGTGTGAAAAGCATACTCCTCCTGGGAGGGTTATCAGCAAAGAACTTTGCCAATTCCAAAACAGCTGTGGTCCCCGACGCATTGTCATTTGCGCCGTTGGCAAGACTATCACCTTCGACTGCTTTTGCCCTGCCGACATGATCGTAATGAGCACCCACTATAATGTATTGATCTTTTAGTTTCGGGTCTGTCCCCTCAACCAATCCGATGAGGTTGTAGCCTGTTACACCTTTTACATCAAAAGAATCTCTATAGGTCTCAAAAAAAGGTTTTAGCTCATGTGTTTGAAAATACTGTTCAATGTACTGCGCAGCCAGCTCAATTCCGTCTGTTCCGGTAGCTCTGCCCTGAAGTTCATCTGAAGAAAGATATTTTAAAGTCGCTGCAACTTCCTCCCCTAAAATGGCCTTTTCAACGGTCTCCTCATTTGTGGGCGCTGCAGCTACTTCTACAGCCGCTTCTCTTGATTGCCCGCAACTCATTAACAGCAAAAGACTGAGGGCGGCAACACCTGTAATGGAAAATTTTCTCATGTGGCTAAAGATAAAAAAATCCCGCTAAAAGCGGGATTCTAATGATATAAGTCAAGATGCCTTTATGCGAGCATCGTTACCGGGTTTTCGATATAGGTCTTAAGGGTTTCCAGGAACTGTGCACCTGTTGCTCCGTCGACTGTTCTGTGATCACATGCAAGGGTAAGCTTCATGGTATTTCCAACAACGATCTGCCCATTTCTCACTACCGGTTTTTCAACTATAGCCCCAACAGAAAGTATGGCAGAGTTTGGCTGATTAATAATACTGGTAAACTCAGTAATTCCAAACATTCCCAGGTTGGAGACAGTAAAGGTACTGCCTTCCATTTCCTGTGGTTGAAGTTTCTTGTTACGGGCTTTACCGGCAAGTTCTTTCACACTTCCTCCAATTTGGGTCAGCGACATTTGATCCGCGAACCTTAGTACAGGCACCACAAGTCCTTCTTCCACAGCTACAGCAACACCCATGTGAATGTGCCTGGCAATCTTAGTGGTATCTCCTGTCCATTGAGAATTCACCTTTGGATGCTTTCTCAAGGCCATTGCCGAAGCTTTGATCACCAGATCATTGAAGGAAACCTTTACGTCGGGAAGCTCATTGATCTGCTTACGGTTCGCCATGGCGTTGGCCATATCGACTTCTACCGTAAGGTAGTAATGAGGCGCACTGTATTTTGATTCTCCAAGTCTCTTCGCAATAGTCTTGCGCATTTGAGAGTTCTTGATCTCCTCAAAACTCTCTTCCCCCACAGGAGTGTACACCTGTACCGGCGAAGGCTGTGCCTGTTGTTGAGGTTGGGCTGCAGCGGGTTTAGCTTCCTCAGCTTTTGCTGAAGGTTTGTAGTTCTCAATGTCTTTTTTGACAATACGATTATTTTCTCCGGAACCTTTAACATCGTTAAGATCGATTCCAAGATCATCTGCCATCTTCTTTGCAAGCGGGGAAGCAAAGATCCTTCCTCCGTCTGAAGATGAAGTTGATGCAGCTTCTGAAGTCTTTGAAGACTCTTCGGCTTTTTCTTCTTTCTTCTCTTCTCCTTTTTGGGAAGCAGCAGGCTTCGAAGCTCCGCCTCCTTTAATTATTGAAGAAACATCGGTTCCTTTTGGTCCAATGATAGCAAGAACTGCATCTACAGGTGCAGTCTCTCCTTCCTGAATCCCAATATGCAACAAAGTACCCGAATAAAAAGATTCAAATTCCATGGTAGCCTTGTCGGTTTCGATTTCAGCAAGAATATCACCTTCCTCTACCTCATCGCCTTCTTTCTTGATCCAGGAAGCAACAGTTCCTTCTTCCATCGTGTCGCTTAGACGCGGCATTCTCACCACTTCTACGTCTTCAGGAATATCAGCTCCTTCAGAAGAAGCTTCTTTTTCAGAAGGTTCCTCAGATTCTGAAGACTCCTCTTTTTCTGAACTAGCGCTGGCATCACCGGCACCATCCAAAAGTGAGGAAATATCTTCCCCTTCTTCTCCTACAATAGCCAGGAGGGCATCAACCGGTGCAGTTTCGCCTTCTTCTATTCCAATATGCAATAAAGTTCCTTCATAGAAAGACTCAAACTCCATCGTTGCCTTATCTGTCTCGATCTCGGCCAGGATATCTCCTTCTTCTATTTTGTCGCCTTTTTGCTTAAGCCACTTTGCGACAACACCTTCTTCCATGGTGTCGCTAAGACGTGGCATTTTAATTACTTCTGCCATAACCTATTATAATTTATGGGGTAAAAACGGATAATCCTCTTGCTCATACACTACATCGTACATGGTCTGGATCTCAGGGAAATCAGATTCTTCAGCGAATTTCTCACATTCACTAACAAGATCTTTAACTCTCTTATCGATCTCCTTGATCTCTTTATCTGTAGCGTATTTTTTCTCTTTGATGATATCTTTTACCTGGGTAATAGGATCGATCTTTTGATATTCGGCCACCTCTTCTTTTGTACGATACTGCTGGGCATCACTCATGGAGTGACCGCGGTAGCGGTATGTCTTCAACTCAAGAAAAGTTGGTCCTTCCCCTTTACGCGCTCTTTTGATCGCTTCGTCAAGAGCTTCGGCAACCTTTTCGGGGTTCATTGCATCTACTGGACCACATGGCATATCATATCCAAGACCAAGCTTCCAGATCTCGGTACTTTTTGAAGTACGGGCCACAGATGTTCCCATAGCATACCCGTTATTCTCAACACAGAAGACCACAGGTAGATTCCATTTTACAGCCATGGTAAAGGTCTCATGGAGAGATCCCTGTCTTGCTGCACCATCCCCAAGGAAGGTTAGCGTCACGGCATCTCTCTTAAAGTACTTATCTGCAAAGGCAAGACCGGCACCAAGAGGAATTTGCCCTCCTACGATCCCGTGACCACCATAGAATCTGTGTTCCTTAGAAAAGATGTGCATAGAACCACCCATTCCCTGAGAAGTTCCGGTTTTCTTTCCGTACAATTCAGCCATAACTTTTCTTGGGTCAACACCCATACCAATTGGCTGGACGTGATTTCTATAGGCTGTGATCATTTTATCCTTTGAAAGGTCCATCACATGCAAAGCACCGGCAAGAATAGCTTCCTGACCGTTATACAGGTGTAAAAAACCTCGCACTTTCTGCTGAATGTAAACCTGGGCAAGTTTATCCTCAAACTTCCGCCAAAACAGCATGTCCTCGTACCACTTAAGGTAAGTGGCTTTTGTAATTTTCTTCATTTAACTACTTATTTTTAAGGCTAAGCGATGCTTGCGCCAAGCGAAACACAAAAATAGTATTTTCAAAATGAACAAAAAACAGTTTCTCTTTGAAAAAGCGCGAAAACGTTATAGATAGCTATTGTCAAAGATAAGAGGCAATAGATCTGAAATAGAATTCGCCTTGACCACCTTACCTTTTTCACCCATAAAAAAAACTCCAATTGGCTGATCCTGTTTTACTTCATATTCAGCAATTGCCTGTCGGCATGAACCGCAGGGAGGAGTAGGCACTTCCACTTTGTGATTTTCAGACCTCGCTGTCAAAGCCATTTTCAGGATCTTGCTTTCAGGATATTTGGCACCCGCATAGAAAATTGCTGTCCTTTCTGCACAAAGACCGGCGGGATAAGAAGCGTTTTCCTGATTGCTTCCGGTTACCACTTCCCCATTTTCAAGGAGAATAGCCGCACCAACCCTGAATTGGGAATATGGAGAATAAGATTTTTCCCGGGCTTCTACTGCCTGGGTCATCAAACCCTGTACATCCTGAGGTAATTCAGTTTCATCATTATACACCTCAAGATCTGCACTTATAGTTATTTTCTTCATGTTTGATATTTCTCTAGATAAAAGCTCCCGAAACTAAAAAGTTCGGGAGTCAGTAACATCTCGTTTTGAGCTGCAAAGTTAATTAATAATCAATGAAATTTATCGATCCTATTAGTACTGATAGTATTGTCTCCCAAAGTTAAAGGTAAGGCCAAAGCGGAGAGTTCCTTCAAGCGGACTAATAACATCGGAAGTCGAGAAAAGGTAAGACAGATCAATATCTACAACTGTATGGCGGAATCCGGCTCCAAAAGAGATAAAATCACGTGATCCTTTTTCAGGACTCTCGTGGAAATACCCGGTTCTTAAAGAAAACACCTCATCATAGACATACTCGGCTCCAAGAGCATAGGTCACTTCCTTCAGCTCTTCACTAAAACCATCAGGCGCATCACCAAAAGAGGTGAAGATACCTTCAATGGCGCCAATCGAGTTATATTCTTGAATATCTTCTTTGTCACCGTATTGACCGTTATTGTTAAAATCCTGCATAGTAGGCACAAGAAGTTTATTAAACTCTAAATAAGCTCCTATTGTATTCATGTTGTCAAGAATAAAATCAAAACCAGTACCTAATTTTAGATTAGTCGGAATGAAATTCTCCTGCCCTCCTGCATCGTATTTAATTTTTGGGCCTATGTTAGAAATATTTAGTCCCGCTCTCCAGCGACCGTCAAAACTGGTGTAATTAATTCTTTCACTCTGGTAGAAGGCTGCCACATCAACACCAAAGGTGCTTGCGGCAGAGGCATCTGGATCCAAGTCTTGAATTTTTAAATCAGATCGTAAAAATCTTCCAGCCACAGCCATAGAAAAATGGTCACTCAATTTAAGAGCATAAGAAAGATCGAGGGTGAATTCATTTGGACTGAGAATTCGCTCTAATTCATCGGGAAAATCTCTGGCCTCTATGTTTCCCATACTGAAATATTTTAAACTGGCACCAAAAGCACTTCGTTCACTTATGCGGTTATAATAAGTAAGGTTGCCAAGAAAAATGTCATTGACCAGTTCACTTAAATAGGGGGTATAGTTCACACCAAATCCTTGCTGACTCTCCACAAAAACATATTTAGCTGGATTCCACTGTTGTGAATATGCATCGGCAGAAGTTGCGACCCCTTGATCTCCCAAACCGGCAGCACGTGCGTCGGCGGCGATCATTAAAGTAGAAGCAGCTGTAGTAATTACTCGATCCTGAGCAAAAGATTTTCCACTGAACAGCAAAATCACCGCAAAGGTGAAAAATGATAAATTTCTCATAGGTCACAATAAATAATTAACAAATATACCCGAAATGCATTAAATTGTAGTACAATCCCTGAATTTCTCCTTTTTATCTTAACATAACGTTCAATTTAACAGAAGCTTATCTATTAAAATTATCTTTCCTACAATTCTAGTAAATTTTATAATACTTTTAAGTTTTTTACATCCCGTTAGTGTCCAGAACAGGAGAATTAGCCGGTTCAAATAAATCAAATATGTTACTAAAAAACCACTACTTTTGCCCGGTGAAGCTCTGGAAGGTTTTAACACAGCTAAATTATCAGCTATAAAATAATTCCTTCCGGGCGCCGTTATCATAAAGATTTACAGGAGACTACAAGATTTCGTTTCAGTTGAAATAATCTTGGTAGTTTTGCGTTAATTACTATATTGCAAAGCCATAATTGCTATAAAAGATATTGTGAATATGAGAAATAAGGTTGCTGTAAAAGCTCTTTTTGCCGTCGTTCTGAGCGCCGGCCTTTTTAGCTGTAACAACTCAAGGGATTACAAAAATAACTCCCGCGCCACCGGCTGGGATATCAATTCCAAGGAAGGTGGTTTTAATTATAATGCCGATTACGATGAGCAGGAGGCAGGACCGGGATTGGTTTTCGTAGAAGGAGGTACCTTTACAATGGGCCGTGTACAGGATGATGTGATGCACGATTGGAACAACACTCCCACCCAGCAACACGTTCAGTCTTTTTACATGGACGAGACCGAAGTTACTAATTTAATGTACCTGGAATACCTGGATTACCTTAAACGGGTATATCCTCCAAGTGAAGAAAGATATAGAAACATTTATCAGGGAGCTTTACCAGATACCCTTGTATGGAGAAACAGGTTGGGTTATAATGAAACCATGACCAACAACTACCTGCGCCACCCCGCCTATGCAAACTACCCGGTAGTTGGCGTAAGCTGGATCCAGGCAGTTGAATTTAGTAAGTGGAGAACAGACAGGGTGAATGAGCTTCGTCTCGAAAAAGAAGGATTCACTGCTGAAGGGGCACGTTTTGCTGCTGAACCCGGGCAGGGTTTTAGCACCGAAACCTATCTTAATGCACCAAGTCAGGTATATGGAGGTGATGAAGAGCTTTTGAGAGGCGGCAAAAATGCTGATCGTTTTGAAGTTGCAGGAAATGCTGATGACGGAACAGATGCTAAAAACCTATACGTACAGCGCAAGCACGGAGTACTGCTACCTGAATACCGTCTTCCTACTGAAGCAGAATGGGAATATGCAGCTCTTGCACTAGTAGGGATAAGAAATTATAACGTTTACCGCGGAAGAAAAAAATATCCATGGGATAGCCAGTACACCCGTAGTGGTGATGCCAGAAGAAGAGGTGACCAAATGGCCAACTTTAAGCAAGGTGACGGGGATTATGGCGGAATCGCAGGATGGAGCGACGACGGCGCCGATATTACTGCCGAAGTGAAATCATACGAGCCTAACGATTTTGGTCTTTACGACATGGCCGGAAACGTAGCTGAGTGGGTTGCCGATGTCTACCGCCCAATTGTGGATGACGAATTTAACGACTTCAACTACTATAGAGGTAATGTTTATACCAAACATGCGATCACTGAAGATGGAACCGTGAAGGTCCTTGGAGTAGACGAGATCGAATATGACACCTTGAGTAACGGAAGAATTGTAGCAAGAAACCTTCCGGGGGAGATAAAAACCGTTCCAATTACACCTGAAGACACTTATCTTAGAACGAACTTCAATGAAAGTGATCAAAGGAACTTTAGAGACGGTGACAGAACATCAACCCGTTACTATGACACCTTTGGTGATGAAAATGAAGCAGATCCAAGCAAGAGAATGTACAATTCCCCTGTACACACAGCAACTGTAGACAGCCTTGGAGGCCAAAGCCTCGAATACGATAAATCGACAGGACGTACCACTTTAGTTGATGACAACGTAAGAGTATACAAAGGTGGTTCATGGAGAGATCGCGCTTACTGGTTGGATCCTGCACAAAGGAGATTCTTCCCTCAGGATATGGCGACCGATTACATCGGATTTAGAAATGCAATGTCCAGAGTGGGATCAAAATCTTTGAATAAAAACAAAACAGCAAAGAATTAATTTTCTCTAAATATTAAGAAGAAGCCCTAATTACATTAGGGCTTTTTTTATAGCTTTATTTTTATGAAAATACTACAGCTCCACCAGTTATTCCTGGAAACTTCCGGCGTTAGTACCGACACCAGGAAGATCCTACCCGGCAGTATGTTCTTTGCCTTAAAGGGTGATAATTTTAATGCCAATGAATTTGCCGCGGAAGCAATTGAGAAGGGAGCGGCCTATGCGGTCATTGATGAAGATCTTTCCGAAGAGAATGATAAGTTTATTCGGGTGGAGAATGTGCTCAAAGCCCTACAGCAGTTGGCTGCACATCACAGGGAATATTTAAAGACACCAATCCTTGCCCTCACCGGCAGTAATGGGAAAACTACTACCAAGGAGCTGTTCAATGCCGTTTTGTCAAAGAAGTTGAGGACAGTGGCTACGGTAGGAAATCTTAATAACCATATTGGCGTTCCGCTTACCCTACTTTCCATGAACAAGGAGACTGAATTTGGAATTGTAGAAATGGGAGCCAATCATCAAAAAGAGATAGCATTCCTCTGCAATATCGCTTCACCAGATTACGGATATATCACCAATTTTGGCAAGGCTCACCTGGAAGGCTTTGGAGGTGTAGAAGGTGTTATAAAAGGTAAAAAGGAGCTTTATGATCACCTGAAAAGGCATCAAAAAATGCTCTTTTTAAATACCGATGATCCACTCCAGGCCCAGGAACAAGATTACGGGCAAACCTTCAGCTTCGGCTCATCTCCCAGGGCAGACCTGCAGCTTCATTATTACAGGGAAGACTCCTATGCCGGACTTGAGGTTGAAGGAAATAAGATCTGTGGACAATTAACCGGGGATTACAATGGCACAAACATGGCCGCTGCCTATGCGGTAGGAAAATACTTTAAAGTCCCTGCCGACGATATCATTGCCGCTCTTAAGGAGTATTCCCCGAAGAACAACAGGTCACAAATCATATTGAAGGATAACAGAAGGATCATCCTGGATGCCTACAACGCGAATCCCTCCAGTATGGCTGCAGCTTTAGAAAACCTCAAAAGCATGGAAGGAGCACCAAAAATTGCGATTTTAGGGGATATGTTCGAATTGGGATCCAGTGCTGCAGAAGAACATGAGCACTTACTGGAACAGTATAAAAAGTCAAATGTAGATAAGATCTATGCCATTGGCACTAACTTCTTTCAAACCAATATTTCCTTTGAGAGGATGAAAAAATTCAAAAGTTTTGAGGATTTCAGAAGTTGGTTTCAGCCTTCTGAATTCAATGCCGGCACAATTCTTATCAAAGGTTCCCGCGGAATGGCGCTGGAAAGGGTGATGGAACTTTTATAATTCCGGATTCAAGGTTCAAGATTCAAAATTGAAGCAAAAAAAACCTCACAGGTTTTGAAAACCTGTGAGGTTTATAGATTTCTTTTGGAATTTGTTTATTGGTAATTATAAATTCCCACTTGTGGGTGATACTGGGTTCGAACCAGTGACCCCTACCTTGTCGAGGTAGTGCTCTGAACCAGCTGAGCTAATCACCCTTTAATCAAAAAAGGCCTCCAAGAGGAAGCCTTTGATTTTGTGGGCAATGAGGGATTCGAACCCCCGACCCCCTCGGTGTAAACGAGGTGCTCTGAACCAACTGAGCTAATTGCCCTAAAATGTTTATGAACTTCCGCATCCTTTGCGACTATATCTCTTTCTGAATGCGGATGCAAATATAGACCACAATTTCAATTCTGCAAAGAATAATTTCAAAAAAATCAAATTATTTCTGCAACCGTAAAAGTACTGCCACCCACATAGATCACATCCTTAGTCGAAGCCTGCAATAACGCAGCTTCATAAGCTTCAGGGACTGAATTGTATACCTCCCCAAAAAGACCATTTTCAATTGCCTTCTTTTGCAGTTCGACAGCATCAAGCCCCCGGGGAACATTGGGTCTGGAAAAATAATATTTTGCTCTTTTCGGGAAAAGCGGGAGCACGGCATTAAGATCTTTGTCGTTGACTACGCCGACCACTATGTGCAATTCTTCCGCTTCTTCCTCCTCCAGTTGTTTCATGGCATAGACCAGTCCTTCTTTATTGTGTGCAGTGTCGCATATCACCCTGGGGCTTTCCTGCAACACTTCCCACCTGCCTCGCAATCCCGTGTTAAAAATGACATTTTTGAAGCCCTTTTCTATCGCTTCCTTGGAGATTTGCCAACCCTTTTGCTTCAGCACTTCCAGAGCCATAGAAACAGTTCGAACATTCTTTTGCTGATAGTGTCCTTTAAGATCTGAATTGTACAACCTGCCCCTGTATTCTTCAGCTAAATGAAATGGTGCCTGGTTGGCTTCAGCCAATTTTTTAAATACTGGAAAAGTTTCCTCCTGGTATTCGCCAATCACAACAGGAGTATTTGGCTTTATAATTCCGCCTTTTTCAGCAGCTATTTGCGGTAAAGTATTTCCGAGGATGGCGACGTGATCAAACCCTATATTTGTAATGACAGAAACTTCGGGAGAGATGATGTTGGTAGAATCCAATCTTCCACCAAGCCCGACCTCAATTACAGCTATATCCACTTTTTCTTCGGAAAAATATTCAAAAGCCATTCCTACCGTCATTTCAAAGAAAGAAAGACTCTCCTGCTCAAAAAAGACTTTATTAGTCTCTATAAAATCTATCACAGCAGCCTCTGCGATCATTTTCCCATTGATTTTGATACGCTCCCGAAAATCCTTCAAATGTGGGGAAGTGTATAATCCAACTTTATAACCCGCCTCCTGTAAAATGGAAGCCAGCATATGCGACACAGAACCTTTCCCGTTTGTGCCGGCGACATGAATAGTCTTAAAATTTTGGTGCGGATCCTGAAGCCGGCTGATCAATTTTTTGATATTGGAAAGGTCCACCTTATAGGCTTTGCTTCCCACCTGTTGATACATAGGCAACTGCTGAAACATCCATTCAACAGTTTCTGTATAGGTCATCAAGTTATTCGGTAAGTTTAAAGTTGTAGATAATGGTTCCCACCTGCTTTACGGGAGCATCGGGATCGCTGTTAAAACGGGTAGCCAGTGCGGCCCTTTTTGCAGGATCTGTTAGACAAGTCGCATTATTGGTAGTGCCCTTAACTCCGGGAATAGCACGGGTAACCGTGCCGTTACGGTTTACTTCGATCTGGACCACTACAATTCCCGACTCATTACAATCCTGAACAAATTTTTCTTTATTCAGAGCTTTACGTCCGCCAAGGCGGTAATTCCCATCGCCATCCAAGCCCATTCCGGTACCGTAGTAAGATTTGGCATTTGGATCACCATCGGGACTTCCTTTATCCCCGGCAGCTTCATCATTTCCTTCCCCTCCACGCGCTTGTCCGTCGCTTACAGGTCCGTTTAAAATGCTGCTCAATGCATCTGTGGTGGATTTTGAAGGTTTGGGGTCTGGCTTTTTCACCGGCTCCTCCTTCTTCTTAACCGGCTCTTCAACTTTCTGAACCACCTTTTCCTCTTTCTTTTTCTCCACAACAGGGGCTTCCACCACATCCTGAGTGACCACCTCTTCCCTGATATTCGTTTCTACAGGAGTAACCGGGGGAGGAGTAGTTCGTTGAGATGAGGTCTGAATCTTTTCTACAGGCTGCTCAATGCCCGAGCCGACATCGGAAGTTCCGAAGTTTATAGCAATACCACTTTCCGGTGGAGGATCGAGATAAGTGAATCCAAAGAACAGCAATAGCAGAATTAGCAACACGTGGAGTACCACCGTAATTGCCATAGATTTTCTTTCGTGTTCTGTCTCCAGGTATTTCACTTACTTCTTTTTCTAAATTTTATGTAGCAAACATAGTTCCACAATGTCTCAAAAAGTGGAAAAGCAGCAAAGATTTATTCAGGTTTTACTGCAAGTACGATCTTGTAACGGTTTCGATTGGCAATATCCATTACACTAACTGCATTTTCAATTGGCACCCCTTCTTCTGCACGAAGAATAATTGTTGGATCTTCAACTCCTGTCAGCACCTCTTGTAATCTGGCTTCCAAAGAACTGTTGCTCACTCGCTCTTTATCAATATAAACCTGCAGGTCTTTTGTGATACTCACCGCCACATTTTGTTTGGTTGTGGTCTTACCTTTTGCCTTTGGCAGGATAAGATCAAGCGCTTCCGGAGTAATAGCCGGGGAAGTGAGCATAAAAAAGATCAACAACAGGAATACAATATCGGTCATGGAACTCATACTGAATTCCGGACTGATCTTATTTCTTCCTCTTAAGTTCATATTATACCGGTTCGTTTAGAAGGTCAAGGAAATCTACGGCAGTAGCTTCCATTTGATGCACTACTTTATCTGTCTTTACCACCAGGTGGTTATAACCGATATAAGCGATGATACCAACAATGAGCCCGGCAACGGTCGTGGTCATGGCAGTATAAATACCTTCGGCCAGGGCTCCCATTTCGGCCTGCCCGCTACTGGTAGCCAGTTCATGAAAGGCGATCACCATTCCTATTACGGTTCCAAGGAAACCAATCATTGGTGCGGCACCGGCAATGGTCGCCAGCACACTCACGTTCTTTTCAAGCTTATAGACTTCCAGACGGCCGGCGTTCTCAATGGCTGTATTGATGTCCTCGAGCGGACTCCCAATTCGATCAAGACCTTTGGCAGTAAGTCTCGCCACAGGTGAATTTGCCTGGGCACAACGAATGCGCGCAGACTCAATGTTTCCATGCATAACGGAATCTTTGATCTGGTTCATGAAGTTGCTATCTGTTTCTGAAGCCGCTTTGATAGCAAATAACCTTTCAAAGTAGATGTAAATCGCTGCAAACAGAAGAATGAAAAGGATGAGAATTATTACCTGCCCTCCTACTCCTCCACTAAGGAACAAGTCAAATAAAGAGAGGGTTTTCTCCTCTACTACGGGTTCTGCCTCTTGTGCTGCCTGGGCAAGACCATCTTCCTGAAAAAAGTATAGCATTTGTGTATCGGGTTTTTTATGTAACGTGAGAATGTAAAATTAATTGTAAAGATAAACAGCCTTTGATTTCTTGCAACTCCTCCTTCAGAATAAATGAAAAAGTAATTCACAATGGATTTCATGAAAAAGGGCGCTATAAAAGCACCCTTTAAATTCTTTATTAGTTTTCAGAATTAGACCAACTTTTTCAGCGCCACCTCAAAAGCCGTTTTACTAATATTCGTTTTGCTGCTGTTGTTATTATAGGTATTTTGAATAGCATTACGAATGGTGATCGAGGTATCGTTGAAGATGGCCTCATCTGTCATTTGCACCCTGCGCTCCATAAAATAAGCGAACACTCTTGCCATACCGCAGTTGGCAATAAAATCTGGGATCACGCTAATCTTTTCATCTGAATATTCCATAATTGGACCAAAGAAAATTTCCTTATCTGCGAACGGAACATTGGCACCACTCGAGATCACTTTCAGCCCCGCAGCTACCATTTCATCGACCTGTTCTCTGGTGATCAAACGAGACGCTGCACATGGTGCAAACACCTCTGCGTTCAGGGACCAGATGCGGTCATTGATCTCTTCAAACGGAATAAGGTTATCGGCCTTCAAGGTATTTCCTTCCTTGTTCAGGAACATATCGCGGATCTCCTCAAAAGTGAATCCTTCTTCGTTGATCACACCTCCCACCCGGTCAATGATCCCAACTACCTTTGCTCCCATCTGCGCCAGGTAATAGGCTGCAGCAGAACCGACATTTCCAAAGCCCTGAACTATGGCTTTTTTACCCTGCACATTTCCTCCGTAGATGTCATAGTAATGTCTTACAGCTTCAGCCACTCCATACCCGGTGATCATGTCGGCCACTGTGTATTTACGGGAAACGTCGGGAGAGAATCTACTATTTTCGAGTACCTTGATCACCCCCTGTCTTAGCTGACCGATGCGGTTGATCTTATCGGCTTCGGTTGGTTTGAAGTGTCCGTTAAACACTCCTTCCTGCGGATGCCACACTCCGGAATCTTCTGTAATTGGAATCACCTCGTGGATCTCGTCAACATTGAGATCTCCACCGGTACCATAATAGCTTTTAAGAAGCGGAGAAACCGCTTTATACCAACGTTCCAGAACCCCCTTTTTTCGGGGGTCATTAGGATCGAAATTTATACCCGATTTTGCCCCACCAATCGCAGGTCCTGAAACGGTGAATTTCACCTCCATCGTTTTTGCGAGGGAAAGCACCTCGTTCATATCGAGACCCGGTCTCATACGCGTTCCACCACCTGCAGCACCGCCCCGCAGAGAGTTGATCACCACCCAGCCTTCAGCTTCGGTTTCAGGATCTTTCCAATTAAAAACAATTTCGGGTGCTTTATTCTGATATAAATTCAATAATTCTTTCATAATTCCATTAAAAATTGAGACAAATATAAAAAACTAATTTTCTAGGTTTCTTGATTTCCATCATACTTAAGGCTGAAATATTACTCCTGAAGAATGATCTTTTGAAGCCCCGGTCACCGAGCTCAAAACATTGTTCTCCCCTCTCATTTTTAGTACTCCCAAAAATGCAAATATTAAAGCCTCCTTATAATTTACTACTTCAGCCGAAGGGATCACCACCGCGGTCTGTGTTCTTCTTCTAATTTCTTCAATGAGAAAGCGATTGAAAGCTCCTCCACCTGTCACCAAAACCTTTTCTCCGGAAGAATTCCTGAATTCGTTGGCGATTACTTCGGCAGCATGTTCAGTGTACGTCCGTAGCAAAGAAGGAACAGCATCATACCTCTCAAAAAGGGGAAAAATATACTTGTTTACCCATTCAATGCCTAAGGACTTCGGAGGACGGAGTCCGTAAAATGGGATTTTCTGAAGCTCTTCCAGCAGCTCTTTATTCAGTTCTCCGGAAGCTGCGAGCTTTCCGTTTTTGTCATAAGGCTTTCCCAGTTTTTGAGCGAGAGAATTAAGAACGGTATTTACCGCGCAAATATCGTAGGCGAGCCGCTCCCCCTTTGGGTTGGTGGAAATATTGGCAAAGCCGCCGAGGTTAAGACAGTAGTCATATTCCGGAAACAGGAGCTCATCCCCGATTGGTACCAGAGGCGCTCCCTGTCCCCCCAACTCCACGTCCTGCACTCTAAAATTACAGATCACCTTTCGATTAAGGAGCTTCGCCAGCTCGGGAAGGTTGCCGATCTGAAGGGTGTAGCCTTTTTCCGGCTCGTGCTTTATGGTGTGGCCATGACTGCAAATGGCATGGGTGTCAAAAATGCTATTTTTGGAGAGAAATTCAGAAATTACTTCAGCTAGAAAACGGGTGTAATCTTTATCGAGCTGCTTCAGGCGTCCATCATCATATGAAACAGCTTCAGCAAGGATCTTTTGCCAGCTTTCGGGATAAGGAACCGTTTCCGCAGTCAGAATTTTATAGTTCCATCCTTCAGAAAAAGTAAAGTTCACATGCGCCAGGTCGATGCCATCCAGCGATGTACCCGACATCACTCCTACAACGTTATAGTTATTTTGCTCCACGGCTGTAAAAATAGCACTCTCCATTGAATAAATGCCTGTAAAACGGTATCTTTGCCAACCAAAATTCAACATTTCTAAAAAATTACCGAATGGATTTTAATTTGACCGAAGAACATATCATGATCCGCGATGCGGCACGCGATTTTGCCAAAAATGAACTACTGCCGGGAGTTATTGAGAGGGACGAAAAACAGGAGTTTCCTAAGGAGCAAATAAAGAAGATGGGAGAACTTGGCTTTTTGGGCATGATGGTCTCTCCGGAATACGGCGGCGGCGGTATGGATACTGTGGCTTACGTGCTGGCAATGGAAGAGATTTCCAAAATTGACGCTTCGGCCTCTGTGGTAATGTCGGTAAACAACTCTCTGGTTTGCTGGGGGCTTGAAAAATTCGGTAACGAGGAGCAAAAACAAAAATATCTTATTAAACTGGCTACAGGGGAATCTATAGGTGCCTTTTGCCTTTCTGAGCCTGAAGCCGGAAGTGATGCGACTTCCCAAAGAACTACAGCCATCGAGAAAGATGATCACTACCTGCTTAACGGCACCAAGAACTGGATCACCAACGGTAGTATTGCCGACTTTTATATTGTGATCGCGCAGACAGATAAAGAGAAAAAACATAAAGGAATTAACGCCTTTATCGTAGAGAAGGGAATGGAAGGTTTCGAGATTGGGCCAAAAGAGCAGAAACTCGGGATTCGAGGAAGCGATACACACTCTCTTAACTTCAATGATGTAAAAGTTCCAAAAGAGAACAGAATAGGAGAAGACGGCTTCGGATTTAAATTTGCTATGAAGACCCTTTCGGGAGGACGAATCGGCATCGCTGCCCAGGCATTGGGAATTGCTGCCGGAGCTTATGAACTGGCAAAAGAATATTCGAAAGTGCGTAAAGCTTTTGGTACGGAGATCATGAACCACCAGGCCATTGCTTTTAAACTGGCGGACATGCATACTTCTATAGAAGCAGCACGTCACCTGGTGATGAAGGCTGCCTGTGATAAAGATAATGGCGAGAACTATGACTTGAGCGGAGCCATGGCTAAACTCTTCGCTTCCAAAACGGCAATGGATGTGACTGTAGAGGCAGTCCAGGTTCACGGCGGAAACGGATATGTAAAAGAATACCACGTAGAGCGATTGATGCGTGACGCCAAGATCACCCAGATCTACGAAGGAACTTCAGAGATCCAGAAGATTGTTATTTCAAGAAGTATTTTGAGGGACTAGATTTTTGCCACGGATGCACAGATATTGTATATTTTGCAGCGTTTAGAAGAATAGAAAAAGCAGCCGTTTCCGGCTGCTTTTCCTTTTTGGTTAATAATTACTAATCAAAATCTACTTTTTAGAGGAGACTATTTGTTTTACAAATTTCTCACGTTCAGTAATTACCTGCACTACGTACATCTGGTTTGCTTTCAAAGCAAAATCAATATTAAATGTAGTTGTCGAACCTCTTGTCACCTGGAAATCGGTATAACTTCTCAAGTGATTACCTCTTAAGTCAAACACTTCAATTTTAACATCTGAAGTATAGTCAAACAGGTAGTCAATATTGATTACCTCTTTGAAAGGAACCGGATAAAGAGCTACATCTGTTTCCACAGCTGGTTCTTCAATTATTTCTGAAGATTGTACGGTGATTGACTCAGCAGATGCAGTTTTATTTTTACCGCGATCATTACTTGTCTTACACTGTACCGCCTG
This sequence comes from Salinimicrobium aquimaris, assembly GCF_035607535.1. NCBI lineage: Bacteria > Pseudomonadati > Bacteroidota > Flavobacteriia > Flavobacteriales > Flavobacteriaceae > Salinimicrobium > Salinimicrobium aquimaris. The sequence goes on from NZ_JAYDZX010000007.1 coordinate 43,259, forward strand.
AAGAGTCGAGTTTTTACCCTTTACCTGATATGTTTGCAAAGTACTCTGGCTTCTCAATTCTGCAATGTAATCGAGATTTCCGTTGCTGCTAGAACAAACATCGGCATGGGCAATTACATAAAAAACATCTCCCACTCCAATATCGTGAACACTATAACCTGTACTGTTGTCTAATGCACCGGAAGTCCATGGATACTGCCCCGGTGCCACAGTTATGTCACCTTTTTTATTTGTGGGATATTGACATTCTCCAACATATAAATGGGCAGATTTTAAAACATGTGTTTCTTCAATTTCATAATACACATCGATTTCTGATCCATCATATTCAATTCTTACCTGGCCAACGTAATTTCCTTTATGAGTATCACATTGTCCGGCTGCCTCATATAGATTGAGATAGTAAGTACCCGAATCTACGCGGCTAACATCAAATTTATTCGTCCAGCCCCATCTTTCACTATCGAGTCCGCTATCTATGAAGCATTCCGGACTCAAATTTTCATATGGCACATAAGGACTATTTGGCCCGGGATCTGTAGCCTCAGGTGCTTTAGCAAAAGTAGTTTCACAAACCAGGCAATTAATACCTACCACAGTTACTTCTGTAATACTTGAGCAGGCAATTTCATCCTCACCCTCACCAAAAGTGGAAACAGCTTTGATGTAGTAGGTGTTGTCTCCAACCACTGGATAAACAACACTACCTTCTGTCAACTCTACTCCTGTGGAGGATTCATAATCCCAATCGGAGTAGAAGGTTAATGTTGCACCGTCGGGATTGTAGATTCCGAAATCAGTTTCTGTTTCTGCAATTTGGTTTAGATCAATTGTTTCTCCTACACAAGTGTTTGGATAAGTGGCTGTGATGTCGGGATTGTCGAAAACAGTCAACACAAAGGAATCTGTGACATAACAATCAGAATCAGTAGCGTTCTCTGCACGTACGTAAACTGTTGTATTATCTGCAGCATTATAAGGACTGCTGAGTTTGCCTTCCTCTCCACCGGCATCTGCATTTGTCTGGCTGTTGTAAAACGTAACAGTTCCCTCAGTGGTAGTTAATCCACTTGTCAGGGTGAAATCAGCTTTACCGGTTTCTCCTATCTCACAAGCATCAAGACCCTGAGTCACAATATCCGGAACATCATACACGGTCAATACAAAGGAATCTGTGACATAACAATCAGAATCAGTAGCGTTCTCTGCACGCACATAAACTGTGGTATTATCTGCAGCATTATAAGGACTGCTGAGTTTGCCTTCCTCTCCACCGGCATCTGCATTTGTCTGGCTGTTGTAAAACGTAACAGTTCCCTCAGTGGTAGTTAATCCACTTGTCAGGGTGAAATCAGCTTTACCGGTTTCTCCTATCTCACAAGCATCAAGACCCTGAGTCACAATATCCGGAACATCGTACACGGTCAACACAAAGGAATCTGTGACATAACAATCAGAATCAGTAGCGTTCTCTGCACGTACGTAAACTGTTGTATTATCTGCAGCATTATAAGGACTGCTGAGTTTGCCTTCCTCTCCACCGGCATCTGCATTTGTCTGGCTGTTGTAAAACGTAACAGTTCCCTCAGTGGTAGTTAATCCACTTGTCAGGGTGAAATCAGCTTTACCGGTTTCTCCTATCTCACAAGCATCAAGACCCTGAGTCACAATATCCGGAACATCATACACGGTCAATACAAAGGAATCTGTGACATAACAATCAGAATCAGTAGCGTTCTCTGCACGTACATAAACTGTTGTATTATCTGCAGCATTATAAGGACTGCTGAGTTTGCCTTCCTCTCCACCGGCATCTGCATTTGTCTGGCTGTTGTAAAACGTAACAGTTCCCTCAGTGGTAGTTAATCCACTTGTCAGGGTGAAATCAGCTTTACCGGTTTCTCCTATCTCACAAGCATCAAGACCCTGAGTGACAATGTCCGGAACATCATACACGGTCAATACAAAGGAATCTGTGACATAACAATCAGAATCAGTAGCGTTCTCTGCACGCACATAAACTGTGGTATTATCTGCAGCATTATAAGGACTGCTGAGTTTGCCTTCCTCTCCACCGGCATCTGCATTTGTCTGGCTGTTGTAAAACGTAACAGTTCCCTCAGTGGTAGTTAATCCACTTGTCAGGGTGAAATCAGCTTTACCGGTTTCTCCTATCTCACAAGCATCAAGACCCTGAGTGACAATATCCGGAACATCATACACGGTCAATACAAAGGAATCTGTGACATAACAATCAGAATCAGTAGCGTTCTCTGCACGCAC
>NZ_JAYDZX010000008.1:0-3536 GCF_035607535.1 Salinimicrobium aquimaris
CCCTCAGTGGTAGTTAATCCACTTGTCAGGGTGAAATCAGCTTTACCGGTTTCTCCTATCTCACAAGCATCAAGACCTTGAGTCACAATATCCGGAACTGAGATAATTTCAATCTCAACTTCAGCATTCCCTTTACACTCTCCCAAGCCATCTATAGCATCGCCGTAAACATACAAGGTGAAATTATATGTGCCAGCGTCCTCATCAACGGTATAGGTAGGATCAGTTGAAATAATAGTATTTAGATCCTCAGAATAGTACCATTCATATCGGAATTCAGTTTCGCCGGGCTTTAATAACCCTCCTGAAATAGATGGTATAATTTCATATCCACTACCTTCACAAATACTTTTATCATCTAATTGAACTTCTGGTTGCACATCAAAACCTCCAGCGACAAAGTCATTGAGAGCTGCATCAACAGATGCCGAGTTCCTTGTGTTTACCATAAATGAAGAAAAACAGGCACTCGTACCGGGTACTAATTCAAAATCTGTATTAATCAAAAGACCTTTTAAATCAATAAAGCCTTCAAAAAAAGTATTTGGAACCATTACATTAGAACCATCTTTTGAGGTGTAACTCCAAGGAGCTGTTATCGGAGATGTATTTAATTGAGCTCCAACATATACTGATAACGCGGGATCTGGGTTAGTAGAAGAAATTAAGGTCTGGAGATTATTGTTTGAATTAGGTTCATCACCCGATCCATCACCCCTCCACTCATAAACAGCAATATTTCCCTCTTTCCCACCATTCGTGAAGGCTGCAACAATGAAAAGATCACCTCGAATATGTTCTCCTGCAAATTTGTTACCACTTACACCTACATCATCTTGTAGAAACCAGAAGGCAATATTGGCATCACCGTTATCGGCAAAAAGGTTACCGAAAAAATAAATTACTCCCTGATAAAGAAAAGCACCCGCCTGCTGAATATTAGTTTTATCATTGGGTCCCGCAGTAGTATTAGTCCACTGGGATATGAACTGGTGATCCTTGGACCCTTGAGTAAAGGTGAGATCAACAAGATTGGGCTCAGGATCATCTGAATTATTGATATCATCAAACAAAATCCAAGATGAAACGGAATTGGCAGGAAGATTCTCATTCCAGATATCATCCCAATCCAGTTCCGATCCAGAGGAAATGTCTCCATCTATAAAGCCAGGTTGAACCTGTGAATTAGCCGTAAGTACAGAAATACAGAAAATTAAGAAAAGAATTTTTTTCTTATAGTGAAAATTTTTTGGGGCCAATTCTGTAGTCTTTGTCCCCACACAGGTAAAATCTTTCATAATACTTTGGTTTTGGTTAATAAATACTAACCAGAACATGAGTACAGCTAAAACAAAGCAGATCCGGGCGAATCAAATAGGGGGAAACATCAAAAGGGGATTACTTCTTTTCCAGGGGACGGAAAAAGAACATCTTTGTAAACAACCAAGGGATGTTGCTGTTTAAAAATGACTAAAAGGGGGATAAAAAATGAAGGGGAGAGCTCTAGGAAACTCAGCTGAGGTCCTAAAGCATTATTAAATGTAATATAAAAACCTTTATGCCAGCACCTTAAAGCAGAAAAAAGCTGTTAAAATATTCCTAAAGCGAGGAAATTCCACGTCTTCAGCAGATTTCCAAATGTTTGAAACAACGAGCTGAGAGCTATAAAACAATTGTAGGATAAGGGTGTACTAATTTTCCATATGAATCAGAACCGCTGGTAAATTCCGGTGAATAATTTTTTAATAGAAAAAGGGATCTACTATTTTGAGTGATTATTGAGCTTTACGAAAAAAGACCTCCCCGTCCTGCGGACTTCCCCTCCTCCAGGAAACGATCAGAATTTTTTCCCCACCACCCCGTCCTGCGGACATCCCTCCTCTGGAGGAGGGGTGCTAAGAACCGCCTTGAGATGTCGCTTTGGAGGAAAGTAGACCCACCCCGTCCTGCGGACACCCCTCCCTGCGAGGGAGGGGAGCTAAAAGGGATCAATCTCAAAAGTTGGGGAGGAATTGAAGTAAAGGTCGATATTTGGAGAAAAATACTTGATTTTGGACGAACAATATCTGGATCTCATTAAGCTAATTCTACCACAGTTTCTTGTGGAGAACTTTGATCTAACAAAAAGCAAAAAAGAAAGAGAAGTCCTTCACCTATATTTTGAAGAACGTAATACTCCTCCACAAGAACATTCCTCCAGATTATTAGTATCTAAAGGCTTTCATAAAGAAATTACCATACAAGACTTCCCTTTGAGAGGTAATACAGTTTACCTCCATGTTAGACGGCGCAGATGGACAGATAAAGATACTGGTCAAACAGTTCAAAGAGACTGGAATTTAGTAGCACAGGGAACTCGCATGACCACAGAGTTCGCTGCTTTTTTAAAAGAAATTAGTCGATACTAAAGCTTCAGACTGCCATACCATTGGCTCCTTCTTCGCTGTAAATGGAAAGAAACTGCAGCGCCAGTACAAAGATTACTTGAGTGATTTTAAAGAATGGAAAGAAAAGAAACACGCCAAACGGTACCTGATTTTTCCGGAAAACCTCGGTCCTTATCTTTCTCTCGATGAGACTGCACTATCCCAGGGCGAGCTTTATACCATTATCACCAACAAAAAAGCTAAAGGAAAGAAAGGTGCTTTGGTTGCTATAATAGCAGGTACAAAGGCAGAACCCATTGTTAAGCAGCTGCTTAAAATACCTTCATCTCTGCGCAATAGAGTCAAAGAAATAACTTTGGATATGGCATTTTCAATGAAGCATATTGCTTCGAAATGCTTCCCAAAAGCTATCCAGGTAACCGACAGATTTCATGTTCAGAAACTAGCTATAGAGGCGCTTCAGGATCTCAGGATTAAACATCGCTGGGACGCTATAGACAAGGAAAATGAACAGCTGCAAGAAACCAGGCAAAAAGGAAGGCCATATTTACCCGAGCTGCTCTCTAATGGCGACTCTCATAAACAACTACTCGCACGAAGTAGGTATTTGCTCTACAAAGCCGCCTCCAAATGGACAAAGAAGCAATCTAAACGTGCGGAGATCCTCTTCAAAGATTACCCGGATATACATCAAGCTTATTCTCTAGTGAATAACCTGAGAAACATATTTAACAAAACTAAAGACAAAGGTGTCGCTTTGACAAAGCTAGCGCACTGGTATAAGGAAGTGGAAGAAACCGGATTTAAAGCCTTTAATACTGTTGTCAACAGTATCAAACAAAACTACAGTACAATCTTAAAATACTTCCATAACAGAAGCACAAATGCTTCTGCAGAATCTTTTAATGCCAAAATAAAAGCTTTTAGAAGCCAGTTTAGAGGAGTCAAAAATATCGAATTCTTCCTGTTCAGATTAACCACAATTTTTGCCTAATCCCCAAGTTTTGGTCATGATCCGCTAAAAGAAGTTTTCAGATTTGAGTTTAGCGCAAAAAAAAGACCCTTACATTTTCTGTAAGGGTCTTCTATAAAAAAGGCGGCGACATACTCTCCCACAAGATAGCAGTACCATCTGCGCTAACGGGCTTA
>NZ_JAYDZX010000009.1:0-81763 GCF_035607535.1 Salinimicrobium aquimaris
ATTCAAGTAAGTAAGATTATTTCTTTTTGTATAGCTTATCTTTGAAAAGATCCTCACAATTCAAACATACGAGGGTTTAGAACCCTGAAAGGGTTGAAGCAACAAAAAAACCCGCTCCTTTTTGGAAACAGGTTTTTCAGGTACTTCTCCTATCCCATAACTCCTCTCCAAAAGCTTTTTTCGAAGTGCACTTCCTTTTTTAACGAATAAGAAATACGAGTTAATTTTTTTAAAGAAAAGCAGGTTTCGTAACTATTTTAACATTAAATTAGTAAAATCTGCTGAAGCTCGTTTCTGCAACAATCGAATGCTTTCCTGAATCATTTCCTGGTCATAGGAAAGTCATTCAAAGATCATTTTAGCATGTTTAAATTAAGCCATTCGTGGAGGGCGAAAACTTTTTCTGTCGGTCTTTTATTCTTATCCCTTTTCGGTACTTTCCAGAATATCCGGAGCCAGGTTCTCAAAAATGAGACGCGAATAACAATTGATAACAAGAACAGGAAGAAAACAGTGAAGACTGTTTCCATCCAGATCAATAACAAATCTGAGAATTCCCTGGCCCATGTTGAGATCAGACATAGTCCTTTACAGGATTTTTCCTTTGGGCATGCCAGGATAATTGATTTTCAGGGAAACACGTTGAGGAAGATTAGGAAGAAAGATCTTACCACCCGAAATGACTTATCCTATGCTGCTTTCTACCAGGACGATTTAATTACCGAATTTGATCTTTACTGGCATCAGTATCCATACACCATAGAATATTCTTATACTATTGAAGAAAGAGAATTTATTTACCTGTCGTGGTGGACGCCGGTTTTATTTTCTTCTGTTCCGACGCTGAAAGGATCTTTAGAGGTTAATGTTCCATTAGATTATAAGATCAATGTTAGTCAAACGGATGATGTTGTATTCACTGAAGCGGTTATCGCTGACAGGAAAATTCTCCAATGGAATGCAGCTTTTGATGGGGATGTAGAGAATGAAATCTTTTCCCCTCCTGTACAGGAGTCTATACCTGTAGTTCGGGTTGTGCCGGAAAATCTGAATTACGGAGTACCCGGCAGTACCGAATCGTGGTCAACCTTTGGATCCTGGTTAAATGAACTTAATGAAGGAACAGATCTACTCCCTCTTAGGGAAAAACACGTGATCAAACGATTGATAAAAGACAGCAAAGATCAGGAAGAGATCGTGAGGAGACTATATCATTATCTTCAGGATCATACGAGATACATCAACGTGGCCATAGATGTTGGAGGACTCAAGAGTTACCCTGCAGATTATGTCTGTACAAATAAGTATGGTGACTGTAAGGCCCTCACAACCTATATGAAGTCTATGCTCAAAAGTGTAGGAATTAAATCATACTACACTGTTATTAATGCCGGTAAAAATGAAGCGCGGATCAATACCGATTTACCGGGACAGCAGTTCAACCATGTGATCCTTGCTGTACCACTTCAAAAGGATACCATCTGGCTTGAAAATACCTCCGGCTCTCTGCCTTTCAATTACCTTGGAACCTTTACCCAAGACCGCTATGCTCTGGCTGTTGGTGACGAAAAGAGCGAGTTAATAACAACTCCCGAACTAAAGCTTCCGGATGTCCTTGTGGAAAGAGACTACAAATACCTTTTGGATGAAAAAAAGGTTTGGCAGAGCCAGGTTACCCTGATCCTTCGGGGAGATGCATTTGAAGATTTTCGCCATGCCCTGTTAAAACAGGATAAAGAAGATAAGCTGGTGCAGGTAAACAAGAGCTTGGGAGTGAGGGGCTTTGAGGTCAGGGAATGGAGCTTAATGGACTTCCATAGGGATAGTAGTAGCGTTAAAATTCAGGTTTCAGGTTTACCACCTAATCCCGTCCGGGAAATAGGTAGCATGAAAATTATTAATCCTCTAAAAATCTCAATTCCCGATTTTGAGGATCCGGATAAAAGGACTTTGGAGGTAAGAGTCAGATACCCTATTAACAGAACGGACAAAACAGAATATCACCTGCCGTTTGAGGCTAAGGACGTCCAAATTCCCGAGGGTATTACCCTGAAAGGTGACTATGGGGAATATTCGGTCAGCTTTCATAGGGAGAACAATTCGATCATAACACGGGAAAAATTCACCTTACTAAAGAAGATCATAGCCATTGAAGAATACCCGCAATTTTATTCTTTTCTGCAATCCATAATAAACTACAAGAAAACAACAGCAATTCTAATACAATGAAAATTTTTCTACTTGCCCTCAGCCTTTTTATAGGCGTTCAGGCTCTATCTCAGAAAAAGGAAATAGAGTTTGGAAAAGTTACAAACCAGGAACTGGAAATGACCGGATATGATAAAGACAAAGAAGCAAAAGCGGTGGTCCTTTATGACAAGGGGAAATCGATATTCTTCGATACAGAAAGAGGATATGACATTCGTTTTACCCGTCATAAAAGAATAAAGATCTTTGACAAGAGTGAATCTCAGCACGCAGAGATTTCTATCCCTTATTTTGTAGATGGATATGGAAAGACAGAAATAGTGAAGTCTATTGAAGCCATCACTCACAACTATGAAAATGGAAGACTGGTCCAGAAAAGCCTTGATCCTTCAACTGTTTACGAGGAGCAGATCAATGACCGCTGGTTTAACAAGAAGTTTGTTTTCCCGGACGTCCAAAATGGATCGGTTCTCGAATTCAGGTACGTCCTGGAGACACCATTTCACTTCAATCTTCCAGACTGGACATTCCAGGATAAAATTCCAACCATTTACAGCGAATATGAAGCCAGTATGATCCCGTTTTATGAATATATCTTCAGAGTACAGGGTATTAAAAAATTTGACTACCAAACCTCGATAGTTTCTAAAGTTGACAGGACCTGGGGTAATGTCGCGAAGTCCTATGGCTCAAACGTGGGAAGGGGAATAGAATTTCAGGATTATGTACATACCTACGTCCTAAAGGATGTTCCTGCATTTAAAGATGAATCCTATATCTCATCCGTAAATGATTATGTTATAAAAATGGACTTTCAGCTGGCAAAATTTCACAGTCCTACAGGAAGTACTTCCGAAGTTATTTCAACCTGGCCCGAATTAAACAAGGCTCTACTTAAACACGATGATTTTGGTAAATATTTAAAAAAGAGTTCCCGGCAGGCAAAGAAAATCCTGAAGGAGGAGTTGAACTTGGCCAATCTTGAGGAAACCGACAAGGCGGCAAAAATTATTGAATATGTAAAGGGTAATTTTAAATGGAATGGCAATAATTCGAAGTATGCATCCAGGTCGGTCAATGACTTCTGGAAAGAAAGGGTTGGAAATGCAGCTGATATTAATCTACTACTCGTAGCTTTATTACAGGAAGCCGGGATTGAAGCCGAACCAGTTATACTGAGCAGCCGGAATAATGGAAAGTTGCACATAGGTTATCCATTTGACCACTATACTAATTATGTAATTGCTCTGGTCAAAACTTCCAGTTCATTCTTAGCAGATGCGACAGAAGACGATCTGCCTTTTAACATGCTTCCTCCCAGATGCTTTAATGAAACAGGCCTTGTAGTATCCAAGGCAGATGAACCTCAGTGGATCAAATTGGAATATAAAAAGCCTTCTTTAGAGAAGCAGGTTATCACTCTTACTGTTGATCCCTCAACTTTGGATACACAAGCTGTAGTCTTTATTCAGAGTACCGAATATGATTCTTACTTGAACAGAACCAGGTTTGGTGATGATACCTTAAAGATCAAGGAATATTTTACTGATAAAATAGGGGATATAGATGTTGTAAGGACGCTGGGATTCGAAAACAAATCCTCCTCTTATTCGATGAACTTTAAGGGTAGATCTGAAACTGAGAAGATCAATAAAAATGTGGTAGTCAAGCCATTTTTAAATCTGCCGATATCTACAAACCATTTAAAGCAGAAGGTGAGAAGCTATCCGGTGGATTTCATTTATCCATGGGAGGAGCAGTTTGAATCTATTGTACAACTGCCGGAGGGCTATGTGGTGCCCGTTCTTCCCAGACCATATAAAATGGATAATGAACTTGCCGAAATTAACCTAAACTACAGTTATTCTGAAGGAGCAATTGTGGCAAAAGGGAATTACAAATTTAAAAAACCGGTCTATGCTGCGAATGAATACTCCCGTGTGAAATATTACCTTGATGAAATCGTAAGGCACTTCAACCAGCCGGTGGTGCTGGAACCAAAGAAAAAGGAAACTTCAGGCGAAGGTTAAAATTTCTTCAGGAACGACCTATGGAAACAAAAAACCCGCTCCTTTATGGAAGCGGGTTTTTCTATTTTATTTCTAAAGGAATTATCCTAGAGCAACTCTTTCAAAAGCTACAACCTTGAGGTTGGCATCTTCAGACTTTACATATTCAGCAACAGACATTTTGCTGTCTTTGATGAAATCCTGGTTAACAAGAGTGTTGTCTTTAAAGAAACGCTTGATCTTACCTTTTGCAATATTGTCCAGCATTGCCTCAGGCTTCCCTTCCTGTCTAAGTTGGTCTTTAGCGATCTCAACTTCTTTATCGATCACAGATTGATCAACACCTTCTTCATTAAGAGCAACAGGGTTCATAGCAGCTGCCTGCATAGAAACGTTCTTTGCAACTTCTTCGGCATTATCAGTCTTTCCTGAAAGTCCTGTAAGAACAGCGATCTTATTACCGGCGTGGATGTAAGATCCTACGAATGGAGCCTCAAGTGTTCTAAAGTCACCGATCTCGATCTTCTCACCAATTACTCCGGTTTGCTCGGTAAGTTTCTCCTGTACAGAGATCCCTTTATAGTCTTTAGCAAGTAGCTCTTCCTTGGAATTTACTTCCAAAGCAAGCTCTGCAAGATCCTGGGCGAACTGCACGAAAGAATCGTTCTTAGCTACGAAGTCTGTCTCACAGTTAAGGGAAACGATAACTCCTCTGGTGTTGTCAGCATTCACAGTTGCGATCACAGCTCCTTCAGAAGATTCTCTGTCGGCACGGTTTGCTGCAACTTTTTGCCCTTTCTTACGAAGGATCTCGATAGCTTTATCGTAGTCTCCTTCAGCTTCAACAAGTGCCTTTTTACAATCCATCATACCGGCACCGGTAGCTTTTCTCAATTTATTTACTTCTGCGGCGGTTATATTAGCCATAGTCTTAAATGTTTTTTATTAAAAGAATAAGTCGTTTAGCTGAATTCTGATGAAAGCAACCAAACGACTCATAGATTAATTATATGAACTTCTATTCTTCTTCGTCGTTGGACTTTGCATCGGCTAAAGTCTCTTTCTTAGACTTTAGTTTTACATCTTCCTGAGCTTCTTTCATATCTTTTTGATCTTGTGGATCTTTAGATACAGCTTCGGCTTCTAATCTTGGCTTTCTTGCCTTAGGAGCTTTTTTTGCCGGCTTGTCTTCTGAAGCGTCTTCTTCTTTACCTTCTTTTCCTGAAGCTTTTCTTTCTGAAAGTCCTTCAACAATAGAGTCAGCAACATAAGAAACAACTTTACTGATTGATTTTGAAGCATCATCGTTTGCAGGAATCACATAATCCACATCTCTTGGATCTGAATTGGTATCGACCATTGCAAAAATTGGAATGTTTAATTTTTGAGCTTCTTTAACCGCGATGTGTTCACGAGTGATGTCTACTACGAATAAGGCACCAGGAAGGCGGCTCATATCTGCAATAGAACCTAAGTTTTTATCCAACTTAGCTCTTAAACGATCTACTTGTAAACGTTCTTTCTTAGAAAGGGTGTTGAAAGTACCGTCTTTCTTCATTCTATCGATAGAAGCCATTTTCTTAACAGCTTTACGAATAGTAACGAAGTTAGTCAACATACCACCAGGCCATCTTTCTGTGATGTAAGGCATGTTAGCTTTTTCGGCTTGTTCAGCAACGATTTCTTTTGCTTGTTTTTTGGTAGCTACGAAGAGTATTTTTCTACCGCTGGCTGCGATCTTGCTAAGAGCCTCACCGGCTTCCTGCATTTTAGCAGCACTTTTATAAAGGTTGATGATGTGAATCCCGTTGCGCTCCATGTATATGTAAGGCGCCATGTTTGGATTCCATCTTCTTGTGAGGTGACCAAAGTGTACACCTGCATCAAGTAATTCTTTTACTTCTACTTTGTTTGCCATTTTTGTAATAGTTTACGTTCTGTTGAGATAGCAACAATCAGGTGGCGATATGATATCAGGCCCTGACCGTTTAGATGCTAAACTAACCACCGGCACTTCGACTAGCTCAGTGTATATTCCGGAGTAACAACAAAAATCTTATGATTTAAATGAACTTTTTGGTGCTTTACACACCAAACAATATTAACGTTTAGAGAACTGGAATTTCTTACGAGCTTTCTTCTGACCGAATTTCTTACGCTCAACCATTCTTGGGTCTCTTGTAAGTAGTCCTTCCGGCTTAAGAGTGCTTCTGTTCTCAGCATCCAACTCTACCATAGCTCTGGAAAGGGCAAGGCGAATAGCTTCTGCCTGTCCTGTGATCCCACCACCATAAACGTTTACTTTGATGTCAAAGTTCTCGTTGTTTCCGGTCATGTTAAGAGGCTGTCGTACTTTGTACTGAAGCGTGCTTGTAGAGAAGTAATCCTTAACGTCTTTTTTGTTTACAGTGATGTTTCCGCTTCCTGTTGAAACGTACACACGTGCAACTGCCGTTTTTCTACGGCCAATTTTGTGAATAACTTCCATTACTTAAGATCGTTTAAGTTAATAGTTTTTGGCTTTTGCGCCTGAACGTCATGCTCAGATCCTGCAAAAACTCTTAGGTTACGGAAAAGATCTGCTCCAAGTTTGTTCTTTGGTAGCATTCCTTTTACTGCATTTTCAACAAGTCTCTCGGGACCTTTAGTGAATAATTCCGTTGCAGTTAAACTTCTTTGACCCCCAGGATAGCCGGTGTGGCGAATGTACTCTTTAGAGTCCCATTTCTTTCCTGTTAAGTTGATCTTCTCGGCATTGATAACAACTACGTTATCACCACAATCAACGTGTGGGGTGAAATTAGCTTTGTACTTTCCTCTTAGTAGCTTTGCTACTACAGAAGAAAGGCGGCCAAGGGCCTGTCCTTCAGCATCCACAACAACCCACTCCTTATTTACAGTGGCTTTGTTGGCAGAAACCGTTTTGTAGCTTAATGTGTCCACACTAATTAAATTTACTTTATAATTAAACATTCCATTCCCTGCATAAAACAGGGGTGCAAATGTACAATTATAAATTTATAATTCAAATGCCGTAAATATTAATTTCTTTTGCCTGAAGTTTCTGATTTTCAGGTAGCTCCAAACTCCTCTTTTTTGAGGGCTTTCAGGCTTCACAAATCCTTCAAGAATCCGGGTTGGGATTTTCTTTTTGAATAATTCTTTAAAGACCTCCCTTGACGATTTCATTTCTGTAATTTTGCCGCTCCAAAAAGATCAAATTATACATTTCTTCTTTTTTACTGTCACAAAGTACATTTTATACAGTCTTTATAGAAATTTCACTAACCATGCTAGCCAGGAAGATCTTCTATTTACTCTTTTTTATTTTTTCATTTAATTCAGCTTTTCCACAGGCAAACACAGAGCCCGACGTAAAGCTTCCCTTTGCTACCCGTACTTACACAACCCAGTCTGTAGCAGGAAAGGAAACCATTAAAATAGATGGGGTTATAGATGAAGAAACCTGGGAAGCGGTGGATTGGACCTCCGACTTTGTTGAGTTCGAACCAGATAATAATACTCCTCCCAGTTACCAGACTAAGATGAAGATCGTTTACGACGAGAAGTATCTATATGTAGCCTTTAGATGTTATGAGCCGAATCCCGAGAAAATAGTACGGCGTATGGGCAGGCGGGATGACTTTCCCGGAGATTGGGTGGAGCTCAATATCGACAGTTATAATGATGATCGCACTGCTTTTTCTTTCACCATATCTGCCAGTGGCGTAAAAGGAGATGAATTTGTTTCCAACAATGGTAATTTCGATCCCAGCTGGAATCCTATCTGGTACACGAAAACCAATATCGATTCCGAGGGGTGGACTGCAGAAGTGAAGATTCCTCTTAGCCAATTGCGCTTCAGCGCGGAAGAAGAACAGGTTTGGGGTATTCAATCAACCCGGCGATATTTCAATAACGAAGAAAGGTCTACCTGGCAACCGGTGCCGGCAAATCCGGCGGGTTGGGTCAGTTCTTTCGGGGTTTTGAAAGGATTAAAGGGAATAGAGCCTCAAAAGCAGCTGGAAATTCAGCCATACTCGGTAGGTAGAGTGTCCTCTTATGAAGCTGAGGCGGGTAATCCCTTCAGGACAGGAAGTGATGGTGAATTTGCTGCAGGATTGGATGCTAAAATTGGGGTGACCAATGACCTTACTGTAGATCTGACAATAAATCCTGATTTTGGACAGGTAGATGCCGATCCGGGTGCAGTTGCGCTTGATGGATTCGAGATCTTCTTTGAAGAGCGTAGGCCCTTTTTTGTTGAGAACAAGAGTGTGTTCGATTTTCGCTTCGCCAATGGACAGGACAACCTGTTCTTTTCCCGCCGTATTGGTCGTACCCCACAGGGATCAGCTTTCGGTCCTAATGTAGCCTATGTTGACCAGCCGGTCAATACGACGATATTAGGAGCTGCTAAATTCAGTGGGAAAACAGAGAACGGTTGGACCCTTGGATTATTGGAATCTGTAACCTCCAGAGAATTTGCTGCAGTTTTAAATGAAGATGGAAGCGAAGATGAGATTCTGGTTGAACCGCTTACCAACTATGTGGTAGGGAGGGTACAAAAAGATATGAACGATCGCAACAGCTATATAGGAGGAATGCTTACCGCTACTCATAGAAACCTGGAGGGGAATTTGAACTTTTTGCATGCCCAGGCTTACAGTGGCGGGTTGGATTTTAAGCACTCGTGGAAAGAAAGGACTTATTATTTAGAAGGTAATGCTGTGGTGAGTAATGTAAGGGGGAGTGAAGAGGCTATTTTAAATACTCAAACTTCCCTGGTGCATCTTTTTCAACGTGCAGATGCCGGTCATGTGGAGGTTGATCCCGGCAGGACTTCTCTAACAGGGACAGGTGGTAAACTGGAGTTTGGAAAAGAGGGTGGTGGAAACTGGCGTTATAATGTTGGCGGAAAATGGCTTTCTCCTGAGTTGGAGATCAATGATATTGGTTATTTACGGCAGGCAGATGATATTCGCCAGTATGTAAACGTGAGGCGACTGTTTAACAAGCCGACAAGCTTTTTCAGAAAAGCCATGGTTGGAATGGAGCAAATGACTTCCTTTGATTTTGATGGTAACCATAACCGCACCCATTATGAACTGCAGGGATTCATTAATTATAAGAATAACTGGTGGAGTGAAGGAGGAGCCGCCCATAAACCAAGAATATTCATAAACACATTTTTAAGAGGTGGTCCCCGCTGGAGATTCAATGAGGAGAACTATTTCTTTATTTTCTCCGGAAGCGATCAAAGAAAGAAACTTTCCTCCAGGTTTGGCTGGGTTCATTCCGAAGCTACTCAGAACAATTTCAGTCTGGACAGATTTCAGGCCGGCCTCCGTTATCAGCCTCTGAATTCCTTGAGCCTGTCACTGGATCTATCCTATGAAACAAATCCAAACAAGACCCAATACGTAGCTGAACGTTCCTTTAATAATAATGCCCGGTACATCTTGGGAGCAATAGACCAGGAAACACTTAGCGCCACTTTACGATTGAACTATAATATCAATCCCAATCTTACCATACAATATTATGGACAGCCCTATATCTTCAAGGCAGATTATTCCAACCTTAATTATGTCGTGGATGCTACAGCCGCCGATCTTGACCAGAGGGTGGCATGGTACGGTGAAGGACAGATCGCTTTTGAAGAGGGAGTTTATAAAATAGACGAGAATAGAGATAATATTATAGACTACACTGTAAGCAACCCCGATTTTGCCTTTGTGCAGTACCGTTCAAACCTGGTGGCAAGATGGGAGTATATTCCCGGCTCTGAGATCTTCTTCGTTTGGTCGCAGGGCATTACCGGTCTTGGGGATGTAAACAATGATTTTAGTGGGATTGTGGACAATCAGTTATTAAGACAGAAACCGCAAAATACCTTTTTAATAAAAGCGACTTATCGTTTGATCCTATAGAGAATTTCTGAAAAATAGAATTGGCTATTTTTCCCTCCTTTGAAGTGTAGAATCTCTTTTTCAGAATCATCTTTTTAATTCAAAATGGGAGCGGCAAGGATCATAGTGAAATCCTGCATCTCATTTAATTTCATCGATTAAAGGCAAGAAATGTACGATTAGTGGTAAAATTCACTGTTAAAGAATTATTAAAATCGACTTTTTTCCTTCTATCTTTGCTTCTGAAAATGAAGCATCTGGATATGAAAAAAAGTTTTACCCGATTTGTCCTTACCGGTGTAGCCGGAATTTTACTTTCTGCCTGTTCCGCGGAAAAATATAGTGAAATTGATAGTGCCTCCCTTAATGCCACAACAACCACTGCGTCTTCTCAGGAGATTGTAAGCTCCGACCTTGTTGGCACATGGAACATGTTTTCCATGACGTCAATGGAAACAATGGTAGATTTTAATTTGGATGGCACCTATACAAATGACCTTCTTGAAGAAACGGATTGTTTTGATCCCATGTATTTCATCTTTATGAATAATGGCATCGTGGATACCAGGCAGTCGAGGTTGTTCTTCGATTCTGTAAAAGGTGATTTTACCTGTTACACCACCGGAGATTACACAGCCACTTATTCCGTAAGTGGAGATATCCTTACTGTTACTTTTACCATTGACGGAGTAGAGTACACCGAAACCAAAACTATTTCAATCTTCAGTGAAAACGGAAATGATTTTCTAAAGGTCACCCTCACCAAAGAGGAAACTAATGCAGCTGTCTATGTTGCCGATGATCCCGGAAACACAGTTGCTTCCGAAATTCAAAAAATTGAAATGGTTTATATCAAAGCATAATAATTTTTGCCCCCCTTAATACCAACGACCCCCGAAGATATCTTCGGGGGTCATTTATATTCTACCGTCTACAGATTACCGCCTTCAGACTACCTAGTGTGCCTCCAGCCAGTTCTCGCCAACTCCGAGCTCCACTTCCAGCGGCACATCTATTTTAAAGGCATTTTCCATTTCGTGCTTCACCATTTTCTGAATGTCCTGTAACTCCGGGCGGTAAACGTCAAAGACCAATTCATCATGTACCTGAAGGAGCATTTTGGTTCTGTAGTTGCCTTCCTGCAGTTTCCTGTGAATGTTGATCATAGCCAGCTTGATAATATCGGCAGCACTTCCCTGGATTGGTGCGTTAACGGCGTTTCTTTCGGCAGCACCCCGCACAACCTGATTTTGGGAGTTGATATCTTTTAAATATCTCCTTCTGCCCAGCACCGTTTGCACATATCCATGCTCCCTTGCAAAATCGATCTGTTCACTAATGAAATTTCGCAGTTTCGGGTAGGTCTTATAATAGGTATCAATAAGTTCTTTAGCCTCCCCTCGGGAAAGATTAGTTTGATTGCTCAACCCAAAGGCCGAAACTCCATATACAATTCCAAAATTCACCGTTTTGGCGTTGCTTCTCTGTTCCCGGGTTACCTGTTCAATAGGTACGTTGAAAACTTTTGCTGCGGTAGAGGCGTGGATATCCTGGTTTTGCTGAAAGGCAGAGACCATATTATCTTCTTCACTCAAGGATGCTATGATGCGCAGCTCGATCTGGGAATAATCGGCAGCCAGGAGAATGTGATCTGCATCTCGCGGTACAAAGGCTTGCCTTACCTGTCTTCCTCTTTCGGTACGGATTGGGATATTCTGGAGGTTTGGATTGGTTGAACTCAGTCTTCCGGTAGCGGCAACTGTTTGTACATAATCTGTGTGTACCCTCCCGGTAGTTTCATCCACCTGCAATGGTAAGGCATCTATATAGGTATTTTTCAGCTTTACAAGTCCGCGGTAATCCAGTACCTGCTGTACGATCTTGTGCTGGGGTGCCAGGGCAGAAAGTATTTCCTCCCCGGTCGAATACTGGCCGGATTTCGTCTTTTTTGGCTTGTCTACTAAATTCAGCTTTTCAAAAAGAATAATTCCGAGTTGCTTAGGAGACCCAATATTGAACTCTTCTCCTGCAGTCTCAAAAATGTCATTTTCGAGCTGCTTTATATCCTTATCCATTTCTTCTGAAAGGCTGGAGAGAAAATCCTTATCCAGCTTGATGCCTTCCAGTTCCATATCGGCCAGTACTTTTACCAGCGGGATCTCAATCTCGTTGAAAAGTTTTTCTGTATTCGCTTCTTTAAGTTCGGGAGTGAAATGCTGCTTAAGCTGAAGGATAACATCGGAATCTTCTACGCTGAATTCTGTTTGTTTTTCCAGCGGGATCTCGCGCATAGACTTCTGGTTCTTACCTTTTCCTAACAGTTCTTCCACAAAAACAGGAGTGTAGTTGAGGTAGGTCTCAGAAAGCACATCTAAACTGTGACGCATATCGGGATTGATAAGATAATGTGCGATCATAGTGTCGAAGAGCGGACCTTTGAACATGATGTTGTATTTGGCCAGTACTTTTATGTCATACTTAAGATTTTGCCCCACTTTCTCAATGTTCTCAGCTTCGAAGAAAGGCCGCAGTTTCTCCATGGTTTCCTGGGCTGCCGTACGATTTTCGGGAACAGGTACATAAAATCCTTTCCCGGCCTCCCAGGAAAAAGCTATTCCTATTATTTCTGCAGCAAATGGATTCAGCCCTGTGGTAGTAAATTCAAAACAAACACATTTTTGCTTCATCAAATTCTGAAGAAAGAGGTCGGTAGCCATTCCTGTAGCAACGCTTTGATAAACATGCGGTACGTCCTTAATGGTTTTTCTTCCTGAAAATTTTTCGACTCCTTCTGAAGCTTCAGCTCCAAAAAGTGAAAATTGACCTGCTCCTGCCGGCTGCGCCTGTGCCTTTGCCGTGGGAGTGCTGGTCACCTGAGTAGGACGTGCAGTTTTGTCACCAGAGAACAGTTTTAAAAATTGCTCCTTTAGACGACGGAATTCCAATTCCTCAAAGATCTCCTGCACTTTTTCTGCATCGGGCACAGAGAGTTCATAGTCTTCGGCATGGAACTTCACATCACAATCGGTCATAATAGCTGCCAACTGCTTAGATACCATTCCCTGTTCGGCGTGAGCTTCCACTTTTTCCCGCATCTTTCCCTTTAGCTTGTCGGTGTTGGCAAGGAGATTTTCCATGCTTCCAAACTCCTTCAGGAATTTTTTAGCGGTTTTTTCACCCACTCCGGGTAAACCCGGGATATTGTCTACCGCATCTCCCATCATTCCGAGGAAATCGATCACCTGCTCGGGCCGTTCTACGGCAAACTTTTTCTGTACTTCGGGGATTCCCCATATTTCAATACCGTTACCCATTCGGGCAGGTCGGTACATGAAGATATTTTCAGAAACCAGCTGCGCAAAATCTTTATCTGGGGTAACCATGAAAACTTTATAACCCTCTTTTTCGGCTTGTTTGGCAAGGGTGCCAATAATATCGTCGGCTTCACAACCCGGAAGCACAACACAAGGAATGTGCATCGCCTTGAGGATTTCCTGGATGTAAGGAATGGCTTTTAGTATAGGTTCGGGAGTCGCATCCCGGTGTGCTTTATACGCTTCAAATAATTCGGTACGTGCAACACTTCCTTCTTTGTCAAAACACACTGCCAAATGATCTGGCCGCTCTCTTCTTATCACATCAAAAAGAGAGTTCATGAACCCCATGATGGCCGAGGTGTCAAGTCCTTTTGAATTTACAATAGGATTGTTGATAAAGGCGTAGTAGCCTCTAAAGATGAGTGCATAAGCGTCTAAAAGGAATAAGCGTTTTTGTTCGGGCATGGATAATTTTTTAAGAAGGCTAAAATTACGAAACTTCTATTACACAGGAGATTTTTGATTTTAGATGTGGGAAATTAATGCGCCAAAATACTAACACCAAGCATCAAGCACCGGGTACCAATTAAAAATATTTACCCGCCGAAGAATTTCCGTTAAGGTGGGCCATACTGTAAAACTAATTTTGGAAATGTGCTGGTTAGAAGAATTCAGGATGTTTGGTGACTAATAAATCCCAATTATAAGTCCAAAATTAATTTTTCATTAAGCGAAAGGGACAACGGGTAACAACGTGCAACCTAAGGCAGAACCCTAATCCTTATTCCTTAAACCTTTATCCATTAAACAGTAACCTCTGTTGCTTTGTGCTTAAACCCAAAGAACATGATATATCCATAGCACAACATGACCAGGATGAGCGCCAGATTGAATCCAAAGGAGTCTGTAAGGTAGCCGAAGGCAGGTGGGATAATTGCTCCGCCAACGATCATTGTACAAAGTACTCCCGATCCCTGCGGCTTATTATCTCCAAGTCCGTCAAGTGCCAAACTAAAGATAGTCGGGAACATGATCGAGTTGAAAAGTCCTACAGCAATAAGGGACCACATGGCGACCAATCCAACGGTAAGATCAGAAATCAGCACAAGGCCAATAGCACATGCCGCAAAGAACATAAGCACTTTCGCCGGATTCAGAATTTTAGTCAGATAAGAACCTATAAAGCGGCCTATCATAGCGCCTGTCCAATAGAAGGTTACAAATACTCCAACCACCGCCATATCGGTAGAGGTGGTAACTCCAGAGGTCAGGATCCATTCGGCAAGCGTCCGCATAAAAGGAGTTTCCCGAATAACATCGGGCAGGTTGAGACTCAGGAAGTAGTTAACCATGTAAGATCCTATAGCAACTTCGGCGCCCACATAGAAGAAAATTCCGAAGGCTCCCATCACCAGGTTTCTGTTCTTGAGTACAACTCCATAATCGTTTGAAGCCTCTGTATCTGTTACCTTTGGAAGGTTTACAAAAAGGAAAACAAGAGCTATAAGAATAATGAAAATTGCTATTCCTAAAAAAGGAGTTTGGACAGCAGCAGCTTCAGAGGCATAATATTTCAATTGTTCGGCTTCTGTCATAAAAGCGATCTCATCTTTGGTCATTACTTTATCACTCAGGATAAACAGCGCCCCCAGTGCCGGAGCAATGGCTGTTCCAAGAGAGTTGAAGGCTTGTGACAGGTTGAGGCGACTTGATGCTGTACTCGCAGGACCTAAGATCGTTACGTAAGGGTTTGCTGCTACCTGCAGGATGGTAATTCCTCCGGCAAGAATAAAGTACCCCAGCATAAAAATTCCGAAGACCCTATAAGATGCAGCAGGCCAGAACAGGAGGCAACCTGCAGCCATGGTAAATAACCCCAGCACAATCCCTTTCTTGTAGCCTATTTTTGAAAGCAGCCAACCGGCGGGTATGGACAGAAGAAAGTACGCACCAAAAAAGGCAAATTGTACCATCCCAGCCTGAAAATAGGAGAGCGTGAAGACTTCCCTTAACCTTGGAATTAGGGAGTCGACCAGTACTGTGATAAAGCCCCATAAAAAGAAAAGGACGGTAAGGAAAATAAATGCAGTGCGATAGGATTTTTTCTGTTCCATTTTTAGATGTAATATTTACTTGGGAAATTTTTGTTCTCACCGTTCCGGAAATCCATATAGGAAAAACCTTTTTGAATACAGTAAGAACCTACTTCTCCATTTTTGTTGATAGCAATGAAAGCTGCCTGAAAGTCTTTATAGTTTGGATTCTGTTTCACAATGCGCAAAATAGCAATTTCACATGCTTCCTGCGGAGATTTTCCCTGGCGCATAAGTTCCACGATCAGGAAGGAACCTACACTTTTTAGAATTGCTTCTCCCATTCCCGTGGCTACAGCACCTCCCACTTCATTGTCAAGAAACAGACCCGAACCAATGATTGGGGAATCTCCAACCCGTCCATTCATCTTATAGGATAAGCCGGAGCTGGTGCAGGCACCTGCAATATCACCTTTTGAATCAATACATAACATGCCAATGGTGTCATGATTCTCAATATTGATAATGGGTTTGTATTCTTTGGTCTTAAGCCATTCCTTATAGGCTTTTTCAGAATTTGTTGTAAGTAATTCCTCTTTTTCAAACCCCTGTTCAAGGGCAAAGCGGTCGGCACCTTCCCCTGCCAGGATGACGTGGGGCGTCTCTTCCATTACTTTTCGGGCAACAGAAACTGCATGAGTATTGTTCTTGAGGTAAACCACTGCACCGGCGTCGCCATTTGGGGCCATAATACAGGCATCTAGAGTGACATTTCCTTCCCTGTCGGGCGCACCACCGCGGCCCACAGTGGTGTTCCGAATGTCGGCTTCTTCCACCATCACTCCCTGTTCCACGGCATCAAGGGCAAGGGCTCCTGTACTGAGCATTTCACCTGCCTTTCGACTGGCATTTGGAAAATTCCAGGTTGCTATACAAACAGGTTCAGATTTTTGCATTATTGGGAGGTTTAGATAATTCATAAAGGGAGAAGCTGCAGCGACTCCAATCCCGCTTAAGGATGTATTCTTTATAAATTGGCGTCTTTTCAAGATTATAAAAAACAGGTTTTGACAGTTGGGGTGTAAATGTATGAAAACTGAATTATAATTTGCGATCTGGGATAACGCGGCTTCAGCTTTTCATGATATTTATCATCTCCCGAAAATTCTTCTGAAAATACTCTCAAAAAAGAGGTGATCTAAAAAATCATTTTTGAGGGGTGAGTAATTCTCCGTTAACCTCCTATAGTACTATAGATTATTCAATTGGTAAGGTGTGTTTTTTGGCAAGGCTTTAGCTGTATCTTTGCCGCTTAATTTTTCTACATGCGCTGGATCATTTTTGTTATCATCTATATAATCCTGGACATTTACGCTTACCAGGCCTTTAAAACCATCACGCGTCATTCCTGGATCTATTTTGTTTACCTGGCCCTGTCTCTGGGGGTGCTGGCATATTTGCTTTACCAGTTCAACGTGCCTGAAAAAGAGGGGCTAACCGGGGCACGGAGTTATGCAATAGGTTTCTTTCTTGCCTTTTTTGTGCCTAAAATGATTCTCTTTGTCCTTCTTTTTGGTGAGGATCTGGTAAGGCTGGTAGTGAGTGGATTTCAAAAGCTTACTCATACCAATGAAGCTTATTCTCTGCCTTCGCGGCGGAAATTTCTGAGTCAAATCGCTCTTGGGATTGCAGCAATTCCTTTTGCGTCCCTTCTCTACGGAATGTATAGGGGACGCTACAATTACAAAGTGCTGAAATATGTCTTACATTTTGAAGACCTGCCGGAAGCTTTTGACGGCTACAGGATCACGCAGATAAGCGATGTTCACTCCGGAAGTTTTGATAATGCTGAAAAGATAAGGTATGGGATTGAGCTTATCAATGAGCAAAAAAGTGATGCGATCATGTTTACGGGAGATCTTGTGAACAACACAGCTTCTGAAATGGAGCCCTGGAAAGAAATGTTCGCCTCTCTGTCTGCACCCGATGGTGTCTTTTCAGTTTTGGGAAACCATGATTATGGGGACTACGTTAACTGGGAATCTGCAGCGGCAAAAAGGGCAAATTTGGAGGACCTTAAAAATGTGCACCGCGAGATGGGCTGGAACCTGTTACTGGATGAGCATAAAAAAGTAGCCCGGGGTGATGACTCCATTGCTATTGTAGGGGTGGAGAACTGGGGAGCCGGTTTTAAGCAGGTAGGAGATCTGGATAAGGCTGCTCAGGGACTTTCAAAAGAAGAATTCAAGATCCTGCTCTCTCACGACCCTTCTCACTGGCAGGAAAAAGTAAAGAAGAATAACAAAAAATTCCACATCACTCTTAGTGGTCATACCCACGGAATGCAATTTGGTATAGAAATTCCCGGCTGGTTCAAATGGAGCCCGGTACAATACAGGTATGAACACTGGGCCGGTATTTACGAAGAAGCAGGTCGTTTCCTAAACGTAAACCGCGGCTTCGGATTTTTAGCTTACCCCGGAAGAGTAGGGATCTGGCCCGAAGTTTCTGTTATAGAACTTCGAAAAGGTCCCAAACCGGTATAAATCAAACTTTTGACTATATTTGAAATAAGCTGCTAAAGAAGCTTTCTGCAGCAGCTCTTCAAATATTACTATTATGTCAAAGTTTGGGGAATTAATAGACTTGCAGGTGCCGGTTCTTCTTGATTTTTATACCGAGTGGAATGAAGCTTCTGTAGCCATGCATCCGGTACTAAAAGATGTTGCCGCAGCTCTTGGCGACAGGGCCAGGATCATCAAAATAGACGTGGATAAGAATTCTGAACTTGCTGAAGCCTTACGTGTAAAAGGCTTACCTACTCTAATGATTTACAAGGAAGGGGAGATGAAGTGGAGGCAAAGTGGCGAGCAGGATGCCAATACCTTAATTGGCCTCATCAAAGAATACGTCTAGAGCAGGAGTCAGAAATGTTATTTTTGAAGCATCTGTTTTTCGGGTGTTTCGACTGGTTTTCTTTGAACTCATGTTTCTTCCACCTCCAATGTAGAACATTGATCTCTCATTACAGCTTTGCTATAAAAGCCGAAACTCCCTTTTCTTAAGGAGTTTCAGCTGGTCTAAGGTTTCAAAAAAGGTGTTTTTGCTATCAGTTTTTTGTTTTATCCGGGTACGGAGGACGCTTAACTTCTTTAGGCGGATTCTCTTTTAATTGCTGCATTACCACCTCAATTGCCTTTTGAAGTTGAGGGTCTTTTCCTGCAATGACTTCTTTTGGAAGTTGTTCTACTTCAATATCGGGGGCCACGCCTTCGTTCTCCACCCTGAATCCTTCTTCAGTATAGAAAGCAACATTGGGAGCAGTGACAATTCCGCCGTCGATGAATTCGGGATAGCCCAGTACCCCCACGAGTCCGCCCCAGGTCCTTTTTCCGATAATGGTTCCCATGTCGAATTTTCTAAACATCCAAGGCAGGTAATCTCCACCCGAGCCTGCAGTCTCATCTATAAGCATCACTTTTGGTCCCTGTATGGACGCACTGGGTGACTTTAGGTCATCACCATACCTAAAGTTCCAGTTGGCCTGGTGAGGTCGCTTTAACAGGTCGATATAATAATCTGCCAACTGGCCGCCGCCATTGAACCTCTCATCTATAATGACTGCTTTTTTGTTGGCCTGCGGGAAGAAATAGCGCTTAAAGTATTCGTGGCCTGCATCGGCAGTGTTGGGCACGTAGACGTAAGCTACCTGTCCATTGGTTGCTTCGTTCACTTTTTTGATATTTCCTTCAACCCAGTCCCTGTTTCTTAAAGCCCATTCAGAATCAATTGGAGTTACTTTTTCTGTTCTGGAATTCCTCATGGAAGGCGATGAGCTTACGGTAAGATTCACAAGCTTGCCGGCGGTATTTTCAAAGAAGCGGAAAAGGTTATCTTTTGCTGTTACTTCTTCCCCGTTCACTGCAAGAATATAATCTCCTTCCTTGATCTTTACCCCGGGCTCGGTGAGAGGCGAGCGCATGTCGGGATTCCAGTTTAGGCCTCCATAGATCTTTTTGATCCTGTACCTGCCGTTTTCTACTTCATAATCGGCACCCAGCAATCCGCCTTTGATGTTATCGGGTTCTTCAAAATCATCACCCCTGCTGGAAAACCTGTGGTGGCCTACTCCCAATTCGCTGAACATCCATTCCATAACCTGGTAGAGGTCATCCCGGGTGGTAAGGTGTGGCAGGAACTGGCTGTACTTTTCTTTCATGGCATCCCAATCCACTCCGTGCATTCCGGGATCGTAAAAGTAATCCCTGTTCACTCTCCAGGCTTCGTTGAAGATATTCTGCCACTCATCCCGGGGATCTATCTTTACCTGTACTTCGCCTAATGCCAAAGCAGGCTTATCGGGTTTTTTGCCTAAAGTGGCTACTCCGAACTTATTCTTTAGTTGGTAGAGCACCTTTTCCCCATTGGCCGAGATCTCAAAGTCTGATGCCGGCATGATAAGGGTATCTTTTTTTTCCTTCAAATCAAATTTTCTAAGGCTGCCGGGGCCATCTTCATGATATGGAAATTTGAGGTAGTACAATTGACCTTCGGCAGGGGCTTCGAGATTAGTATAAGCTCCGGCCGGTACCGGGATGTCCACCATCCGGAATTCCAGGTCTTCAAAATCTATTTTTAGAGGCTTGATCTCGGGCTTCTTGTTATCTTCCTTGTCTTTTTTCTTTTTTTCTTCTTCCTTTTCCTGCTGCTGAATGACTTCTACATCATTCTCCTTAAAGAAAGGAGAAACCACATCTTTCTGAAGGGTGACCAGGTACATCGAGCTGCTCATTTCCATGTCTTGATTTGATTGATCAAACCAGTTCACCACAGGCCCCGCATCTGTTGAAGCCAGCATGTAGAGATATTTTCCACTTGGATCGAACTCGGGACTTGTCACGTTTGAATATCCGTCTGATACCGGCCAGGACCTTTTTTCCGGAAGGGAGTAGACGAAAGCCTGCTCGAATTGAGTATCTGTAATTGTAGTGTAAGTGATCCAATTCGAATCATGTGACCAATCCCCAAACAGATCCCTGAAGACCCCGGGAGTATAAAGAACATCTGAAGCAATTTTTTCTACCCTGTCCTTCTCCCGGTTGTAAACATAGAGAGTACGGCTATTATCAACAAAAGCAATTTTCTTACTGTCTGGTGACCAATGTGGATACGCATAGAATCCTGCACCCTCCAGGTTTACTTTCTTTACCACTTTGTTCTCACTTTGGTCGTATAGATGTAAAGCATACTCGCCCGATTCATCCGAAAAGTAGGCTATGGTCTTACCATCTGGGGACCAGGCCGGGAATTTTTCATGTACTCCTGTGGTGCTTGTAAGGTTCATAGGATCACCTTTTTCTGCGGGAACGGTGATTATGTCTCCTCTATAATCCATCACAACTCTTGCGGCCGATGGTGAGATGGAGGCGCTGCGAACATATTTGTCTCCACTTACAAACCGCGGTCTCAGCTCCAGTAGATCTGTAGCTATACCTATTGTTATTTTTTCTGTACGACCGGTTTGTGGGTCGAGGCGGTGAAGGTAACCGGCCTGTTCAAAAATGATCTCATTTTCTCCTGCAGAAAGATCTACTACCGGGAAATCTTTGAAGTCTGTATGTTTTGAGACAGCGCCCTGTACAGGATCATAGCTGTAGATATTGAATTCCCCGTCGCGGTCACTTCTAAAGAATACTTTTCCTTGCAGCCATTGAGGCTTTGTGTCATTACTTCCTCCTTCAGGTTTTGGTACCTCTGTCACCTCATAGGTTTCGGGATCATAAATCCAGATCCTGGTAGTGGTACCACCGCGATAATGTTTCCATTGTTCAAAGCGGTCGCCGAGAGGAGTATAAGCAATTTTGCTGCCATCGTTGTTATAACTGGCCCAGTTCGCATGGGGTATCTTTAGAGGTACGACATTTCCATTCTCAATATCAACCTCAAACAGGCTGCTGTACCGGTTGGTAAAAACATCCCGTTGGGAAGCAAAGAGTACTTTTGAACCATCTGGCGAAAAATCCCTTACCGCATCGGGATAAGGGTGCCAGGTTAGTCTTTTTGGCACTCCTCCTTCTGCGGGAACCACATATACGTCGATGTTTCCGTCGTATTCAGCACTAAAAGCGATCGTGCTGCCGTCGGGAGAGAACACAGGATTTCTTTCTACGCCTTCATCTACAGTAAGGCGTTTAGGGTTCGACCCATCCCTGTTTGCCACCCAAAGATCTTCAGCATAAATAAAAGCGATCTTCTCATCGCTCATTGCAGGTTGGGAAAGGAGGCGGGTGTCCTGAGTGTTTATCTGGGCATTCGCCATTAATGATAAAAAAAGGGAAAGACAAAGCGGAAGGTTGATGAAGTACTTCATAGATGCCGGGATATTATTTAATAAAAAGTGCACCTGAAGATAGAAAATTCTGTAGGAAAAAAGGTGTCAAAAATGGCTTTTTTGGCACCCTGTAAAACCTATGATCTTTCTTTACAGAGATTTGAAGCTGTAGCCGAGTCCGGTGTAATGCTCCAGTACCAGTGGTAAAACTTCTCTCAGATTTTTTTCGGCTTTATGACTGTCGTGGAAAACTATGACGCTTCCCGGTCGGGCATTTTTCACCACGTTTTGATAACATCTCTCTGCGGAAATCCTGTGGTCATAATCCATGCTCACAATGCTCCACATGACGGTCCTATAGCCGAGCTTTTGTAGCTTTTTCGCCTGTACATTTTTAATCTTTCCATAAGGAGGACGAAAAAAGGGATTTCTTAGGCTCACCCCGTCGGGCAGTTCACGCTCCATTACCTTCTGCGCCCTGGTTGTGTTTTCAAGATATTCAGCAATGGGGGTTCTCCAGCCGTCAAGATGGTTGTACGTGTGATTTCCTACCACATGACCTTCAGCCAGAACCTGCCTGAAGATCTCGGGGTTTTTCTCCACATTTTCGCCAATACAAAAGAAAGTGGCTTTTGCGTTGTATGTCTTCAACTGTTCCAGCACCCACTCTGTAGGTCCTGGAATAGGCCCGTCATCAAAGGTGAGGTAAAGATCTTTATCCCCGGCAGGCCCGTCCCAGATCCTTTGGGGGTACATCCATTTAATGATTGCGGGTACACGCTCCCTCATCCTCTCCTGAGTTAACTACAGAGAATCCTGGATCTCCGTTGGCAAAAGGTCTTCTTCGGCGGCAGGTAATTCTTCCGAAGCTTCTGGACCTCCGTAGAAATGCTGGAACAACATGAGATAATTGTTGAATTTATCTGCTTCTTCCCGTGCAAATTCTTCGGTATCATTCATAATCAACAGATCGACAAGGCTTCTGTAGCGTTCAATATCGGTGACCACTTCACTGCCACGGTCAAACTGCCTGTCCAGATCAAGGGAACTGTAATAAGTAAGATTTTCCTGATATTTTTGAGCAACCTGTAAATACAGATCCCGGGCTTTTTCCCTTTCGCCAACTTCATAATAGCCCTGGATGAAAGGTTCAAGCAAGGTGTAATATCCAAAATACTCGACCGGCATTTTTTCCATCGCCAGGTCAAGAATATCTTCAGCTTTTTCCATCTTACCTTCGTTGATAAGAGCTTCGGCAAGACGTGCTAAATTACTGCGGTAAGTGATCGCATTTTTTCGGGTTTCAGGATCGTAATAAAGATCGGAGTCACCCGAATTCCCCCAGTACCAGTTCATCACGATATCGTACATCTTATCTTCATCTATACGGCCCATATCAAACGGGTTACGTGGATTTACCGGAGTCTCGATTGGCACCAGTTTGTAAGCTACTCCATCGAGCTGAAGGTAATCTTTCATCCACAGGTAATCATCATCGCCAAAGCTGCCGCCGGTAAAATAAATTGGACGTTTCCAGTCATTACCTGCAATTATATCCAGCATCAAGAGCCTGTTCTTGTATAGGATATCCCCTGAAAGTTCAATGATGATCTCGTCTACAATTTCATCTGCGTTTTGAGGTTTTACAATCCCGTATTCCAAGACATTCTCCTTGTTGACCGGAATCCTGATGTGTTTTGTTGGAAAGGTGCTTACGCTTTGTCCGCTCATCAGTTCAGCTTTGGTACGGGGGTCGTCACTGGCGATCCAGTTCATCCATGTCTGGATATTCATAGTGTCCTGGGTAATGGGTTGATACCATACGGCATCCCTGGTTCCATACCTGTACTGTTCATGCTCGAGCTGCCCGGGAATAGGTTCACTTTCCCATGCCTGTCTTTTCATTTGATCAATATACCAGTCGGTAGCAAAAAGGCTGGTGTTCACGATACGAACATCTGTACGATAACCTTCAACCTGCTGGGCATACCAGAGGGCAAAAGTATCGTTATCACCAATGGTAAACAGAATCGCATCCTCATCGAGACTGTCCAGGTACATCTTTGCCATTGCAAGTGCGGTATAGCGGTTCGATCTATCGTGATCATCCCAGTTTTCACTGGCAAGAACTCCGGGCACAGCAAGTAGTGAGATTGAGATCACCACAGGGACTGCGATCTTTGGCTTGAGGTAATCCTTTAGCATATCAAAAAGTGCATATGCTCCAAAGCCTATCCAGATCGCGAACACATAGAACGATCCAACCAGCGCATAATCCCTTTCCCGTGGTTCAAAAGGTCGTTCGTTAAGGTAAATCTTAAGGGCTATCCCGGTAAAGAGGAAGAACACCAGTAAAACCCAGAAGCGTTTTTTGTCTCTGCTGTAATGAAAAACAACACCGAGAATTCCTAACAGGAGGGGTAGAAAATAATAGGTGTTCCTCGCCGGATTGTTCAAAGCATCTGAAGGTAAAAGATCCTGGTTCCCCAGGCGGGCCTCGTCAATAAAGTCGATGCCACTTAACCAGTTCCCGTCTTGATCTGTGTATTTTCCCTGTATATCATTCTGGCGACCTGCAAAGTTCCACATGAAATAACGCCAGTACATATAGCCCATTTGATACTCAAATAAGTAATTCAAATTGGAACCAAAGGAAGGTTTTTCAACATCCAGGTATTCCCTGAAGCGGCGAAGGAAGGAATCATACTGCTGATAGTCAACATTCCCCTGATTAAAATTTCTTTTAAATTCATTCACAGCCTGAATGAGCTGCTCCTCCTGTTGATATCCCGGTTTGATCGTAAAGTCAAGAGGGCCTGTGAATTCCATGTAGTTGGAAGCGTGTTCTGTACTCCACATACGAGGCAAAACCGCCTTGTGATCATCATCGGTATTCTGCTTGGCGTTCTTGTAATCGTTCACAATTACATATTTGCCTGCAGCTTCGTCCTTTTCATATTTTGGTTTATCATCTATGTAAGGATTATTCTCATCCAGTCCGCTGTAGATCTCGGTGAATTGTGGTCCGTAGAACAAATGAGTTTCAGGATATTGTTCCCGGTTGTAATAGGCCAGTAGTTCCCTGGCGTTGTTCGGGTTGTTCTCATTGATCACTGTGTTTGCGTTTGCTCTAATTGGCAGCATTAGCCATGATGAGAATCCTATGAAAATGAACAGGATGCACAGGAGCAAGGTATTTAGCTGATAGTATTTTTTGCTTCGGGTGTATTTGAATCCGAAGTAAAAAGCAGCGATCAAGACCAAAGCAGTAAATATGGTTCCCGAATTAAACGGCAGCCCCAATGTGTTTACAAAGAAGATCTCTGTGGCCGAAAACAGCACTAGTGAATAAGGTAGAAGTAGCTTAAAAATGAACATAAGAACCGCTACTACCACTATGTTGGCAATAATGAAATTCTTAACCGTGATTTTAGAAAAATTCTTGAAGTAGTAAAGGAAACCTATTGCGGGAATGGTAAGAAGCCCCATAAAATGGACTCCAAAAGAAAGTCCTATAATAAAGGAAATGAGGATGACCCATCGGTTTCCTCTCGGAGCAAACATATCCCGTTCCCATAGCAGCCCCAGGTAAAAAAGTATGGCCATAAGAAAGGTCGCCATTGCATAGACTTCGGCTTCCCCGGCATTGAACCAAAAACTGTCTGTAAAAGTAAAGGCAAGGGATCCAACTGCGGCGCTACCTAGAACGGCAGCTTTTTTGGCAGCAGAGATCTCGGTCACAGGCCCGGAGATCTTCAGCAATAATAAAACGATCGACCAGAACATGAACAAAATAGTAAATGCACTGGCAAAGACCGACATAAGGTTCACCATATAGGCTACCTGTGAAGGTTCGCTGGCAAAGATCGAGAAAAATGCACCCATCATTTGATACAGTGGTGCTCCCGGAGGGTGACCTACTTCCAGGTTTGAGGAAGTTGCAATATATTCTCCCGCGTCCCAAAAACTAAGAGTGGGTTCTACGGTGAGCCAAAATGTGGTAAGAGCTATAAGAAAAACTAACCAGCCCAGAATTTTATTCCACCTGGTAAAGTTGAAATCGGTCATAGATGTGAGTTTGAGAACTGTGGCGAATTTAAGAATAATTAAGCTATTGTAGGAAGAACGATTTTTAAAAGAAGATATTTTGAAGCGACAGCTACTTAAGTCTTTAGCCTTATAGAGAGAGCAGTAAAATCAAGGGTTTCAAAAATGCCATTTTTAAGAGGATCTGTTTTTTAGATTTTGCCGAAAGAATTCGAAAAAAATATTTGTACAAGCCAAAGTTTGTTTTAAATTTGCATCCGCATTATAGCAATGGCCTATGGTGTAACTGGCAACACGTCTGATTTTGGTTCAGAAGAGTCTAGGTTCGAGCCCTAGTAGGCCAACAAAGTGAAACCCATCGTAAGATGGGTTTTTTTATGCCTTATGTTTTCTTCAGGTTTGCGCAATCTTCGCGATTACCATCACAACTTCTTACGGGACAAAAAACGCAATAAAAAAGCCCCGGAAGTACCGGAGCTTTATAATTATATAGTAAAGCCACATTTTTACATTTCTCTATGCCACCTGGGACAGAGCTCCCGGAATATGGTTATAATAATTTAAGGAGCTTTGATAAAAATTCAGGCTTCTTTTATCTTTTTTGATGCAGGATGAGAGGAAACGATCCAGGTCCTGGCATTCGAAATTCACAGTCGTAAACTCGTAATCAGAAATAGGAATTTCTGCTTTGATGGTTTGCAATTTATAATCGATCTCCACACGACGGGCTCCAAAATACATTTTTATGATGCCCTTGTGAAGGGAACTGAATTTCTCAATTTCAGTTTCACAACTGGTACAACTGCTATGTATAAAATTTTTAAATTCTTCAATAATTTGAGAGGGTTGAAATGATGTCATGAGGCGTTTGGTTTATGGTTAATTATTCTTCTTAACACCGCCTAAATTAAGGCTTGAGGTGTTAAAAATGTTTTAACAAGATGTTGATTAGTAAAGAATTAACAGCTTCCTACATTCCTTGTGAAAATATTGGGAGAGTAAAGCTCGAAAAAGGGCTCCATCTGCAAAAACAATTTTAACAGATTTGCAGGATTTTCCCTTAAAGAACACCTTCAGGATTTATTGTTAACAGGGGTTTGGAGGAAAAATGCTATCTTCAGAAAAAAGGAATTTGTGAGTAGTAAAAAGATTTTCTGGATAATAGGTGTGGTGGCTGGATTAATTCTCCTGATGTTCCTGACCAACTTCTTCGTCAAACAAAAGATAGAACAGGCGCTTGATGAGCGTTTTCAATCATCTGCGTATGAAGATCTATCGGTAAATATTTTCCTGAATAAGTTCAGTATTGAGGATGTGAAAATAGATCTCGAAAGATTGTCGATCAATGCTGAAAAAATTTCGGCAAGCGGAATATCCTATTCTAAATATTTGTTCAGCAATAAAATCGACCTTGATGAACTTGAGTTCACCTCACCTGAAGTAGATTTTTTTCCGGCAGATTCTGCTAAAGAGAAAAGTTCAGGAAAGGATAGGGAGGTGCTTATCAGGAGCATTTCGGTGCAGGATGGACGCCTGAGTAAAAAAGCCAGCGACACAGCCTCGGCCAGTTTTTTTGCTCATATACCAAGGGCAGTTGTGAAAAATGTGAGTCCGGGGATGGAGTTGTCCGGGCTTAAAGACTATAGTATTGACCTTGATACAGTTTATCTGAAGATGAATTCCGAGCATTACATCGACGTGGGGAAATTCTCAGCTAAAAATGGGCAAGTGGATATTTCTAGTTTCAGGATTCGTTCATTTTATCCCAGGAGCCAGTTTGACAGGGTCATACCATTTGAAAAGGACCAGATCACCCTCGATGTTAAAGGGATCAGTCTGGACAGTCTTCTTTTGAAAAGGCGCAAGGATTCCCTGTATCTCACCAATCCTAAAATGACTGTGACCAATGCGAATTTAACGATCTACAGGAATAAACTGCTGAAAGATGATGCCACTACTAAGCCCTTGTATAGCAAAATGCTTCGGGAGCTACCTTTCTACCTCAATTTTGATTTAGTACAGGTGGAGAATAGTGAGATCATTTATGAAGAACAGGTCAAGGAAGAAGGGGGACCGGGAATTGTACGTTTTGCCGGGATCAATGGCGAAATAAAAAATCTACACAACATAAAGGAATTAGAAGATCAGCCAAAAATCACTGCTAATGCCGATTTTATGAGGGGCACCCCCGTGAGCATAGACTGGACCTTTCCGGTCTTTGATCCGCAGGACCGGTTCCACATTTCGGGCCGCTTTGGACACCTGGAAGGGGAAGCTTTAGATCCTTTTCTCGTTCCTTCTCTGGACGTGCAGGCCCGCGGAACATTAAATGAGGTCTATTTCAATTTCTACGGAAATGATGAGGTTCTGCGGGGAGACTTCAGAATGGATTATGAAGATTTTAAAATCGAACTCCTCAATAAGAAATATAATAAAAAAGGGTTCTTTAGTGCTATAGCCAATCTTTTTGTTGATAACGAGCAGGAACCCGATGAAGGTGGAGGACAGGACGTGAGAGTGGAAAGAACCAAGAACAGGTCTTTCTGGAACTACGTGTGGAAAGGCTTGCGCGAAGGATTGATCGATGCTGTAGGTCAATTATAATCTCATCATTTTCTTATTAGGAAATATTCCATTTAATAGGATTATTTCCTATTTTTGCTGAAAATGATCGAATGGACTATGAGCGAATAAAGGAAAAGCTGAGTATTCTTGCTGATGCAGCAAAATACGATGTTTCCTGTTCTTCCAGCGGAAGCAAACGAAAAAACACCACCAAAGGACTTGGAGATTCCTCCGGGATGGGCATCTGTCATTCCTATACCGAAGATGGTAGATGTGTTTCTCTTTTAAAGATCCTGCTTACCAACCACTGCATCTTTGACTGCGCCTATTGCGTAACCCGTAAGAGCAATGACATCAAACGCGCAGCTTTTAAGGTACAAGAGGTCGTCGATCTTACCATACATTTTTATCGTCGAAATTATATTGAGGGGCTTTTTCTTAGCTCCGGAATTTTTAAAGATGCCGACTATACTATGGAACGGCTCATCCAGGTGGCAAAAAAACTGAGACTGGAAGAGAACTTCAATGGCTATATCCACCTAAAATCAATCCCGGGAGCAAGTGATGAACTTATGCGGGAGGCCGGACTCTATGCCGACCGCTTGAGCGTCAACATCGAGATCCCCACCAAAAGCGGACTCAAGTTACTGGCTCCAGATAAAAAACATGAAGATTTCATAAAGCCTATGGAGAAGGTGAAAAACGAGATCGTGCAGTACAAAAGTGAGAGCAGGCTCATAAAGAGTACCCCAAAATATGCACCGGCCGGCCAGAGTACGCAGATGATCGTTGGAGCTTCGGGGGAGAGCGATCGGGATATCATGTATTCGGCAACTTTTTTTTACAAGAAGTACAATATGAAACGGGTATATTATTCGGGTTATATCCCTGTAGCCGAGGATCCCAGGCTGCCGGCCCTGGGGAGTCAGGTGCCGCTGCTTAGGGAAAATCGGCTTTACCAGACAGACTGGCTGCTGCGGTTTTACGGTTTCGATGTGCGGGAGCTGCTGGACGGGCAAAATCAAAATCTTGATCTGGAACTAGATCCCAAACTCAGCTGGGCGTTACGCAACCGGCACCACTTTCCGGTGAACGTGAACAGGGTGGAGAAGGAACTGCTGCTCAGGGTCCCGGGGATCGGGTTGAAGTCGGTTAACAAGATCCTGCAGGCGAGGAAGTTCCGGAAGCTAAACTGGGAACACCTTAAGAACATTGGGATTGCAATGAACAGGGCGAAATATTTCATCACCTGCGATTCCCGGGATTTTGAAGTTAAAGAACCTTCCAGCGAATATCTCAAAAATGTCATTTTAGGCACTTCTTCCGGAAAGTTCAGAAAAGAAATAGGAACCCAATTAAGTCTTTTTTGAAATGGACACAGAAGCTGTGCTGGCCTATGATGGAACAATGCTGGGTTTTCTAACTTGTGTATTTTCAGCTTATGAAGAAAGATTGAAAGTAATAGCTATTAAGCCTCCGGAAGAGCAGGCATCCCGGGATCTTTTAGTCCAGACCAGAGAGATTGACACCATACCCGACAAGGCAAAACGGGTTTGGACTTCCCTCAAGAAAAAAGCATCTCCCGCCGGATTGAGGGATCTAAAATGGGCTTTTTTAAGTGAATTGCCCGGAATTGAAATGCACATGTTCAGTATGATTCGCTATATCCTGGCTGAAAGTTTGCCGGTGGACCGCGATTTTTCTCATCCTTCAGTTTTAAAGATCTCGCAGGCGGCGAAAAAGGTAGGGAGGGAAAAACACAGGATGGAAGCCTTTGTGCGCTTCAGGCTTACTAAGGATGCGGTTTATTTTGCAGCCATAGAACCGGACTTCAACGTGCTTCCCCTTATAAAGGGACATTTCAAGAGCCGGTATGCCGATCAAAAGTGGATCATCTATGATCTTAAACGGAATTATGGAATAGCCTATGATCTCTCAAAAGTAGAATATGTCACTCTTGACCTGGCTCCGGAGATCGGAATTTCGGGCGCCCCCGAAGCTTATTTTCATACTTCGGAAATCTCCTTTCAGGAACTGTGGAAGGAATATTTCAGCAGCACTAATATTAAAGGCAGGGCCAATCAAAAATTGCATGTTCAACATCTTCCGAAGCGATACTGGAAATATCTTACAGAAAAGAACCTTTAAAAATGACATTTTAGAGAGGTAAACTTTTGTCGATCCTTTTTAACAGTTCAAACTATGTTGCTGTAGGAATTAGATGGGCTAGATGCTAGAGTTATCACGGCCTGGCGAAGGAAATGAGGTAGGAGTAGTCCTGTTAAAGTTATTTAAAAGGTATTGGGAAAGCAAAATCAAATAATAAGTTTTGCGTTCTGTTAGCTAATATAAAACCCAATTCTATGTTACTTACAAAGTTTTCTAAATCTATTTTGTTCGGTGTTTTCGCTGTTTTACTCGTTTCCTGTTCCCAGGATGAGGACGGGATGAACGAGGGAGGAGAGGTTTCTTCCACCAGCGTTTACCTTACAGATTCGCCGGTTGATAATCCTGAGATAAGTGGAGTATTCATCACCGTGGCCGAAGTACAGGTAAATGGTAAGGCTCTTGAAGGTTTTTCGAAATCTACCATCGAAATTAGCAGTCTTACAGAAGGTAAAACTAAACTGCTGGGGAATGTAGACCTGGAAATTGGATCTTCCTCGAACGTGGTACTTGTTCTTGAAGAGAATTCGGATGCTGCTGGAAATGCACCGGCTAATTATGTATTGACTACGGGAGGGGAAAAGAAAGCTCTTCTGTCCTCCGTCAGCCGGATCGAAGTTAGCGACAAAGCTGAAATTTTGCAAGCTGAGCAGAATGAGCTAATCATTGATTTTGACCTGCGAAAGAGCATTGTTCAAAATTCTGAAGGCAATTATTCCTTTGTTAGTTCAGGAAATCTCTCCAATAGTATTCGAGTGGCTAATCGAGCAGAGACAGGTACTATCGAAGGTAATATTTCAAATTACTCGGCTGCCGGGGCAGAAGCAGTAGTAGTTTACGCCTACAAAGCAGGTTCCTACAGTGAAAGTGAAGCAGATGCCGGTGGAAGCTCGGCAGCAGCTTTTTCTAATGCCGTTACCAGTACGGCTGTAGCCGGGGCCGGAGGAGACTTTTCCCTGCATTTTCTTGAAGAAGGGGAATATGAGCTCATCTTCGCTTCTTATGAAGATGAAGATAACGATGGGAAGCTGGAGTATCAAGGTCGGTTAGAAATGGATCTTGCAGGAGAACTGACTTTGAATGAGGTCATGGTAGAAGCAAATACTACGGTAAACTTGAACGTGGCCATTGAAGGTCTTCTCAATTTGTAACTTATATTCTAGCCTGGTAATGAGGGCTGCCCCGAGAAGGCAGCCCTTTTCTTTTAATGAAGAAAATATTAATCAATTGAAGACAGGGCTGTTGTAGAAGTTACACCTGAGAAATGATCGGCTGTATCGGTACCTTGATAAGACTTCGAACCGGTCAAAGACATCTCCAAGATCTTTTGAAGCAATTCTGAAAAATATCTTTCAGAAAAGAACCTTCAAAAATGGCCTTTTTGGGAGGTGTTGGAATTCAGACCTTTTTGACCTGATTAAAATCATATTATAAACAGGATGAGGCTGGTACTTTTGCGTTCTAATTAAAAGGTATGAGCACATCTTTAATTCAGAAATACAACGTTCCCGGCCCAAGGTATACCAGTTATCCCACGGTGCCGTATTGGGACGAAGCTGCATTTACAGTAGAAAAATATAAGGAGAGGCTAAAAAAGTCATTTTTGGAAAGCAACAGGGAAGAGGGCATAAGTCTTTACATTCACCTGCCTTTCTGCGAGAGCCTCTGTACTTTTTGCGGTTGTAATAAACGCATCACAAAGCGTCATGAGGTGGAATCTCCTTATATTGCTGCCCTGCTTGAGGAATGGGATCTTTATGTTGACCTGCTGAAAGAAAAGCCGGTCATAAAGGAGATCCACCTGGGCGGCGGAACCCCGACATTTTTCTCCCCCGAAAATCTAAAGATCCTTCTTGAAGGGCTCTTTAAAAAAGCAGACAGGGCAGAGGAGTTCGATTTCAGCTTTGAAGGTCATCCAAACAATACCAAACAAGAGCATCTAAAGTTGCTTTTCGATCTAGGCTTTACCCGTGTAAGCTATGGCGTGCAGGACTATAACATGGAAGTGCAGCGGGCTATTCACAGGTTTCAGCCGTTTGTGAATGTGAAGAATGCTACGGAGCAGGCAAGAGCGATCGGCTACACTTCTGTAGGACATGATCTTATTTTTGGTCTGCCTTTCCAGACCGTTGATCATATCCGGGAAACTATTGAGAAGACCAAGGAGCTGATGCCAGACAGGATCGCCTTTTACAGCTATGCTCACGTCCCATGGATCAAAGGCAACGGGCAACGTGGGTTTAATGAGGAAGATCTTCCATCGGCTGCTGTGAAGCGGGAGATGTATGAAGTAGGAAAACAAATGCTGGCCGAGGCCGGTTATGTAGAAGTGGGGATGGACCATTTCGCGCTCAAGACTGATACGCTGTACAAAGCCATGGAAAATAAGAAGTTGCACCGTAATTTTATGGGTTATACATCTTCCAAAACAAAGGTGATGATAGGCCTGGGAGTCTCCTCCATAAGCGACAGCTGGACAGGGTTTGCACAGAATGTAAAGACCATTGAAGAATATTACGGCATCCTGGAAAAGGGGAAGCTGCCTCTTTATCGCGGACATATCTTGTCTACTGAAGATGAAAAACTTCGGAAGCATATTCTTAATCTCATGTGTAACCTGCAAACCTCCTGGCAGGAAGATTCTATGAAATTCCCTGAACTTCCTGAAGTACTTATAAACCTGAAGGAAATGGAAGCCGATGGTCTCCTTGAATTCGGAAATGAGCAGCTAATGGTAAAAGAATCCGGAAGGCCTTTTGTGAGGAATATCTGTATGGCTTTTGACCTGCTGCTTCAGAGAAGTAAACCGGAGACGAGGCTGTTTTCGATGACGGTGTAGTAATTCAGGGTTCAACATTCAAAATTCAAGATTTTCTTTTAAAGACGGGGCAAAGACCTTTCAGTCATTGCGAAGGAGTCCCAAGGTTTTGGGACGACTGAAGCAATCTCCTGCTTCAGGAATTCTTTTTTGTTTTCAGGGTAGAATCCAGAGCCTGCTCACTACAATAAGATTGCTTCGGTCGGGAGATCCCCTCTCTCGCAAAGACGTGTCGACGATTTTCTGTCCCCCTTTTTCACGTCACTGCGAAGGAGCCGAAAAGGCGATTGCAGCAATCTTAAACTTCTGCAAATGAACTCTTATTTTTTTAGGAGATAGTGTGAGACTGCTAATTCAGGAAAGAATTTTCGCCACGTTTCCAAAGACAGTTCCATTGAAAACAATTTCCAATTAGCTAGTAAAAAATTATCAGAAATACTTCAAAAAGGCCCCTTTATAGCACCCAGGTTTGACTAGTGATCAGTGGTTGGTGACCAAAAGAAAAGAGTGGTGAATTGGTGGCCCGTTGGAGGTGCCGGGAAAAGTTACTGCTTCCGGCTTGTATAAATATTCAGAAACAGGTTGTGCGCCATATTTCGTGCACGATTCTTAGCAATATTGGCTCTTTCTCCCTCAAAGAGCTCATCAATCGTTTGAAACCATAGATTCAGCCATTCGCCAAAATGTGCCTGTTCTATGCTATTTTGGAAATGCCTGTCAACCTCTTTATGAGCTCTCATAGGATTACCGCGAAACTTACTTACCATAAAAAGGTTGGTCTCCCAAAAGTCGGTTAGCTTCTCCAGGTGAGATGGCCAATCCTCGATCCTGTCATTAAAGAAATGACCAATTTTCTTATTTGCTCTTACTTTTATATAAAAAGAGGAAACCAGGAGAAAAACATCCTCCCGGTTTTGTATATCATTTTTCATGAAGTTTTTAGTATCGCATCCACACATTCATCAAAAGTAAAATACTGCTTAACAGTACACTAAAGATTAAGCTGTTAAATACAAATTTTGATTTCATTTGTGCCAAAACCGATACGAGATATGTCAGCGTTCCAACCAGTACCAGGAATAACTGGAACATCTGTATAAAATCATGACCGTTCATGAGAATGACCATTGCTGCAGCAGCTCCAAAGCAGGTGGTAAGAATAATCGCAACCGCCGAGTAACCTACGAACAGTTCATCAAAATCTTTGTAAAGTGTGTTGTAAAGTCTCATACCCTTATATTTTATTTAGGTGGTAAAATTAAAGGGATAGGAGAGGAGAAGATATGATCGAGATCATAAAACCGGACATTTCTATCCGTGTTGCGGCATATAAACTGTTGAAAATGAGATTTTAGCGAAAAACTTTTCTCTTTTTGATCTGCACTTCCCCTTTTTTTTCCAGGGATTTAGTAGCTCTTATCACAGTTTCAACGCGCAGTCCCGTAAGATCTGCCAGTTGTTGCCGGGTAAGGTCCAGGCGATAAGTGAACTTACCTTCGACCTTGTTGATCTGTTTCAGGTAATCGATAATTCGCAGGATGCGATGTTCAGGTTCCTGGCTGGAAATTTCAGAAACCATGATAGCTTTATAATGGAGTCTTTTTGCAAGCGTCTCTGTGATCTTGAGATGCACTTTAGGGTTGGAAGAAAGCAGCTCCAGAAATTGATCTTTTGATAGCTGAAAAACTTCGGCATCTGAAATTGCTTCAGCATTTGCGGGATACTTTACATTGGCCAGCAGGGGTGGCTCCCCGAAGCTTTGACCAATAGAAAAGATACCCTGGATGAACTCCTTACCATCTTCATTGTAGTTGTTCATCTTAATTTCCCCTGAGGCCACCTGGTAGAAGTTGTTGGCCGATTCTCCTTCCCGGAACAACTGGTCTCCTTTCGAAAAGACCACTTTTCTTGCCCCATGGTTAAGCAACAGGTTCTCGTCGATCATAGATCTACTGGTGAGAATTTACAAGCCTAACAAGGTCTGCCTTGGGCACTACGCCGGATTGTCTCCATAATTGCACCCCTTTTTTAAAGAGCATCAAGGTAGGGACGCCGCGTACCTGGTATTTTTCGGCAAGAGATTGATTTTTATCTACATCGATTTTGACGATCTTTACCTTGTCACCCAGATCGGCTTTTGCATCCTGGAGGATTGGGGCCAGAGTTTTACACGGGCCGCACCAGTCGGCAAAGAAATCTACTAGTACTGGTTTGTCGTCATTGATGATCTCACTAAAACTACTTTTCATATTTTCCTTTTTTAAGCATCTTAAAGGTACTCAAAAATGACATTTTTCGAAAGCTTTTTAGCTTAACGTGTTTTATTGATGCGGTAATAAGCCTCCTTTTCCAATTCCTGCCTGTGATCTGGGTGAGCGATGGAGATAAGAGCCTTTGCCCGCTGTTTTAAGTTCTTGCCGTAGAGATTTACAACCCCATACTCGGTGGCGATATAGTGCACGTGAGCGCGGGTAGTTGTGACACCGGCTCCTTCCCGCAAGTTGGGGACGATCTTTGAAATTCCTTTTGCTGTGACAGAAGGCATAGCGATAATGGCCTTTCCACCTTCAGAAAGTGAGGCACCGCGAATAAAATCCATTTGCCCTCCCACGCCGGAATATTGATATGTTCCAATTGTATCGGCACAAACCTGCCCGGTGAGATCGATCTCAATGGCGCTGTTAATAGCTGTGACCTTAGGATTCCTTCTAATAATGGCAGTATCATTGGTATATGCCGCCTCTTTGAAATGTACCACAGGGTTATCATCTATGAAGTCGTACAACGCTGAGGATCCAAGTGCAAAACAGGTGACGATCTTTCCGGTTTTTACTTCTTTTTCTTCCCCTGTGATGATGCCCTTTTCTATAAGAGGCAGAACTCCGTCTGAAAACATTTCGGTGTGAATTCCCAGGCGTTTGTGGTTCATCAGGTTATTGAGTACCACATTGGGAATACCACCTATTCCCATTTGCAGGGTAGCGCCGTCTTCTATGAGCTCGGCAACATGTTTTCCAATCTGCTTTTCGATTTCTGAAGGTGCAACGGGGGCATGAGAAAAGATAGGTGCGTTTGCTTCGACAGCCGCAGTGATCCTGCTTACGTGGATGATTCCGTCGCCATGTGTTCTGGGCACCTGCGGATTGATCTGTGCGATCACCTTTTTCGCTGTTTGAATTGCCGGCAGGGTAATGTCTACTGAAGCCCCAAGGGAACAAAAGCCGTGCTTATCTGGAGGGGACACCTGGATGAAAGCAACATCAAGAGGTAAGATGTTCTTTCTAAACAATACATGTATCTCACTCAGAAAGATAGGAATATATGCCCCATATTCAGAATTTACTGCATCACGAACATTCCCTGCCGCGAAACAGCTGTTTAAACAGAATGAATCGCGATAAGGAGGTTGTGTATAGCGGGCAGAGCCTTCGGTATGAATATGGAAGATCTCTACAGCTTTTAATTCTTTATGTCTGTCGACAAGAGCGTCGATCAAAATATTGGGAGTCATTGCAGCTCCCTGGAAGAACACTCTGTTTCCAGATTCTACAAAGGAAACAGCCTCGGCAGCAGATACGATTTTCATGAGATTATTTTTTTACAAGAAGATTGAAGTCGATATCAATCTCATCTTTTACGACAATCATTCCGAATAACTTTTTTGGTGCCTCAAGACCATAGTCTTTAATGTTGAGGTGCAGGTTTCCTTTAAATTCTGCTATTACCTCACTTTTGATCGTGACAGGTACCTTATAGGTTCTCTTTTTCCCTGCAATAGTGATCACAACAGTGGCTACACCGTGGGAAGGGGAGGAGAGATCGACCTTATTCAGTTCTAAAAAGATTCGGGGATGATCATCGGTCTTTAAAAGATCGTGGAAATCCTGGTTAATTCCTTTACTTCCGCAGTCAAAGCCCTTGTTCTTTAACACCAAAACGGCTCCTGTAAACATAATTTCATTTCCTGTTTGGGTATAACCTACCACTTGAGATTCCTCAAGGTGAGAGGTGTCGAATTCACACTGGAAAGCAGCGATGTTAGAATCCCCTATAATTGTAAGGTTGCTGGAAGGGAGTACTGTAACTTCTTTTTTTTGAAAATTTTGCGCGTGTGTTATCCCACCGCACAACAGTACCGCCAAAACAAACGCAATTTTTTTCATTTTTTTAAAGTTAAAAAAAATGGGGGAATCATCTTCCCCCATTTTCTGGCTAATTCAAACAATTCTTATTGATTAGAAGCTAATAACTGCTTCAATGTTAAATCCGTTGAATTGTGCATCGTCATAAATCGTTCCGGAAGGATAATCATTGTACTGCTGGTTTACGTACTCAATTTTTGCAAGTACGTTTTTGGTCATGAACCATCCGCCACCTACGTTGAAACGATTTACAGAAACATCATCATTACTGGCAGTGTTATAACGAGTACCTACGTAGAAGTCTTCATCTTGTCCAAAACGGTAGATAAGCTCACCTGCGTATTGATTCCAGTCATCATTTTCAGTTGATGCATTTTCATAGATTCCAAAGAACTCAAATCCACCTACTTTGATGAAAGGGTTGATCATGAAAGAAGTAAGTTCTTCTCCAGTGGCAGGGTTGATTCTACCAGCTCTAAAATCACCTTCAATTACATTGTAGTATCTAGTTCCTGCACGGTCACCACTGTAAAGGTATTGTGTAGCCCCTCTTGAACCAATAGGTCGGAATCCAGAGTGGAATACAGATCCTGTTAATCTAAATCTGAAATCTTCACTTATTTGTTTGTCATATCCAAATTTGGCAAGGTAAGAAGGGTCTCTTTCAGATTTGATTGAACTTTGGTTGATAGTACTGTTTGTAAAACCTACCATTGCTAACCATGGACCGTTCATATAATAAACCTCTGCACCAACTTCAGTAGTAAAGCTGTCCATCAAATAGTTGCCTACAAATGGGTTGTAAAGGGCCATTGCGTTGTCTGTTCTTCTAAAGTGAGC
The DNA here is from genome assembly GCF_035607535.1 of Salinimicrobium aquimaris. Classification (NCBI taxonomy): domain Bacteria; kingdom Pseudomonadati; phylum Bacteroidota; class Flavobacteriia; order Flavobacteriales; family Flavobacteriaceae; genus Salinimicrobium; species Salinimicrobium aquimaris. The sequence continues at coordinate 38,389 of NZ_JAYDZX010000009.1, forward strand.
ATCACCATAGTTGTTCTCCATGTGCCCGATTTTGATTCTCCAGTTGTCCATAACCCCTGCAAGGTCTTCGCTGATCCATTCTAGACCATCGATCTGGATGTATCCACCTTTAACGTATGCTTCATTGTGGTGTAAAGAAGAAAGATATGTTCTTAAGTGCATTCTCATCCCTGGAGCTAAAAGAACATCAAGATCAAGGTTGGCTGTAGCAAGGTTAAAGTTAGTTCCCAGTTCGGCAAGATCGTCCGCAGCATTTTCCTGACGTAGCCCTTGCAATTGGATGGTGGAAGCTCCACCGATTCTTACCTGCACACCATCAAAGTCATAATTAGTGTCTTTTGTTGGTTCGAACTCGTTAATACCACGCTGGTCGGGAGCTCTAAAGTTAGGAAGGTCTCTATCCCAGATAGAATAGTTATTTTCTTCTTCTACAACCAAGACATCTACATCTTGTGCTTGTGCCTGAAAGCCCATGGCCATCAAGAGAGCAATACCGGAATATTTAATTAAATTTTTCATTTTGATAAATTAAAAAGTTGATAGTTGAATTTTTAAAAATTTGTTTTTGAATTAGAATTATTTAGTGAAAACAGTTTGAAATTTGATGTTTACGTCGTCTCCGGTGGTAATAGTTCCAAACATGGCTGTTGGAGGATCCACTTTAAACTCGGTCATTTTGATTTTTTTGTTACCGCTTAAGGTTATTTTGTCACCTGCAACTTTTGCATCAAATACCATTTCCACATTCTTTTTAGTTCCAGAAATGGTCAATACTCCGTTGGTAGTGATCTTACATGATGTTTTTGAAGTACAATCAAGATTCTTTACGCTTGTCAAGTCGTAAGTGATTCTTTTATGATCATCTGTATTAAGAGCCTTATAGGTGTTCTTATCCATTCCGCCCTTTCCACTCTTCAGGCTTTCGGCAACTACTGCAAACTGTAATTGATCTAGTTGCACCAACTGTCCGTCTTCCATTTGAACCTTCATACTTCCCTGGAGCTCTTTTGCAGTCAACTCCCAGTCATGTATGTTTGAGGTTCCTTCCACTTTCAAACTGGATGCTCCGTTGTTCACATTGAAAGTTTGCCCTACCATTGGGGTGGCAGAAAAAACCATTATCAGGAAGCTTCCAATTACTAACCAAAGGTTCTTTGTTGTATTCATGATTTTTGTTTTAAATTATGATACAAAGATGGGGTACAAATGAAGGGTAGAGTATGACGCGGGTCAGGTTTCGGTAAGATTCTTCTGCCTGCATAGTATAATTTTGTGATTGCTTTCACAATCTTAAGCGAACCCTTGTCAATCCTGGGTTTTTAGGATATAAATGTCCTATTAGCTCCGGGAAAAGCTGATAGAACTCATATTTCTGAAACTTGATTATGATAAAAAAGTGGAAGGAGGGGTGATCTCCCGAACAACGAATGTGGATTTTTTTAACTTTTCCTTTAGAGATGGTAAAATAGAAGGCGGACCAGAATGTCCGGTTTTCCTGAATTTTCCCGGGGAGAATTTGAAAGCAGTAACAAAAGTTTAGAGATTTAATGGCAGCTGGCCGAAGCTTCGACCAAAGTACCTGCCGGAGCAGGGGATAAATAAGGTATGCCCAATCCAAGGCCTCTTAAAATAAAGAGGAGCCCAATGATGACTACAAAAGCCGGAATAAGTCGCTGTACTTTACTCCTTAATTCGCCACCTAACAGACTACTAAAGTAAACTGCTGTAGTCATTAAGGGAATGGTTCCCAGCCCAAAAAGAAGCATGTACAAACTTCCCGAAATGATCGCACCTGAAGCCACTGCGCCAAAGACAGCCATATAAACCAGGCCGCAAGGTAAGAACCCGTTCAAAAAACCTATGGTGAAGAAGGTGTCGGGAGTTCTTTTCTTTAGGGCTACGCCTAATGATGACTTTACTTTTCCAACAACCCGGTACAGGGGTTTCGAAAAGTTGAATTTTTGAAGTCTTTTCGACGGTAGGAGGATAATCAGTATCATGAGCGCGCCAATCCCAATGGACAATTGCTGCTGAATTCCGAAAATATTCAGGCTTTTTCCAATTAATCCGAAGGCAAGACCAATGATACTATAGGACAACAGACGTCCTGAGTGGTAAAGGAAGATCTGGAAGAACTTAAGCAATTTGTTTTCCCGTGACACCGGAAGCATAAATGCTATTGGCCCGCACATGCCAATGCAGTGGAAACTTCCCAGGAGCCCAAGTATGAACGCAGAGTAAAGCATTAGTAGATGATGTCCTCCTTAAAATAGAATTTTTCGCCCCGGTACTCCCAGTCTATAATTATGTTCCAACGGCCGTCTATCAAGCGGTTATCAGGTACGAGCAATTGATGAGAGGACAATGAAAGAGGAATTTCAGAGTCCAATTGCTTGTTTGACGGCCGATAAAGGAACACATTTCCGGTGATGTCTAAAGGATCAAGTTCGGCGGGAAAGGTGATCACCATTCCATCAACAGACTTTTCCAGGATAATATTTTCAGATAATCTGTTAGCATTTCGGGTCTTGTCCAGTTGCTCTTCAAAAGTGAGCTCGGTCTTGTAGTACTCTTCTACTACCAGGTCATGACTGTAATCTTCATCTGTGACCATGGTGACCACGAAGTACATGATAAAGGCTATAAAACCTACTATTGCCATTACTATGGCTGTTCCCCAGGATATCCTCATGTTCTTATTTTTTAATTACAAGAAAGATGCTGTCTTCCTGCGGTTCTACAGAATGATATTCCCCAATGGGGATGATATGCTCGTCAAAAAGAGCGAGGTTCATCTTTTTTTCACCTGCTATATAGGTAATGCGCCCTTTGATTACCAGGATCCTTGCAGGAATGTCGCTCTTATGTCCCTTTAGAATTACATCTTTATTAAGGCCAATTGCCAAAACATGAGAACCTTCTTCCTGTTCAAACCTCCTTACCACCGGCTTTGTTGCGGTTGGTAACTCAGACAATACTTCCTTTACTAACATTCTTCTCACTTTTAATTTTTTACCTAAAACTTCTGGGCCCCATAAAATTTGTACTGGTAGTTTCAATAAGTCTGTCTCCATTGTAGATACCTATTTCGACATTATTCTTTTCACTTTTCAGTAATGCCTTGGGAATCACAATAAATAATGTTCCTTCTGCAAGCCCTTTTTCGGGCACGATGATCTTGTTATGTGTGACAGATTCAATTTTACCTTCATGAGACATTAATCTGAAATTCACATTCTCAAAGCTACCAGTGGTTTTATTGATAAGCTTAAAGGTGTAAACATTGCTTATCATATCATTTGCCTTGGTCTCATACAGCTGTCCCGGCAGGCGCAGAACAGTTGCTTCCACATCGGACCTTAGGAACAGCATTCCTGAAAGTATCCCCACCAGCACGAAGAGAATTGCAGCAAAACCTTTCATTCTGGGGTTCAGTTTAAATTGCTCCTCCTTTTCGATGTTTTCTTCAGAATAGAAACCAATGAGCCCTTTTGGAAGATCCACTTTTTCCATCATGGCATCACAGGCATCTATACAGGCTGTACAGTTAATGCACTCCAACTGGGTTCCATTCCTAATATCTATTCCCGTTGGACAAACATTCACGCACTGGGAGCAATCGATACAATCCCCTTTTCCAATTTCCTGCCTGTTCTCATTTTTTCTGAATTTCGCTCTTCCCTGAGTACGTTCACCTCTTTTGTGGTCATAGGCTACAACAACAGACTTTTTATCAAGCAGGACACTCTGAAGTCGGCCGTATGGACAGGCGATCGTGCAAACCTGCTCCCTAAACCAGGAAAAGATGAAATAGAAAACGCCGGTGAAGATCATGAGCGCAACAAAGGTGCTGAGGTTCTCCAACGGCCCCTCTGTAACATACTGTAGCAATCTTTTGCTTCCTACCAGGTAAGCAAGAAAGACATTTGCAATCCCAAAGGATATTAAAAAGAAAAGGAACCATTTAAATCCTTTCTTTCTTATTTTTTCTGAGTTCCACTCCTGTTTATCCAGCCGTATCTGGGCACCTCGATCTCCTTCTACCCAATATTCGATCTTCCTGAAAGCCATTTCCATAAAAATGGTTTGAGGACAGATCCATCCGCAGAAGATCCTTCCAAAGGCCGATGTGAACAGGGTGATGAATAGGACACCAATGATCATTGCGGTCACGCCTATATAAAAATCCTGTGGCCAGAAGGGTTGCCCAAAAATGTGGAACTCTCTCCCCAGGATATTGAAGAGCATGAACTGGTTGCCATTAATATGAATAAAGGGAGAGACGATCAAGAACAGCAGCAGGAACCAGGTAAGGCGGGTGCGGTACTTATAGAACCGGCCGGAAGGCTTCTTGGGATACACCCAGGAACGTTTTCCTTCCTCGTTGATGGTACCTATCCTGTCCCTAAAATTGTTCTCTACCTTTTCCAATTCCCTCTGCTTATCTTCTTACTGAGTAATTGTTACTCTGTCCAGATCTCTCCTTCGGCTTCTTTTGGATTCGCAGGGGTTGTGCCCTGTAGACTTAAGATATAACTGGATACTTTCTGGATCTCTGCAGGCTTCAAGGTGCTTTTCCATGCGATCATACCTTTACCTGCACGTCCTCCTTCACTTACGGTATGGAAGACGTTTTTAATTCCACCCCCAAGGATCCAGTGTTCATCTGTGAGGTTGGGGCCAATACCACCACCACCATCGGCAGCGTGGCAGGCCATACAGTTGACCTGATAAATAGCCGCACCTTCCTCCAGGTCGCCTGCATCTGTTAGAAGTTCGACATTGTCTGCATCCACAAGATCTGGGGCTGTTTTCTTGTACTCTTCTAATGCAATTTGGGCAGCGAGCATTTCCTGCTCAAATTCGTCCACCTGGCTTTCACCACCCAGAATATGGTAGTAAGCCAGATATCCTGCTGCAAATACAATCGAAAGATAAAAGGAGTATAGCCACCACGGTGGAAGCTTGTTGTCCAGTTCTTTGATGCCGTCGTAATTGTGATCGAGCTCCAGTTCCCCTTCTTCAGAAATAGGACGGGTTCCCGCAAGTTTTCTGTAGATCCTTTTAAGATCATATTTTTCCATCCTCTTCTGTTGAGCTGCCATATAACGCTCTTTAGCTTCGGGCGAAAGTGACTGGAACATGATTTTCTCTACCGCACCTAATATGACTTCAGCAGCTATGAGGAATAACAGGATCACTAATAAGACCCCGCCAAGCAAAGGGTATTCAATAAAGGCATAATTGTCGCCTGAGTCTACAAAATATTCTAGGGCTCCCGCAATGATGAGGAAAAGAACTGTAATCCTTATCCAGGCTGGAATTGCATGTCTCATAGTTTCTGGTCGTTATCTGTTTCTAATGGAATTTGTTCTACATTGTGGATGTAATCTTTTTTGGCGGTGAAGACCCACCAAAAAAGTGCTACAAAAAAGAGGAAGAAAATGAGCAGGGAAATGATTGGATAGATCTCTATCCCTGCTATGCTTTCCATATGTCCTTTTACGAATTTTAGCATGATAGTTAGTTTGAAGTTGTTGAATTCACCACTTTAATATCTGTTCCGAGTCTCTGTATATAAGCAATGAGGGCGACGATCTCACGATCTTTCATTTCCACGAATTCCAGCCCGTGCTCTTCTGCATATTTCTTATCGGCTTCATAAGTGGCTACAAAGTCGGGGTCACTGTAAAGGTTTTGCTGTATCCGGGTTGCCTGCTCCTCCATATGTGCCTGCGCATTTGCGATCTCAGCTTCGGTATAAGGAACTCCCAACTTTACCATGGCCTTCATTTTATCTTCTGTAGAAGAACGGTCATGTTCATCTGTAATGAGCCATTTGTAACCTGGCATTATAGATCCTGCCGATGTGCTTTGTGGATCATACATGTGGTTGAAGTGCCAGTTATCTGAATATTTCTGGCCCACTCTCATCAGGTCAGGCCCTGTACGTTTACTTCCCCACAGGAACGGGTGATCATAGACATACTCACCTGCTTTTGAGTATTCCCCGTACCGCTCTACCTCACTTCTGAAGGGTCTAATCATTTGGGAGTGACAGGATACACAGCCTTCCCTGATGTAGATATCCCTTCCTTCCAGTTCCAGCGGAGAATAAGGTTTCACGCTGGTGATGGTTGGAATATTGGATTTTACAAGAATGGTAGGTACGATCTGGATAATCCCACCAATAAGAATAGCGATCGTAGCCAGAATTGTTAGCTGTACCGGTTTACGTTCTAGCCATGTATGGAAGCCTTCTCCTGCCAGCCTCCTGTTGCTTATCTTTTGTAATGGTGCAGCTTCAGCCAGTTCGTCTGTAACTTCAGTTCCGGTCCTGATTGTTTTGTAGACGTTGTATAACAGGATGAACATTCCGAAGATATACATACTACCTCCAATAGCTCTAAACCAGTACATTGGCATGATCTCGGTCACGGTCTCAAGGAAGTTTCCGTAGACAAGGGTTCCGTCAGGATTAAACTGTTTCCACATGGAAGCCTGTACAAAGCCTGCAACATACATTGGCAGGGCGTAAAGGATAATACCTAAGGTACCTGTCCAGAAGTGAGCATTGGCAAGTTTTATCGAATATAGTTTTGTTTTGAACATTCTTGGAACCAGCCAGTAGACCATTCCAAAGGTTAGGAACCCGTTCCACGCAAGCGCACCTACGTGAACGTGGGCAATAACCCAGTCGCTAAAGTGGGCAATAGCGTTCACGTTCTTTAGGGAAAGCATTGGACCTTCAAAGGTAGCCATCCCGTAACCCGTAATGGCAACGACCATGAATTTAAGAACAGGGTCTGTCTTTACCTTATCCCAGGCACCACGTAGGGTAAGAAGTCCGTTGATCATACCACCCCAGGAGGGCATCAACAGCATCACAGAAAACGCGACGCCCAGGTTCTGAGCCCAGTCTGGCAAAGATGAATACAATAAGTGGTGTGGTCCGGCCCAGATGTAGATGAATATTAAGGACCAGAAGTGTATAATAGAAAGTTTGTAGGAGTACACCGGCCTGTTGGCAGCTTTTGGTACAAAGTAGTACATAAGCCCTAAAAATGGAGTTGTGAGGAAAAATGCTACAGCATTATGTCCATACCACCACTGTACCAGCGCATCCTGCACCCCTGCATAAACCGAATAACTTTTGAACAATCCCACCGGGATTGCAAGGCTGTTAAAGATGTGAAGTACAGCAACAGTGACAAAAGTGGCAATGTAGAACCAGATAGCTACATAAAGGTGCCGCTGTCTTCTCTTGAAGATTGTGGCGATGAGGTTCCATCCAAATACCACCCAAACAACAGCAATAGCAATGTCAAAGGGCCATTCCAGCTCGGCGTATTCCTTGGAACTGGTAAAGCCTAAAGGCAATGTAATGGCAGCTCCAATAATGATCAACTGCCATCCCCAAAAGTTGATTTTACTCAGTATGTCACTGTACATCCTTGCTTTTAGCAATCGCTGCGTGGAGTAATAGACCCCTGCAAAAATGGCGTTCCCTACAAAGGCAAAGATCACTGCGTTGGTGTGTAATGGTCGTAAACGCCCAAAGCTCAACCAGGAGATGCCGTCGGTAAGGTTAGGAAACAGAAATAAGAAAGCTAAAAGAAGCCCGACTAACATCCCAATCACTCCCCAAAAAAGGGTTGCGTAGAGGAATTTTTTTACGATTTTGTTGTCGTAGTAGAACTGTTGCAATTCCATTTTTTAATTGTCTAGATTAATTTTTACTTGGTTTTGTTGATTTCTCTTTAACAAGCTCATCTTCAAAAAGTATACGCACAGAAGGGGTGTAGTCATCGTCGAACTGACCATTGCGCACAGCAAGAATAAAAACAACGAAAAACACTACCGCTACAATAATGCTTATTGTAAGGAGTAAATAGATGACGCTCATACCTATTTATATATAAGGGGCAAAGCTACAGGCATTGTCATTTGGTAAATATGATTTCGGTCAGGTTTGTCCAAATTGCTCGCGTAAAAAATTCAGGCATATATGATTAGGCTCATATTTGATAGCGACCCTAATTAGGACATTTGTATCTGAAATAATATTTTAATTCATCTGATCATGAAAAATTTGAAACACTTTAAAAAGAGAATTGTATATGTCTTCTTCCTTGCGGCAGTCGTAGCGGGTTTGCTTAGCTCCTGTGAAAAGGCAGTGGCTGCCAAAGAGGACCCACAATTAATGAAAGTATATGGAGAGAGTGAAGCCGAATTAACTGCTCCTCCAATGGTGCCAAGGCCGGTGGGAAAAAGAGCTGCTACCAAATTGATAGTGAACATGGAAGTAGTTGAAAAGGAAATGGAAATGAGCGACGGCGTCACCTACGTCTATTGGACCTTTGACGGAAGCGTTCCCGGAAGTTTTATCCGCACCAGGGTGGGAGACGAGATCGAGTTTCACCTTAAAAATCACCCCGACAGTAAACTTCCTCACAATATCGACCTGCACGCTGTAACAGGACCTGGAGGTGGAGCCGAATCTTCTTTTGTAGCTCCGGGACATGAATCTGTTTTCACCTTTAAAACTATGAATCCGGGATTATATGTCTACCACTGTGCTACCGCTCCTGTAGGTATGCACATCGCAAATGGAATGTACGGACTAATTCTTGTTGAGCCCGAAGGTGGTCTTCCTCCCGTTGATAAAGAATATTATGTAATGCAGGGAGATTTCTACACAGAAGGTGAGAATGGGGAGAGAGGTCTACAGGCCTTCAGCATGCAGAAAGCTGTTGATGAGGATGCAGATTACGTTGTATTCAATGGAAAAGTTGGTGGACTTACAGGCGATAATGCTTTAACTGCCAAAGTTGGTGAAACAGTTCGGCTGTTCGTGGGTAACGGTGGACCAAACCTGGTGTCTTCCTTCCACGTGATCGGGGAGATCTTTGACAAGGTTTACCTTGAAGGTGGTAATATGATAAACGAAAATGTTCAAACCACCCTTATTCCTGCCGGGGGAGCTGCTATTGTTGAATTTAAGGTTGAAGTTCCCGGAAATCTTGTATTGGTTGACCACTCTATCTTTAGAGCGTTCAACAAGGGTGCTTTGGGAATCCTAAAAGTTGAAGGTGAGGAGAATGAAGAGGTATTCGGCGGCAAGATCGAAGAAAAAGTATACAACCCGGGAGTAACTGCTACCGAGGTTACCGAAGAAGCCTCTGAAGCTGCACCGGTTGCCAGTACTTCATTAGCTGAAAAGATGGAAAGAGGAAAACAGGTCTACACTCAAAACTGTCTTGCCTGCCACCAGGCTACGGGAGCGGGAATACCTAATGCCTTTCCTCCACTTGCAGAGTCAGATTACCTGAATGCCGATGTACATCGTGCTATTGAGGTTGTGAAATTCGGTTTGACAGGAGAGATCGAGGTAAATGGTAATGTTTACAACAGCGCCATGCCTAAGCAGAACATTTCCGACGAGGACATCGCCAATGTATTGACCTATGTGTATAATAACTGGGGCAACGACAAGCAGGAGGTCACACCCGAAATGGTGAAAAAAGTAAAATAATATAAAGATGAAGACTTTAATCAGATTGGCAATTTGTATCGCTGCAATGATCCATAGCCAGGCCTATTGCCAGTCTGGTTCTATGGTCGAGATCCCTGGAGGGGAGTTCCTGCCGCTTTATGGAACAGAGACAAAAGTCCCTGTGGGAAATTTTAAGATGGATGTCTATCCCGTAACCAATGCCGAATTCCTGAAATTCGTAGAGGATAATCCGCGGTGGAGAAAATCCCAGGTAAAGCAGTTGTTCGCCGATGATAATTACCTTCGAAGCTGGAAAAGTGACCTTAGCCTGGGCGAGGGAATGCTGCCAAACTCTCCGGTGACCAATGTGTCCTGGTTTGCGGCGAAGAATTACTGTGAATGCCAGGGCAAAAGATTACCTACCGTAGATGAATGGGAGTATGTGGCCATGGCCAATGAAACCAGCCCTGATGCCCGAACCGAGAAGTCATACAACCAGTATATCCTGAGCTGGTACGAAACTCCGGCTACCTTTAATAATCCAGTAGGGGAGACCTTTAAGAATTATTGGGGAGTCTATGATCTTCACGGCCTGGTTTGGGAGTGGACCGCCGATTTCAACTCGGTAATGATAGGAGGGGAATCCAGGCAGGACAGCACCGGCGATAATAATCTTTTTTGCGGGGCGGCCGCAGTTGGAGCTACAGACCTTATGAATTATGCGGCCTTTATGCGTTATGCCTTCCGCGGAAGTGTAAAAGCAAAATACTCGGTGAAGAATTTGGGGTTTAGATGTGTTCAGGATATTGAAAAAACAGAGTTATGATTATGAAAAAGGTAATTTTTATAATGCTCTCGGTTGTTCTTATTGCAGCATGTGATAATGCCGGAAAGAAGGATGCGCAAGTAGAGAAAGAGATGGCAGTGAATACAGAGGAGCTAACAGGAGAGATCCCCGAGCTTTCCATCTATAACCTGCCCTCAACCTGGACTACACAGGATAATGAGCACATTCAGCTTGAGGAGTTGCGCGGCAATGTACTGGTCATGGTGATGATCTACACCTCCTGTAAAGCTGCCTGTCCCCGACTTATTGCAGATATGCGGAACATCGAAAAACAAGTGCCTGAACAATACCTCGGAAAGACCAAATTCATCATGGTGAGCATAGATCCTGAAACCGATACTCCACAGCGACTCAATGCTTTTGCCAAAGAGAATGAGATGGAGGATGATCACTGGATGTTCCTTCGCGGTACGCCTGAAGATACCCGGGAATTTGCCACCGTACTTGCCGTAAGCTATAAGAAGATCTCCCCCATTGATTTCTCCCATTCCAATATCATAAGCGTATTTGATGAGGAAGGAGTGCTGGTTCACCAGCAGGAAGGTCTTGGAGTAGATAATACTGAAACCGTGGAGGCGATAAACATTGAAGTTTCAAATTAAATAGAGATTATAAAAGATCAGACCGGAAGGGCTTCCAAAAAGGACAATTTTGGAAGCCCTTTTTTTGCTTTTAAACGCATTTTTAAAGTAGGGAACAAAAAACTGCAGCAGCAAACACCGCGGCAAAAAGAGCAGATGGGAGTCACTACCATTCGGGCAAAGAACTACTCTTTCAGCTGAATTCCGTGGTCCTGGTTTTTTATTTCATGATTTTATGAAGGTTAAACTTCAGCATAAATAAATGAGCAATGGTTTAGGAGAAGTCTTTGAGCAGGATTCATTGTTCTTCCTGATACTTTTCCATCTTCCCGCCCCCCGGGTTAGTTCAATTCTTTTTCCCTTCCCAAACCTGAAGTTTGCGGTGCGTCGTGTTTCAGGAAATCCTCACTGGTCTTCCTGAACTGGTTAAAAATGGTTGAAAAATGGTCTTTTTGAGAAGTAAAAACAACAAGAAGCAAGTAGGGGATTGCTTTCTCGTTGGCCCTCCCTGCCTTACGACAGGAAAACAAATAATTTAATCACTCTCCTAAAGTAGCCGTTTTTAGATCTCTCTTCAAAAGTTTTCACGGTAAAATTTCAAATCCGGCAGAAATTTAACATCCTGCTGCTGCTCCGGGGAATTTAAAAGAAGAAAAGGGCCGTCTCCTTAAGAGGCGGCAAAATACCTTTTTAGAAGTCGATTAAACTGTACATTCCAATTTCTTCTTACCTGATACTTCTGCCAATAATGTTGGTGCAAACAGTGGTGAAGGCAATAATTGAAATAGAACTCAAAGGCATAAGGACGGCTGCGATCACCGGCGAAAGCTGACCTGTTACAGCGAAGTAAAGCCCCACGAGGTTATAAAGAAAGGACAGGACCATACTTATTTTGATTACTTGCATTCCTTTTTTAGAAGCTTTAATGAATTTCAAAAGGCTGCCAAACCTACTTGCATCAAGAATTGCGTCACAAGCCGGGGAGAATACGTTTACATTTTCGGAAAGAGCAATTCCTACTTCACTTTTTGCCAGCGCCCCCGCATCGTTCAATCCGTCACCAATCATGATGGTCTTTCTTCCCTGTTGCTGCAGGGCACTGATATAAGAGAGCTTGTCTTCGGGTTTTTGATTGAAGAACATTTCTGTTTTGCCGGGCAACATTTTTTCAAGCCTTGTCTTTTCTCCTTCGTTGTCTCCCGATAAAATGGAAAGGTGATACTGCGGTGCAAGTTCAGAGAAAAGCTCTTCAACTCCTTCGCGATATTCATTATAGAATATGTAACGTCCTTTATATTGATTGTTAGCACTAACATGTACCGAAGTATTTAGAGAAGGAGCCGTGACTGTGTTGCCAACAAACTCAGCCGATCCCACCTTCATTGCCTGCTTTTGGTGTAGACTTTCTATTCCTTTACCTGTTATCTCCCGGAATTCTTCAGGCGGATTGATATCATATTCAGCCAGCATGTCATAGAGGGTACGGCTCAAAGGGTGATTTGAAGCACGAAGGGTGTTTTTAAGCAGTGATTCTTCTTCCGCAGTAAGTTCAATGCCTTCGTAGCTGATGCTGCTTTTTTTATTGGAAGTTATAGTTCCGGTTTTGTCAAAGATGAGGCTATCTGCTTTGGCCAGTTGCTCGATGACTCCGGCATTTTTGAGATAGAACTTCTTATTTCCGAAGATTCGCAGGAGGTTACCTAAAGTAAAAGGAGTAGACATGGCCAGGGCGCAGGGGCAGGCGATGATGAGGACCGCAGTGAATACGTTGACAGCGGTAGCAACATCCAGAAAGGCCCAGAATGCTGCAGCCGAAAACGCGATCACTAACAGTACAATAGTGAAATATTTGCTGATGTAATTGATGAAGGAAGTAAAAGAATCTTCCTTCTTTACCTGGAACACATCGTTGCTCCAGAGTTTTGTGAGGTAGCTTTGAGAAACAGACTTTAAAGCTTCCATTTCTATCATCCCCGAGACCTGTCGCCCGCCCGCAAATAATTTATCCCCCGATTCTTTTTGAACAGCCTCGGCTTCTCCGGTAACGAAGCTATAGTCAATTCTCGCATTTCCATTAATAAGGATCCCGTCTACAGGAATAAGCTCCTCATTTCTTATCAAGATGCGGTCGCCCTTTTCTATATCGTGGACGTGTATGCTTTCTTCTTTTCCGTCGGAGTTTATACGGGTGATTCCGATTGGAAAGTAGGACTTGTAATCTCTCTCAAAAGAGAGGAAATTGTAAGTTTTTTGCTGAAAAAATTTTCCGAGGGTGAGAAAAAAAACCAATCCTGTAAGGCTGTCAAAAAAGCCTGTTCCCCAGTCAAAACTGATCTCTATCGTGCTGCGAACAAAAAGCACCAGGACTCCGAGTGCCAGGGGCACATCTATGTTGAGGATCCCCGCCCGCAAGCCTTTGTAAGCCGAAATGAAATAATCCTGCGCGACATAGAATACTACCGGCAGGGAGAAGGTGAACGTAAGCCACCGAAACAAACCTTTGTATTGCTCCAGCCAGTATTCATTCACTTCAAAATATTCGGGGAAAGAAAGGAACATCACGTTTCCAAAGGCAAAGCCTGCAACTCCTAACTTATAGATAATGCTGCGGTTGATCTGTTTTTTTCCCGATTCGGTATCGTCAAGACTTATATAGGGCTCATAACCTATGCTGCTTATGAATAGCACCAGTTCCTTTAAAGTCAGCTTTTCAGAATTATAGGTGATCCGGAGCATTTTCTTTGGGAAATCCACCTGGGAAGACGTGATCTCCGGTTTGAGTTTGTTGAGGTTTTCCAGGATCCAGATGCAGGAACTGCAATGAATATGCGGGATGTACAGGGAGATCACCTGGATGTTGCCATCATCGAACTCCAGGAGCTTATCCACGATCTTCCCGTTGCTTAGGAAGTCGTATTTGCCTTCGTACTTCGCAGGTGCCGCACCGGGTGCAGCCTCCATGTCATAATAGGAAGCCAGCCCGTTCTCTGAAAATATTTCGTAAACGGTCTTGCAGCCGTTGCAACAAAAAGACCTGTCGTCAAAGGTGATGCATGACTTTATGGTATCACCACAGTGATAGCAAGAAAGTTCCTCCATAAAAATTGCTCGTTTCGTACCGGGTGCAAAGGTTGAAAATGAGCAGGTTGTAAAATATGATAGCGGTCATATTTCAATGATCACCTTCAAAAATGGCATTATAGGAAGGGATTTATTGTGAAAATTAAGCCTTGTGATCCACTCTTGCTCTGGAATATTTCTCAATTTCAGAATTGAGCTCGGCACCCAAAAGTATGATAAGGCTGGTTAAGAACAGCCATAGGAGCATTACTACAACTGCTGAGATTGAGCCGTAGACTTCTCCGTAACTTCCGAAGTTCTTGACGTAAAATGAAAAACCCCAGGAAGCAATAAGCCATAACACAGTGGCCAGAATGGCTCCGGGGAGGACCCATTTAAAATCCGGCTTCTTTCTGGCGGGTGCGTAGCGATAAACAGTACCCAGAAAGTACACTACTATTGCGGCAAGCACAAGCCAGCGCAACCAGGATATCAGACCTTTAGCGGTAGCCGGTAGAGGAATACTGTCTACAAATGTAGGCCATACTACAATGACGCCTAAACTTAAGATCACCAGTATAACGGCTCCAAAGGTAAAAAGCAGGGTGAGCGCGTTCTGTTTTATGAAGCCCCGGTCATTTGATGTGTTGTATGCGATATCGATCCCTGTGAATAATGATTTCGTACCTTTATTGGCACTCCAAATACTCAGAAGAATCCCGATGGCCAGGCTCCAGCTTAAAGCACTGCCCGATGTTGTAACCAAATCCTGCAGTTGAGCCTGTATGATTTCAAAAGCCTGTTGTGGCATCACCTGGGAGATTGTTTGCAGTTGCTCCTGTAGACTTTGTGGGTTCATAACCAGGCCATAAATAGAAACCAGGGCTCCAATGGCCGGAAAAACTGCAAGAAAAGCGTAAAAAGCAACTCCAGCTGAAACGATGGAAACATTGTCTTCCCCAAACATATCCTTGACTCCAATTCCTATGGACTTCCAGCCGGAAAAAGGGATCTCAGAAGGCTTATTCACTTTTCGTTTTGGATGGTAAGTCTTGCTCATTTTTTGCATTTTCTGAATTAACTTTCTTAAAATAAGAAATTCAAGCAGCAGAATTTGTAATGGCTGCTATAAACATTTGTTAATCCTGAAATTTTCAATCCCGTTCTGCTACCTTTCCCTGCTTCTTAAAATGGCCAATTACAGAAGGGGCCGTAAAGCCATGTATGATAATTGAAATTAGGATGATATAAGCTGTGATCGCGTATAGTTCATTTTTATGATCGAAGTAGTCAAAACTTACAAACGCCCAGGACAAATAAAATATGGAACCTATTCCCCGAATTCCAAAGAAGCTTATGGCCAGTTTACTTTTAAAATCCCCTTTTACCCCGGCTAAGCCTATGATGCCTGCTAAGGGCCGTATCACCAGTACAAATAAGACAGCAAACAGAACTCCCTTCCAGTCTGTTAATGCCAACATGCCGTTCATAAGAGAGCCTCCAAAGAGAAGGATATAAATTACCATGAAAAGATGCTCCATTTCCTGTACGAAATCATGTAATTTTTTCTTGTAATCCTGATCCACTTTTTCATAATAGCGAAGGGAGAAACCGGCAAAGAAAACAGCGAGAAAGCCGTACCCGTGTAAAAGCTCGGTCGCCCCGTAGGTCATAAAGGTGAGGGACAAGGCTAGAAAACCCACAAAGGTCTTTACGCCCGCGTATTTATATATCCGGTCCATCAAATGTCCGATCAGCCACCCTATAAACAAGCCACAGATCACTCCTATGACTACTTTAAGCAACAATTTGTCCCATAACCAGTTCGTAAAGTTGAAGGCAGCCCAACTTCCGGCTTGTGCCACCAGCACGGCAAGGTATGAGAAGGGGTAGGCAATCCCGTCGTTGAGCCCTGCTTCGGCGGTCAATGTAAACCTGATATCACTGGCAGGTTCTTCCTCCTCCATGGGATCGTCCAGTTGAACTTCAGCTGCCAAAACAGGATCTGTAGGTGCGAGAACGGCAGCCAGCAGAAGGCTGGAAGGCAGGCTTAATAACAGAAAGTACTGGCCCAGTAGAAAGGCAGAGATCATACAAATTGGCATAGTCACAAAGACGAGGAGAAGGGGCTTTCGCCAGGCTCTAAGGCTATAATGAGCACCAATCTTCAATCCCGCACCCATAAGGGAAATGATCACCAGAGCTTCAGAAAAGTACATGAGGCTTTGATCTTCCCACAAAGGATCGGGCCACCCCAGTGGCAGTCCAATGGCAAAAAGTCCAAACCCAATAAGCAGCAGCAGGATAGGAGAGCTTATTTTTAGCTTCTCAGAAAAAGCAGGGAGCCAGGCCATAATTATGGTGGCAAATCCAAGACCGGCAAGGATTAAATAGTGTTCTTTCATTACTGAAAAATATGATTTATTACGGCCTGCGCTTCATAAAGGAATGTTACTTCTTTAAAATTACCAGATTTGATCTGAATTTTTGGGATAATATCCAATGCGGAAGTAGGATTTTTTCCAAAAAGATCTAAATTTGTAAGTATGGGAACAGACGTATCACAAGAAATCAAAAGGTTCAAAGAGGTAAGAGATGAAAATAATTTCACTCAAACCGAATTCGCACAGCTGCTTGGAATCAAAAATTCTACAGCCGATATTGAAAGAGGACGTACAAAATTGTCCGGTAAAGTGGTTGCCGAACTCCTGCGGCAATTTGGGATCAACCCGTTGTGGCTGTTTGGAGAGAGCAACCAAAAATACCTTCAGGTCACTAAAGGAGATGTAAGTCCCAAAGTGGTAAGCCTCAACAGCGCAGAAGAAGAGAACATTGTGCTGGTGAACGTAAAAGCTGCTGCCGGTTATCCCCACAATGTGCAGGATGTAGATTGGTATCAACAGCTTCCGGCCTTTGACATTCCTTTGCCCGCATATCGCAATGCCACGCATCGCGGATTTCAAATAGAAGGAGATAGTATGCTCCCCAACTTCAGGCCGGGAGAGTGGGTGCTGGGGAAAGCGGTACCGACTATTGAAGAAGCAAGCAACAACAGGATCTATGTTGTGGTGCTTTATGACTCTGTACTGGTTAAAAAACTTCAAAAACTTCCCGATCCCTCTAAATTACTCCTCATTTCTTTAAATGAAGAATATCTTCCCATAGAGGTGAAGGTAAATGATGTGCAGGAATTGTGGCAGGTGAACAGCAAGCTAACTTTCAATCTTGAAGCGCCTTCGGAGAGTAGCTTATTAAAACAGCTGCAACAATCCATGGAAGATCTTAAGAGTGAATTCAAGACTTTAAAGCATTAAAAAACGGCCTGAGAATTTCAGGCCGTTTTCCAGGATTCTTTACATCCTGTGGTTAGAGCTGGTTAGTTGTTTTGTTAAAGGTCGTCATCTCCACCAAGCCCGGTGTTCTCACCGGCCTCGTTCACACCTTCCTCAACTGCTTCCCCTGTTGCTTCGGCAGCATCTTTGGTTTCGCGGCAGGAAATCAGAGAGGTGGAGAGAGCGAAACTAAAAAGCATTAGTAAAAAATACTTTTTCATCCTTAGGTTATAAGATTAATACTCGTCTTCTATTTCTTCAGCTTCCTCTTCAAGTTCTTCATTCAATTCCATATCATCTACATCGTCTGCTTCTTCGGTATCCCTACAGGATACAAAAGAGGTGCTGATCGAAAATAACAGGGCGAATAAGAAAATTAGCTTTTTCATAATTGGTTGGTTAGAGTTAGTTAGAGTTAAAATAAGAATTAGATATCGTCTTCCATGTCATCGTATTCCTCCTCTATCTCATCGCCTCTATCTTCAAGTTCGTCTGTAGCTTCTTCTATTTGATCTCCACGATCGGCTTCTTCCCGACAGGAAATAAAAGATGAACTTACACCAAAAAGTAAGGCCAGTATCAAGATTAATTTTTTCATTGCTATTGGTTTTTTAAGGGTTAGTTCTAACAAATTTATAGAAAGCTATTCATTATTAGCATTTTAGATGCTAAAGTTTTCCTAAAACACCCTTAAAACTGAAGATTTTATAGGAGTATTCTAATTGTCGTCTCCAATTTTTTCAATTTCTTCGTCGATCTCCTTATTTACCTCTTTGTCAACTTCCTTAGCGGTTCTCTCCAGGATACCTTCTCTTCCTTCTTCATCCTCAACTTCCCTCTCGACTTCTACTTCCCGTACCACTCTCTCTTCTCTTACTTCTTCTCTACAGGACATTAAAAGAACTCCGTTGAGGGTAAGGAACATAATCAATAATCTCAATTTCATAACTTAATTATTTAGGAATTTGAACAGCCAAGGTAGGAAAGTTCTGCCTCTGCTACTTCGAAATTGGCAGCACTTTAGGATCTTTTCTAAAGGAGATTTTAAAAGGAGCTTCTTAAAACTCCTTTTTTAAAGATTAATTAAAAAAGGCCATCCTGCAATGGATGGCCTCTTCTGCTTCTTATATGGAATGCCGGATTAGAATATTCCTTCGAGTGCCAACATTCCGCCAACAGCCGATGCTACTGCAGATACCACTCCGGTTGCAACCAGCCACCATGCTGCGGTTGCCGCTGCTTTTCGGGATTCTTCGGCAGCAATTAAAGCTTTTTCTTTAGCTTCGGCCATCTTTTCGTTTACCTTTATCTGGATGTCATAGGCCTTATTCAGCACAGTATCCCGTGCACTAACGATCTTCTCGGCAATAGGTTCAGCTTCAGCCCGGGTGAGGGAAGTCCTGTTGGAGATCATGGTGATCATCTCCTGCTTGTTGTAATGTTCAAGCTTATACTTAAGATCTGGCCCTGCACCTGAATCCTGAAAAATAGCTGTAAAATCTGAATAGATCCTGTTAAGATCATTTGTTCCACTCTGGAACATCGATTTCACTTTTGCTTCCAGGTCCTGTTTCTTCTGCTGTGCATCGCCTTTTTTAGCTTCTGCTTTGTTCCCCTGATCATTAAAGAATGATTGTACCTTATTGAGCACCTTTTCGGCCTGAGAAATTCTTTGATCTGCTTCTCTTTCGTCCATGTTCTGGGAAGCTAACAGTTGTACAAGTGTATTGCGATCAAATGCGCTGGCTTTAGCTTTGGCAATGTTCCTTGCTTCTTTTGGTTCGTTCAGGATCCTCTTAAGGTCCTCTTCCAGTTTTTCAGGTTGTAATTCGCCTTTGTTGGTGTTCCTTAAGGCATCCTTTATTTTAGCCTGGTATTTATTGATCTGCTCCCTGTCAGCCGGTGTAAGGTCCTCGATTCCGGCTTTAGCTTTTTCCTGGGAAGAGGCGTCACTCTTGGCAATATCCTTTATACTGTTCACGTGATCTTTAATGGCCTCTTTATCTTCTTTTGAAAGGGAGCTTTTGTCGGCTTCCTCAAGGATAAGTCGTTTAACCGAATTAGGATAATCAAAATCTGCTTTTTCCGTTACCTGTATATCGGTAATCAAATCCTTGATTTGTTTCTTCAGGTCTTTTATGTCAATTCGCTGGGGCTTTAATTCTTTGACATAGTCATCTACTTTTTTATCGATATCGTGAGTGGAGAACAGCTTCTCGAACTGTTTGCGCATTTCTTTTGCTTCCGTTTTGGCCTTCGTTTTGGCAACGTCTTTGGCAACGCTTGAATCTGATTTCGAAAACACAGAACCTGCAGATGATAAACTACTTTTAACTGTGGAAGCTAATCCTCCTACCAGAGACGTGATCATATTCACTTCCAAATAGGTGACTACCATAAAAAATGCAGCCCAAATGACGAGTCCCAGGGTAGCGCCAATAAAGTTTGCTCCTATGAGACCAAGCTTCACGGCAAAAAGACTTGCGAAGAAAAGAGCTATGGACGTGGTCACAAGGGTCCAGACTCCAAGGCCGGTAGAGACTTTTTGGCCCACATTCATGCCGTCATCATCATCATCGTCATGCTTATGAACCTTTTGCCGGTCTTTGGTAGAATCGCTGTGACCTTTCTTCCTAATGTTTCCTACTGCCGTAATTCCCCCCGCGACAGAAAAAGCCGTCAATAACAACTGGAATCCCAGGGCGAGTAAAACCCCGGCAACAACCGCAATAAAGAAATTGGTTTCTTCGAGGAGCACTGCAGCTCCTACTCCTTCCTGTGCAAATAGATTTAGTGGAAATAGAATTAATAGTAAAAAGATATACCTCTTCATAGCTGATATTTAATTGGTTATACTCCAATTTAAGGCTTTGAATGCAGTACCTTCTTTAAAAAAATCTTAAATCCCTTTTATTTTAAGGAGAACTTAATGTTTGAGAGGGGCAGTGGATTGGAAACAAAAAAAAATTAAGATTTCAACAAAGGCAGAAGCTTGAAGTAGACCTCCTCACAAGCTTGTTTGGAAAGAGGTTTTTCCCTGTAGTCGATTACCCGGGCATAACCTTTGGCAGTATTGCGGTCACTTTCATTAATGGAAGAGGTAACCATCACTACGAAGATACTTTCTTTATAAGGCAAATCTTCTATCTGGTCCAGGAAATCCCAGCCGTTGTAGTTAGGCATGTTAATGTCGAGGAATATGAGGAGGTTATTGTCTGAAGTCCTGTGATTGAGATAGTGCAGTGCATCCTCTGCCTTGAGAAAATCCCTGACGCTGGAAGGCAGCTTGCTCTTTTTTATGAGCACCTTGTGCAGGAACAATACTACTGCATCGTCATCAATAACAATAACATCTACGTTCATATAAGCAGGTGAAGCAATTGGCGGGGGCTACCTAAATTGCGGTTGATTAATTAACCTTTTGTGTGAGATCAAAGATAGGAAAATAATTTTCTCGGGTTGCTAAAACTGGAACAGCAGGCTCCTGAATTCCCATACCTTATAAAGAAAGAGCAGGAAGAAAATAGCAGTAACTACAAATTCCATAAAAGTAGAGGCCAGCAAACCTATAAAGGATCCCGAAGCCGCCTTGAGTGCAGATCTTGAATCGGCCTTATTGAGGATCTCGCCCAGATAAGCTCCCACAAACGGTGCAATAAGAATTGCGAAAGGAATAGGAATGAAGATCCCTGCAAACAATCCTATTGTCGCTCCAAACATTCCCTGTTTGCTTCCTCCCAGGTATTTTGTTCCCAGTGCCGGTATGGCGTATTGCAGAGCAAAAATAATAATGGTGACAAGTAAGGTGACACCAAGATAGGTGTAGTTCATAGGTACTACAGAGGTGAGATGGAGAAGGAGAAGGCCTGCCCAACTAACAGGGATGCCGGGGAGCATAGGCAGAAAGCTGCCAAGGATACCCACCAGCATTAAAATTGCTGCCAGGCAAAGGAGAACTATGTCCATAGAAATTCTTTTTTAGCTAAGATATACAAAGCCGGGAAAATAAAATTAACTAAATAATTAGTTTAAACTAAAATATTAGTTTAACTTAGCCCTATCAAGTCGAACTTTTATGAAACAATTGACCAAAGCCGAAGAAGAGATCATGCAGATCCTCTGGAATCTCAGAGAAGCCAACGTGGCTTCGATCATAGAGGAAATGCCCGAGCCTAAACCCGCGTATAATACAGTTTCTACTATAGTGCGTATCCTGGAAAACAAAATGTTCGTAGATCATAAAAAGGTAGGGAAAGGCTATATTTATTTTCCGGTTGTGGAGAAAGAGACCTATACTAACCAGAGTATGAATAAGTTGATCGACGGATATTTCAACGGTTCCTTCAAAAGTATGGTGTCCTTTTTTATGAAGAAGAACAAAATGGATACTGCCGATCTGGAGGCGATCCTGAAGGAGATCAACAAAAAAGAAGACTAATGCTACAGTACATTTTACAGACCATAGCTTTTCAGCTCCTTTTCCTTTTGGTGTATGAGCTGTTCCTGAAAAAAGAAACTTTTTTCACCTATAATCGCGCCTACCTGTTACTTACCCCGGTACTTGCTTTGCTGCTTCCCTTGCTGAAGATCCCGGCATTACAGGCTGCTATACCTGCGGAAACTTTTGTGATGCTGCCCGAAGTGATCATAGGTGGTAATTCCGCTGAAATTGCTTCCCGGGATCTGGCTGCCACACCTTCTCAAGTGACACCGGTCATTAACTGGTGGCTGCTTATCTATGGCGGCGGATTCCTCTTTAGCCTGGGATTCTTCTTTAACAAGTTCAGGATCCTGAGGCAGCTGTTTGCTCATAAACCTGTGATGACGACAGCCGAAATGAAGATCGTGGAGGTTCCAAATTCAAGGCTGGCCTGTACTTTTTACAATACCATTTTTCTGGGTGCTCAACTTTCAGAGAAGGAAAGAGAGCAGATCCTTTCTCATGAGTTGGTGCATCTAAAGCAAAGACACACGCTTGATCTGTTGTTCTTTGAAGTGTTAAGAATCGTTTTCTGGTTCAATCCGCTTATTTATATCTACCAGTCCAGGATCACTGCTTTGCACGAATACCTCGCCGATGCAGGGGTAGTCAAAAATGTCAAAAAACAGGAGTATTTCCAGCAGCTGCTCAATTCAGCTTTTAATACTGAAGATATTTCTTTCATCAATCAATTTTTCAATCATTCAATCATCAAAAAACGAATAGTTATGTTGCAAAAAACTAAATCAAAATCGACCTCAAAATTTAAATTTTTGATCCTTCTGCCGCTTATGCTGGCGATGCTAACCTATGTTTCCTGTTCGGAAGATCCGGCAACAAGTCAGGAAGAGAAGGAGCTTACAGCACAGGAGAAAATAGAGAAAATTGAGGCCATTTTTGGGGATGGAACAAACCTCACCTCAGAAGAAAGGGAAGAAATCAAAGCCATTCTAAAGACTGTTAGTCCTCAGGACCTGGAAAAGTATTCTAAGAGAGGGGAAAATGTGCAGGTTCAAAAAACTTCTTCGAGCATGGGAGATGTACCCTTTGCAGTTATAGAAGAAGTGCCGGTGTTTCCTGGTTGTGAAGGCCTTGGTTCAAACGAGGAAAGAAAAAATTGTATGTCAGAAAAGGTGTCTGAGTTCGTACAAAGCAACTTCAATACCTCATTGGGGAAAGAATTGGGTCTTAAGGGAATCAATAGAGTTTACGTTCAGTTTAAGATTCAAAAAGATGGAAATGTCGAATTATTAGGGGCAAGAGCGGCACATCCCGCACTACAGGAGGAGGCCGAAAGAGTTGTCAATCTACTACCTCAAATGACCCCGGGAAAACAAAAAGGACAGGAAGTAGGAGTTTTGTATACTTTACCCATAACTTTCAACGCAGGTGAATAGGTTTCTTTTTATTTTTTTATTATTCATAGCCACGAAAGCCGAAGCTCAAACTTCGGCTTTAAGTATTGCCGATAGTCTTTATGCAGTCGGAAATTACTCTGAAGCAATAAAAGAGCTGGAAAATACAGCTGTTCGATCGGAAACAGTGCTGCTAAAGCTGGCGCAGGCACAAAAAGCAAACGGAAATATCTCTGCAGCTTTGAAAAACTATAAAGCCCTTATGGAATCAAATCCCGAGAGGACTTTAACTGCTGTAGAATATGCAAAATTGCTTTCCTCCACCGGAAACCTTCAGGAGGCCGATAGCATTTTTACATCTCTTGTGAAGAAACATCCCATGAATGCAGGCTTTCACTATCAGCTGGGCTTGATCCGCGAAAAGCGGAAAGATTCCACTGCAATGAATCATTACAACATCACAATCCTGTTGCAAAAAACTCATCAACAGGCGCTAATAAAGGTCGCAACCCGTGCTCTCGCCGGGGGCAAATTACTTAGGGCAGAGCGGCTGAGCAAACAGGGTCTTGAAACGAATCCCAATGGAATTGCGCTCCTGTCGATCCTGGCGCAGTCCTACTACTATCAAAAAGAATACGAACAGGCCATTGAGCAATTTGAGAAGTTAATAGCCCTTGGTGCCGGCAGCGAGTTCGTCCACATCAAAACAGGCACTGCATATTTTCAATTGAAAAATTATGAAGAAGCGATAGCTCATTTCAATTCGGCGCTCGACTATGAAGATAAGAATCCTGAAACCCATTATAGCCTCGGGAAATTGTATGCTCTACAAGGGGAATACAAAAATTCTGAAGGGCATTTACTGCAGGCTCTGCTCTTAAAAGATGTGCTTGTGGATGAGGAACTCACCAGCATCGGGCTCACCTATAAGCTTCAGGAAAAGCCAAAAAAAGCACTGGCATACTTCAACAGGGCTATTGAAGAAAACGCCGATAATGAACGGGCGATGTACGAACGGGCTATTGCTGCCGATTCTTACTATGAGGATCTTCAAACCAGGCTTAAATATTACCAGGAATATCTTAGAAGATTTGAAGAATATGGCAACCCCGATCTTGTGCTGTTGGCCAAACGCAGGGCCAGGGATATCAGGGAAGAAATTCACATGAATTCCACAGCTTCAGGAACGAAGTAGAATTTTTTCGGCAGACTCCTTAAATTCACTATTTTTGAGAAGTTTCTGTCCTAATGAAGAAAATTGTACTCTTTGTCTTTATTTCTTTTTTTCTTTCCTCCTGCGAAGAATTAACTACCCGCAAAATTTCTTCGGAAGAGATCCTTATTGAAGAAACCCGGGATTTTAACTGGCACGAAGTCGACAATTATCCGGCCTTTGCCGAATGCCGAAACATAACGCGAGTTGAAGCCGCTAAAGCCTGTTTTGGGAACAAGGTTTCTCAATATTTTTATTCCCGGCTCGAAGCAAAACAACCTGTGGTGACCGAAGCTTTGGACGATACTTTATATCTCTATCTCAAAATTTCGGAAAAAGGGACTCCGGCCATTGATTCCATGGAAATTGATTCCCTGGTGCTGGATCAATTGCCTGAGATAAGAACCTGGCTTTCCCAAAGCGTGGATTCCCTCCCAAAGATCTATCCCGCAACAAAAAGAGGAATACCGGTGAAAACCACTTTCAGGATGCCGGTAGTGATCAAAGCGGAATAAATGGAAATTAGATTTTAGAAGTACGAAGTTAGAAGTGCGAAATTCAGAAGAAGACAAAATCTTTATGACCACTTTCTGAGAAATTCTGCAGAATCAGCAGAAGAACATGAAAATTTCCGATAGAACTATCTTTCTAATTACAGTCTACAGTCTCCCAACTACCGTCTCCGAACTATCGACACCAGTCTACAGTCTACCGTCTAAAGACTATACTTATATCCCACTGTGAAATCTATAGGAAAGTTCCCGTTGGTGTCCAGAACGATGGCAAAAATGTCGTTATAACCAAGGGTGATAAAGCTATTTGGAGTAATGGGAATGTCACTGCCTATCCCAAAGCTAAAGGGCGCAGTAAAAGTAAAGCCATTATCCTCTCTTATGGCCACGACCTCCCCAACGTCATTGGTCACTGCAATGGACTCTTCAGAATAGTAAAAGCTTGCCAGTCGCACATCAACATGCAGGTCAAAATGCTTTAGATAAAGGGCTTTGAACCTGTAATTAAGAGACAGCTGGGTAGCGGTATAATCGTAATCACTTTGCCTGAAGCTATGTCGCAGCTGCAAAAAAGCCGAATGCCTGGGAGCTAGATTTGGATCGTAAAATTCATATTCCAGTCCGGCAACGGGAGCAAGGGCATTTTCAGGATTATCTGTGTAGATATTATTACTCAGGCCCGTGAAGAGGCCTATGCGCTGCTTTATATTGTCTGTAGCTTCATTAAAAACATAATCCTCCTGGACAAGAGAATTATAGGTGTTAACGAAATGCCTTAGGCTGTACAGTACAAATTGCACGTCCTCCGTCCTAACCTTTGCATCTGTGGCAAGTGCAGCAAGTTGCTCTTTATATTTTTCATCTCCGTTAAGGTTCAGGAGTTCCACCATGCGGTTTCCCTTCTGCACAAAGTACCGGTAATCATGATCCTTTTCTGCCCAATACAGGCTTAAAGGTCCTTTAACTTCTCTGTTGAGCTGTAGGGTATCCTTATTTATAATGAACACTTCCTGTGCAGCTGTGGGAAGTGCAAGGAAGAGGATCAAGCCGAAAAGAATAAGCCTTAATTTCTGCATTTTTGGGACTCAAGAGAATTAAAGATAATAAAAATTTCCAGCGGCAGCCTATTTTTTAAATGCTCTGCCCTTCCATCTAAATCCTGAAAAAACAGAATTAATTACAACCCAGCTACTGAAAAACGGATAAATCATACTGCTTAAAAAGTAGCTTTTCACCGCAGGTTCCCGGTCAAAGAATTTGGCGCTGTTATAGATCAGGAAAAAGTCAACATTGAATTTTATCAGAAACATGAAAGACAGGAGCCAAACAGGAAATGCTGCAGCGATCGTTCCTATTGTCACTATTACCAGAAGAATATTCATCAGGAAGACCAGGAGCCCCAGGCTTTTGGAGAAGTGAGATTTATAGGCAGCTGCTTTTGCTGCCCATCTTACCCGCTGCGAAAATAGGCCAGACCAGCTCCAGGTAGCCGAAGTTTTTACAATGGCTTCCTGAGATTTTAGAAACACCGGATGCAAACCTCGTTGCCTGAATTTTTCCAACAGAAAAATGTCATCTCCTCCTGCGAAGTTTCGGTTTCCTTCAAAGCCACCAACCTCCAAAAATGCCTTTTTTGAATAGCAAAAGTTGGCGCCGTTGCACATAAAGGGCAGGTCAACTCCAAAGCTGCCGATTGTTGCTGCCTGCAAACTCAAAATATCCATCTCCTGAAAGCCTCTCAAAAAGGACATTTTTGACACCTCAGGTTTTAGCGCCACCGGGGCGGCAATAACTTTGGCACCTGTCTCCTCAATTTTGGAGCTAAAGCTTTCCAGCCAGGCTTGTGGCACCACACAATCGGCATCTGTTGTCAAAATGTAATCATATTCTGAAGCTGAAATCGCCAGGCTCAGGGCGTCTTTCTTGGGACTTCCTGTTTTTCGGATGTTTTGGAGCAGCCGAATGTTGAGCTGAGGATGTTCCTTCCGGAAGTCCTGCCATAATTCAGCCGATTTGTCTTCGGAAGCATCATCCACTGCCAGGATCTCAAACATTTCAGCGGGATATTTCAGCTTCAGCAGAGAATCAAACAGTTCCTGAAGATTTTCAGCTTCATCACGGTAGGGAATGACTATCGAAAAATGTGTTTTTGGAGCTGAATTTTTTCCGGAGAAGCCTTGCACCTGGAAAAATCCGTAGAGCAGGAACAGCATGGACAGTGCGTAAAGCAGCGTAATAATTACTGCTGCGGCGATCATGTTATGGCGTGCTTGGCTTTTTTGTACCTAAGAACGTAGTAACTCCCCGCAAGACCGGGAAGACCAAAATTGAGGATCCATACTGTAAGCACGATGGTAAGCACAATGATCTGTGGTACCTGTAGAAGTCCGAAGATCCACACTGCAAATCCGCCTTTAATAAAAGCGTCAAAAATGATCATGGTCGGGATGATCGACGCCAGGATATAGGTGCTGAAAACAGCAGCAATAAGCAGTGGATATGACACATCTACCTGGAATTGCAGCAGTAGAAAATAGAATTGATGGGTGAAGATGATGAACCTGATACTGGCAAAAATGAGGGTTTTCCACCTTATTTCTTCCGAAACCTTATGAAATGATTCCTCCAGCCTCTGAATGGAATATCCTTTAAGCCTTATCCTGAACTTTTTCATTACAAAGTATAGAATGAAAGGCGCAAAAAGAAGTCCGGAAACCAGGATGATATTGAAGACCGGCAGGGCCAGATCTACAGATGTGATAAGAAAAAGGAGTCCGGCAATTCCGAAGAAATAAGTAGCAAATAATTGGGCAGTGTTGCCGAGGAAATTCAGGAAAATAACCTTTCTCCATTCTGCCCGAACATAGTAGAGGCATTTTGCTCCATACTCTCCAATGCGGCTGGGCGTAAAGATCGCTGCGGTAAAGGAAGCCAGGCTCTCCCGCATGGAACGCGTAAACGAATTCTCTCTCACATGACCGCTTAGCGTCTGCCATTTTAAGATCTCAAAATACCAGTTCGCTATTGAAAAGAGTACCAGGATTACAATATTGGTAAAGGAAAATATCCTGTAACGATCAAGAATGTCTACAAAGCGCTCAAAATCCATGCTCTCGTCCTTTGTGACCCTGTACCAAATAAATGATACTGCGGCCAATACCACCAGGATCTTGAGAACTAGTGAGAAGAATTGATTAGCTTTGTGCGAGGTTATTCGCATGAATTTATTTAAGAACCCGATAGGAGCCGGGATTTGTATTACCGGCACGATTGAACCTGCAATATTACGAAGCTTTTGACTACCGAAAAAATCATTTTAGGCATTGACCCGGGAACCACGATAATGGGATTCGGCCTCATCAAAGTGGTGAATAAAAAAATGTCCTTTCTGCAACTCAATGAACTGCACCTTCAAAAATATGATGATCCTTATGTTAAGCTGAAACTGATCTTTGAGCGTACCGTAGAGCTTATCGACACCTGGCACCCCGATGAAATAGCTATTGAAGCGCCTTTTTTCGGAAAAAACGTGCAATCTATGCTGAAGCTGGGTCGGGCACAGGGAGTGGCGATGGCGGCAGGTTTGAGCCGGGAAGTTCCGGTGACGGAATACTCCCCAAAAAAGATAAAAATGGCGATCACAGGAAACGGAAACGCCAGCAAGGAACAAGTCGCCGGAATGCTGCAAAGCCTTCTTTCCCTTAAATCCCTACCCAAGAACCTCGACGCCACCGACGGACTCGCAGCTGCGGTGTGTCACTTCTATAACTCCGGAAAGGTGGAGGTTGGCAAGAGCTATTCGGGTTGGGCAGCTTTTGTGA
This sequence comes from Salinimicrobium aquimaris, assembly GCF_035607535.1. Classification (NCBI taxonomy): domain Bacteria; kingdom Pseudomonadati; phylum Bacteroidota; class Flavobacteriia; order Flavobacteriales; family Flavobacteriaceae; genus Salinimicrobium; species Salinimicrobium aquimaris. Next base: position 67,086 of record NZ_JAYDZX010000009.1, read on the forward strand.
AACAGAACCCGGGAAAAATAAAATGATTTGAAGATGTGTGGATTTGAAGATTTGAAAATGATCTTCAAATTCTCAAATTACCAAATCCTCAAATTGAGCTATGGCTGGAATTTACATACATGTGCCGTTCTGCAAACAAGCCTGTCACTACTGTGACTTTCATTTCTCGACTTCGGTAAAGAAGAAGCCGGAGATGGTGGAGGCGATTTGCAAAGAATTGCTACTGCGGAAGGAGGAGATCAAAAATGAGGTGGAGACGATTTATTTGGGAGGTGGTACTCCATCACTGCTTTCTGCGGAAGAGCTGGCGCAGATCTTTCAGGTAATCAATGAGAACTATTCCATTACCACAGATGCCGAGATCACCCTGGAAGCTAACCCCGATGATCTTGCTGAAGAAAAGATAAAGATGCTCTCGGCTTCCCCGGTCAACCGGCTGAGCATTGGCGTGCAGTCCTTCTTTGAAGAAGACCTGAGGCTGATGAACAGAGCTCATCATGCTGAAGAAGCCCTTGAATCCATAAAACTTGCGAAGCAGTATTTCAAAAATATTTCCATTGATCTTATTTACGGGATTCCGGGAATGAGCAATGAGCGCTGGAAAGAGAACCTCAAGATCGCTTTGGATCTGGGAGTACCACATATTTCGAGTTATGCTTTGACAGTGGAGCCAAAAACTGCCTTAAAAAGCATGATCGAAAAAGGTAAGGTAGCGCCGGTAGAGGAGGAGCTGGCGAAGGAGCAGTATGAGATCCTGATCGAAACCTTATCCGCTGCAGGTTTTGATAACTACGAATTTTCAAATTTCGGAAAACCCGCCTTCTTTTCCCGCAACAACACTGCCTATTGGTTCGGAAAGGCATACCTGGGAATAGGGCCATCCGCCCATTCCTTCGACGGCTTCAAACGGAAATGGAACATCAGCAATAATACCCTCTACATCAAAGCGCTTCAAAAAGGGGAAATCCCGGCCGAAGTTGAGAAGCTTTCGATTTCAGATCGTTACAATGAACTAGTGATGACGCGTTTGCGCACCAAATGGGGCATTGCCGTAGATGAAGTAGAAAGGAGCTTTGGAAGAAAATTCAAGGATTACCTGCTTAGAGAAGCTACCAAATTAGTGGAATCCGGAATGCTGGAATGGAACGACAACCGACTCCAGGTATCCAAAAAGGGCAAATTTTTAAGTGACGGCATTGCTGCAGACTTGTTTTGGGTGGAGGAGTAGCGTGAGAAATAACCCTGTCAGGGTTTAAAACCCCTGACAGGGTTGAAGAGTATGGTTAATTATTTCTTAGAAATTTAAGGAGATGCTGAAACAAGTTCAGAATAACGTGGTGTATTTTGCGTCCCTCCGTCACCCCAACGAGCCTCTTTTATATATTGCGTCACCCTGAATTTATTTCAGGGTCCTCGTGTTCTAAAAATTACTTATGAAAAACAGCTTCATTTATATGCTCTCCAATAAAAGAAGATCTATGTTATATATCGGAGTAACATCTAATCTTTACCGCCGCATTGTAGAGCATAAATCTGGCAAAGGTTCTATTTTTACAGAAAAGTACAGCATAAAGGATTTACTTTATTTTGAAGAATTTACTTCAATAGATCAGGCCATAATGAGAGAAAAGCAGTTGAAGAACTGGCACAAGGAATGGAAGTGGAATCTAATAAAACAGGTAAATCCTGAATTGAAGGATCTTTTTGAAGATTTGACTCCAAATTAGATGCTGAAACAAGTTCAGTGAGTGTGGGCGAAAGGTATAGAACCCCGTCACCATGAATTTATTTTAGGGTATAATTGAACTGAAGTCTCAAGAGATGCTGAAACAGGTTCAGCATGACGAGTGGAAAGTTTGGCGTCACCCTCAGTTTGATTTCAGGGTTGGTTTGAACTGAGATCTTAAGAGATGCTGAAACAAGTTCAGCATGACGGTGTTGGCGAAAGATACAGAACCCCGCCACCCTGAATCAGGGTCTATTTGAACTGAGGTCTCAAGAGATGCTGAAAAAAGTTCAGCATGACGGCGTTGGCGAAACATAAAGAACCCCGTCACCCTGAGTTTGATTTCAGGGTTTATTTGAACTGAGATCTTAAGAGATGCTGAAACAAGTTCAGCATGACGAGTGGAAGAATAACAGGGAGCATCGTCACCCTGAATTCATTTCAGGGTCTATTCGAACTGAAATCTTAAGAGGATGCTGAAACAAGTTCAGCATGACGGTGTTGGCGAAAGATAAAGAACCCCGTCACCCTGAATTTATTTCAGGGTCAGTTATATTTGAAATCATATTTACTGAAAATGATTAAAATTAGATGCAGGCCATAATAACATACAATCAGCAGCAATACAAAATCGACTTCTCCAAACCCCTGGACATTTCCCTGAGTCTGAGAGGTGATGATAAGAATCCTGTGGCATGGTATCTCAAGGCGCCGAGGATAGAGCCGGTGCAGGAAGGAAATTGGGTGGGAAAAGTGAGCAAAGGAGGGTCTGTGAATTTTAATAATGTCTATTTCAATCCGCACGGGCACACCACTCACACCGAATGTGTAGGGCATATCACGTCGGAGTACCACGGAATTAATGATAGTTTAAAAACCTTTTTCTTTCCAGCAAAGTTGATATCTGTAGAGCCGGTAAAGTCGGGCGGAGATGAGGTGATCACAAGGGAGCAGCTGGAATCTCATTTTAGGGAGGGAGAGGCACAGGCGGTAATCATACGAACGCTGCCAAATAGTATCGCCAAACGCAGCAAACATTACTCTCACACCAATTGGCCATACCTGCAGGAAGAAGCTGCCGTTTACCTGCGCGAATGCGGCGTAGAACATTTATTGATCGACCTGCCTTCTGTGGACAGGGAGGAAGACGGGGGAAAGCTGCTGGCGCATAAGGCTTTCTGGAACTATCCAAAAAATACCCGATTACAGGCTTCCATTACGGAGCTTGTGTATGTGCCTTCCCGCATAGAAGACGGATTTTATTTTCTAAACCTGCAACCTTCCTCTTTCGAAAATGATGCTGCACCCTGCAAACCGGTGCTTTACAAACCTGAAAAAATATGAAAACAACTTTAAAATTAGAGGAGCTGGCTATGTTGCTACTCGGAATTTATGTTTTTGGTTTCCTTCATTATGAATGGTGGTGGTTTTTAGTGCTCTTCCTCGCACCCGATCTAGGAATGACAGGTTATGCTTTTGGCAACAGAGCCGGTGCTTTTCTTTACAACCTTTTCCATCACAAGGGAGTGGCGATCATGATTTATCTCTTAGGTTTCTTTTTCATGGTTCCTGTAATGCAGCTCATTGGAGTGATCATGTTCTCTCATGCTGCTTTTGACCGGCTTCTGGGTTACGGACTTAAATATGAAGACGGTTTTAAATTTACCCATTTAGGTACTATAGGTAATCCAAAAGTGAATAAGTCCGAAAAAGATTCACAGCTCTCCTGATTTCTTATCTTTGAGCTATGGATATTGAAGGCTTCAGAAATTATTGCCTTGCAAAAAAAGCAGTGACCGAGGAGCTGCCTTTTGGTCCCGACGTACTTGTATTCAAAGTCATGGGAAAAATGTTTGCCCTTGGAGCACTGGAGAGCGTGCCTTTTAAGGTGAGCCTCAAGTGCGATTCGGAAAAAGCCATTGCTCTCAGAGACGAATATCCCGATCATATTGAAGGTGCATATCACATGAACAAGAAGCACTGGAACAGCCTTGAGACCGAAATGCTTCCGCCAAAACTGGTGATCGATTTGATCGACCACTCTTATGATCTCGTAGTGCAAAGCCTTCCAAAGAGACTCCAACAGGAACTAGAAAATCTATAAAATCAGAAATGCAGGATCCCGCAATTTTTTATAATTCACAAATAGAGAAATACCGTTCTCATCTTCACAAGGCATCCCGTAAATTGGGCTTGTCCAGCCTTTTGCGGCTGCTCGTATTTCTGGCGATGGCCTATGCCGTTTATGCTTTTTGGGGAGATGCCACCTGGGTTGTAGCCTCCCTGCTTATTGGCCTCACAATTTTTATATTTCTTGTTTCCAGGCATTCAGATCTGCGGTACGAACGGGATAAATTTCGGGAGTTGATCAAGATCAATGAAACCGAACTGGAGGTGCTAAAGCGGAATTTTCACAACTTGCCTACAGGCGCAGAATTCGCCGATCCGTTGCACCCTTACAGTCAGGATATTGATCTCTTCGGAAGAGGTTCCTTTTTTCAGTATCTCAATCGTTCAGCACTGGTGGAAGGTAAGGAGAAGCTGGCGCAGCTGCTGCTTTCGAATGATATCAACGACATCGACCTGAAGCAGCAAGCTATAAGGGAACTGGCTGAAAAAGCCGACTGGCGACAGAATTTTTCTGCCTTGGCAACTCTGGTAAAGACCGAAAGCAGAACTGCTACTATAATAAACTGGCTAAATACCTACAGGAACTTTGTACCGGGATTCATGAAATGGTTGCCCCTGGTTTTCTCTGCTATTTCCGGAGTGGTGATCACTGCTTTTTTTCTGGATATAATTGGAGGAATAGAACTGGCGATCTGGTTCTTCGCCGGACTTTTCATTACCGGATTTTTCCTCAAGCGAATCAACCTGCTTTCCAATAGTGTAAGTAAGGTGCAGGATACTTTTCATCAATACTATCAGCTGCTGGGATTGATCGAGAACACCAATTTCTCTTCAAAATTGCTTAAGGCTCAAAAAGAGCAGATAGCTTCAGAAAAACAAAAGGCTTCGGCCATCCTGAAGAAATTTTCTAAGGCCATAGATTCCCTGGATCAGCGCAACAACATGATCTTTGGAGTATTCGGCAATGGTTTTCTGCTGTGGGATCTTCGCTATTCTTACAAACTGGAGAAGTGGATAAAGGAACATGGACAGGTGGTCCAAAAATGGTTTCGTGTAATTGAATTTTTGGATGCCTACAATTCCCTCGGAAATTTCTCCTTTAATCATCCTGCTTATGTTTTTCCGGAATTGCATCACGATTCTCACATTTCTGAAGCTACTCAGCTGGCACACCCGCTCTTGGATCCCAAAAAACGTATTGCTAATGATTTTTCAATTGAAAAAGAACAATTCTTTATCATCACCGGAGCCAATATGGCCGGAAAAAGTACATTTTTGAGAACTGTAAGTCTGCAGATCTTGATGGGGAATGTAGGGCTTCCGGTTTGCGCAACCTATTGTCATTATACGCCGATAAAGCTTATCACGAGTATGCGCACCACAGATTCGCTTACAGATGACGAGTCTTACTTCTTTTCAGAATTAAAGCGTCTGAAATTTGTTGTTGACGAGATCAAAACCGACAAATATTTCATCATTCTCGATGAGATCCTTAAAGGTACGAACAGTACAGACAAGGCTATTGGTTCCCGTAAGTTCATAGAAAAACTGATCGGTTCAAATTCCACAGGGATCATCGCCACCCACGATCTTAGCCTTTGTGAAGTGGCCGAAGAACTGACGCAGGTGAAGAATTACTACTTCGACGCCGAGATCATCAACGACGAACTCAATTTTGATTACCAGTTCAAAAAAGGAATTTGTCAGAATATGAATGCTTCTTTCCTGCTGAAGAAAATGGAAATAGTGGATTGAAGATAGATTTTAGAAGTACGAATTTAGAAGAAGACCTCACAGGTTTCCAAGACCTGTGAGGTCTCTTAAAAAATTGGAATTTAGAATTTGAAAGTTTGGAATTTGCGAATGCATGGATAGTTTAACTCAAATAGTACTCGGTGCCGCGGTAGGCGAAGCTGTTCTTGGCAGGAAAGTCGGTAATAAAGCGATGCTGTATGGCGCAATAGCGGGAACTATTCCCGATCTTGATGCGCTTGCAAGCAATTTTACCGATACCATCACCGCTATAGAGATCCACCGTGGCTTTACACATTCCATCGTCTTTGCAGTTTTAGCAGCTCCCGTTTTTGGCTGGCTCATTTCAAAGATTGAGAGGAAGAGCGGGGTGGGCTGGAAAGACTGGTCCCGGCTCATGTTCTGGGGCTTATTTACCCATCCCCTTCTGGATTCCTTTACCACCTGGGGCACACAGTTGTTCTGGCCGCTGGATATCAGGCTGGCCTTTAAGAGTATTTTTGTTATAGATCCATTATATACTTTGCCTTTCCTGGTTTTTCTTGTCCTCGCGATGCGGCGAAAAAAAGAGGATCCAAAAAGAGCAAAATTTAACCGGCTTGGATTGATCGTCAGCACAACCTACCTTCTGCTTACGCTGGTTCTAAAATTCTTTGCTCACCAGCAATTCGTGGAAGACCTGGAGCGGCAGGGGATTTTCTATTCCCGTCTCGACACCCGTCCCACACCCTTGAATACCATTTTGTGGGCTGCAAATGCGGAAGCCGAAAATGATTTTCTAATAGGTTACTACTCTTTTTTTGATGAGGAGATAGTCAGGTTTGAAGCGGTTCCAAAAAATCACCACTACCTGGGGAGTCTCAAAAATGATAAAAATGTGCAGCGCTTGATAGAGATCTCAAAAGGCTGGTATACCATTTCTGAAAAAGATGGATTTCTCTATTTCAATGATCTGCGCTTTGGAAAGCTGAATCCATCAGATGAAGGATCAAATTTTGCTTTCAGCTATAAGTTGATTCCGGAAGATGGAACGATAAGGGCAGAAGAAGAACCTAAGCGGCCCGGAGATGCCTCTCAGATCCTTAAGGATCTTTGGCAGCGCATCAAAGGCAATTAGCTTCAGATGTTATTTTCAGCGAAACTTTATATTTACCATTTAACAAATAATCTGATCATGAAATACCATTTTTGGAGCCTCACATTTCTAGTCTTTACAAGTTTCCAGGTACAGAGTCAAAATCCTTCCGAAGCCCTTAGGCAGGTGATCGAAAAAGTAGATGAGCATAAAGGTTATGACCGGGAAGCTTATCCCCTAGGATTATATACGGAAGAATACTATAAAAAGCAGGCAAAATTTGCACGGGAGAGGCTAAAGGAGCTGGAAAGGATTGACAAAAATGAGCTTTCTGAAACTGCTAAGATCTCTGCCGAGCTGTTGAGGTATGACCTTCAGGAAACGGCGGATTTCTATGAATATGAAGCTTATTTGAATCCGCTGCTCTCCGATGCCGGGTTTCATGTGAGTCTGCCTTACCACGTGCGGGATTTCAGTACTTATAAGCAGGTAAAGGATTACCTGAACAAGCTAAATGCCTTGCCTGTTTATGTAGATCAACACCTGGTTTTACTGCGGAAGGGGATCAAAAAAGGCATTTTACAGCCTGCTGTTATTTTCGAGGGTTATGAAGCTACGTACAATGACCAGCTGGTCGAAGATCCAAAAGAAAGTTATTATTATTCTCCTTTTTTGAAGCTTCCGCCGGTACTAAGTCAGCAGCAAAGAGATTCGGTTTTAGCTGCGGCTGAAAAGGCTGTAGCGACAAAGGTGATTCCGCAATTCCGCCGGATAAAGACCTTTTTTGACACCGAATATCTTCCGGCAGCGCGAAAGAGCATCGGGGTATCAGAAATTCCAGGCGGCAGGGATTATTACCAAAACCGCCTGAATTACTATACCACTCTAGATCTTTCCGCAGAAGAGATCCATCAAAAAGGCCTTGAAGAAGTTGCGAGGATCAATGCTGAAATGAAAAAGATCATTGCGGAGGTCGGTTTTGAAGGTAGTTTTGAAGATTTTATCCACTTTCTAAGGACAGATGAGCAGTTTTATGCAAAAACCGGAGAAGAACTGCTGAAGGAGGCGAGGGATATCTCCAAGCGCATCGATGCCCAGCTTCCGAAGTTTTTCAAAAAGCTGCCAAGAAAACCCTATGGAGTTGCGCCGGTGCCCGATGCTATTGCTCCAAAATATACTACCGGCAGGTATGTGGGAGCGAATGATGACACGCAGCCGGGATATTATTGGGTGAACACCTATAACCTTTCGAACCGGCCACTTTATGTGCTTCCGGCTTTGACTGCACACGAGGCAGTACCGGGACATCATTTGCAGATTGCACTAAATGGAGAATTGGGAGATAGTATCCCAAAATTCAGAAGGAATTTTTATTTATCGGCTTTTGGAGAAGGCTGGGGTCTTTATTCCGAAACTTTAGCAGAAGAAATGGGAATCTACCGAACTCCGTACGAACGCTTCGGAAAGCTGACCTATGAACAATGGCGCGCCGGCAGATTGGTGGTCGATACAGGAATTCACGCCATGGGCTGGACCCGCGAACAGGCAGTGGAATTCTTACGCTCTAACACTGCACTTTCCATGCACAACATCAACACCGAAGTCGACCGTTACATCTCCTGGCCGGGGCAGGCGGTATCGTATAAAATAGGGGAAATGAAGATCCGCGAACTCCGTAAAAAAGCAGAAGAAACTTTGGGAACCGACTTTGACATCAGGGAATTTCACGAGGTGATTTTGGAGCAGGGAACCGTAACGCTGCCAATTCTTGAGGAGCGGGTGGAGGCGTATATTGAGAGGGGAAGGAAATAAAAAAGACGGAAGATCGCTTCGCTGCTAGAGCCAAGAGGCAAGACTGAGCTGGAATTTCCGTAATTAAAAATCTAATGATTCTCTAAAGAACATACTGTGTAATTGGGAGAACAGAAGAGTTTTCGAAGCCTGGATCTAATTGTAGTAATACCAGATCTAAGTCGGCCCTTCCTTTTTTATAAAGCCTGAAAGGCTTAAACATCTTAGCCCCCGGGTGACGCCCGGGGTATGAATGTCCAACATGATATTCAGCCTGTAAGGCTGAGACTTTAGGACACCTTTAAACGTGCCAGCCTTACAGGCTGATGATCAACTTAAAACACCCCGGAGCGATGCTCCGGGCTATCGAGTTAAAGGCTTTCAGCCTTAGAATTTCTGTTATAGTTTAATCAAGACTGAAGTATACTAAAGATTTCATCTTCGCAAATTTCATCCTTTGGATCATTTTGTTTCATGAGCAGTAAAAGACCAAAGTCCTCTTTTTCTTCTTTTGTCATTTATACGTCCTTAGGTTAATGCAGAGATAATTAAATAAATTCTAGAACAGGAGGATCTTTGAAGGTTGCACCGAGCCATGTTTTATTCATTGCCGGCAAAATTTCCATCCGTGCCGATCTCTCCAAAAAAGCTACATTTGCAAAAATTCTCTCCCATGAGCCTTGAACAAGACCTGTTTCAAAGAAGCGGATCCCAGTGTGAACTTTGCGGTTCCAAAGAAGACCTGCAGGTATATGCCATACCCGATTCTCCACAAGGAGCAGAAAATCATATCCTCATTTGCGGCACCTGCAAGGAACAGATCGAAGATCCCGAAAAAACAGACCCCAATCACTGGCGATGTCTCAACGACAGTATGTGGAGCCCGGTACCTGCAGTACAGGTGATGGCCTGGAGAATGCTCAACAGACTAAAAGCTGAAGGCTGGCCACAGGATCTCCTCGATATGATGTACATGGAAGAAGAGCAGCTGGAATGGGCTAAAGCCGGACAGACTACCGAAGAAACTAGCGGCGAAGAAGTACATAAAGACAGCAACGGAGTGACCATAGAGGCAGGGGATACCGTAGTGCTGATCAAAGATCTTCCCGTTCGTGGTTCAAGTATGGTAGCCAAAAGAGGAACAGCCGTGAGAAGAGTGTCCTTAGTTCATGACCATCCCGGGCAAATAGAAGGTAAAGTGGATGGGCAGCAGATCGTTATCCTTACCAAATTTGTGAAAAAAGTATAAAAGCAAAGCCGCGGAATATCTGCGTCTATACTATTCCGTTAAAAACCTCACAGGTTTTCAAAATCTGTGAGGTTTGTTATTTTATCTTTTATTATTGGAAATCCTTACCGTTTTCCCGGAGCCATCATCCCGGACCTGCACATTTAGATTTTTTCCATTATTTTTCTGTACTGCCTTGAGTGCCTCGTTACCTGAAACTTTTTTTCCGTTGAGGTAAAACACTGCGCCTTCTTCCATCCATTTTTGAACTGCTTCTTCGGGAGATGGTGGAGGTGGGGGTGGAGCGGGTAGATCATCAACTACAGGTGCAGGTGGAGGTGGAGGTGGCACTGGAATATCGCCCTCGTTAGAAACCGGAGGAGCCGGTGGTGGAGGTGGTGGTGGAGGAATTTCACCGTTTATTCTCCTTCTCTCAATTACAAGTTCGCGTTTTTCTGCTCTGGCCTGCTCCCTTTGAAGCCTCACTTCTCTTCTTTCTTCCCGCAGTTCTTCCCTTTTTTTTCTAATTGCCGCTCTTTCCTCTGTCCGTTCCCGCAGTATTGCCGCATTCCTATTTTGGCGGTCCTGCCGGACAATGATGATGTCTTTTCTGTCGATTTCCGGAAAGGTTTCGGAATTTTTCTTTTGTTCTGCCGTCATCAGGCTGTAAATGTGCCGCATTCGATCAAGTTTTTCTTTAACCACGGCTTTTTCACCTTTTTCAGCCTTGAAGGATTTTGCCCAGGCATTGTATTCAGCAACCATTTCGGGCGTGGCTTTTTCCTGGATTTGTTGAGGCTGTTGATACCGAATCTGCAAATGATCAATTTTATCTAATTCCTCATTTATAGCTTTCTGATGTTCAGGAGAAACTAATTCAGCTTTTTCAATAGATACTGCGTGGACGCCATATTCAAATAATTTTTCTCTTACCCGTGAAATCACTTCCATTGGAACTTTTTCTTCAGCTGTAATTAAAGCTCTCACCACTGTTTTGCGTACTTCCTTAGAAAGATGGGTATTAATCTGGTTAAGACGATCGGAGAGTTCTTCCGGTTTTATCTCATGCCCATTAACGACTAGCAGGTTTGCTACAGGGATATATATTTTAATGGTTTCTGCAATTACAAGATCCTCAGACTGAAATTTTTCTTTTTCCTCAGGTCTGTTTTCTGCGTAAGAAGATTTTTCTTTGATCAATAATTCTTTGCTGCTGAAACTGTAAACGAGTACGGATAATAAGGGTAATAATACCAGACTCTTTATCCAGATCATTTTTCTTGAGGTGTTTGTTCTCATAACTGTAAATCGTTTTTTGATTGATTGATAATTGATTGAATTGACCAGACCGGGATTTTTTCCTGAGCTAAGGGAAAGCAGCAGGTGTTGATATTGATGAGGATCATTCTTTTTTAGCACCTCTTTATCGGCTAAAAATTCGTGGTTGAGCTTAATTGCTTTTTTGAGCAGGTAAACGAGAGGAAGAAACCACAGGAGTACCTGAAGGATCTCCACAAAGATGACATCGGCGCTGTGCTTTTGTCTTACGTGTGCCAGTTCGTGGTCTATCACCTCCTTCGGAATCTGTTTTTCCTCGAATTTGTTTTTGTTCAGGTAAACATAGCTCCAGAAGGTGTGGGGATCAATATTATCTTTTAACAACACCTGTATGGCACCCGGAATTTTCACTTTCGGGTTTCTTTTTGCCTTTTTCAGAAGAGATTGCAGGTTTAGAAAAAATCTACTTCCGAAGAAGAGTACTCCGAACAGATAGAGTCCAATGGCTAACCATTTAAAAATGGGAAATTCAGCAGTCTTTTCTGAAAAATTCAGATTCTCTGTTGTTCCGGTAGGTACAGGAACTTCAGAAGAAATTTCGATATATTCTGGAAAAGTAATTAAAGGGATTCCGAAGGAAAGAAAAGGAATTGCCAGCAAATAGATCCTTTTAAACACGTGCATGTCATCCTTTTCTAACAAGAGCTTGTAAAAAAGTAGCAGGATCGCCATACAGGCCGCCGATTTTAAAAGGTATATTTCCATAGCTATTTGTTTTCGATTTCCCGGTCAATAAGATTTCTGAGTTCTTCCAGTTCTTCCTTGCTCAAATTGGTTTCTTTGGTGAAGAAAGAGGCAAATTGCGAGGCAGAATCGTTAAAAAAATTCTTGATCATTCCGTTCACCTGTCGGGAGAAGTAATCTTTCTTCTTTACAAGCGGAAAATATTCCCTTGACCTGCCGTATTGTTTGTAGTCGACAAAGTTTTTATCCTGCATTCGCTTGAGCAAGGTAGCTACTGTGGTTTGGGCAGGTTTTGGATCGGGATAGGCTTCGATAAGGTCTTTCATGAAAGCCCTGTCCTTTTTCCAGAGGATCTGCATGAGTTGTTCTTCGGCTTTGGATAACTGCATTTGTTCTACAAGATTAGATGTATATCTACAAATGTAGAATAAATATTTAATTCTACAAACATAGAGGAAGAAAAGTTGGCATTCTACTTCCAGAAGAGGGGGTTACGTATTGAGCGAGAAGCTAACTTCTTACCTCTTATTCAAATCGGGACCCGGGCTCTAGATCGTTGAATCGGATTCAAACCCAGATTTTTTACCCGTACCCGGATTTGAAAAAGATATCCGCACATTCCGACCGGCACACGTACTTGTACTACACCCGTACCCGCACTGCACCCGCTGTCAGGATTGTTAACCACTGACAGGGGTGAACAAAAAAAGACCTCACAGGTCTTAAAAACCTGTGAGGTCCAGTATTTCAAAGAAAAAATCTGATCACTGATCACTGACCACTGATCACTTTTTTTCCGCCTGCTTCAGTTTCGTAAAATGTTTGTAAAACAGAGGGATTGTCTCAATTCCCTTGAGGTAATTCCAAATTCCGAAATGTTCATTAGGAGAGTGGATGGCATCTGTATCCAATCCAAAGCCCATTAAAATAGTCTTACTATTAAGTTCCTTCTCAAAAAGGGAAACAATCGGAATACTTCCTCCACTGTGCTGCGGAATAGGATCTTTTCCAAAAGCTTCGGCATAGGCATCATTGGCCGCCTGGTACTCCAGGGTGTCAATGGGTGTGACATAAGCCTGCCCTCCGTGGTGGGTGGTAACTTTTACTTTAACCGACTTTGGCGCCAGACTTGTGAAATGTTCGGTGAACAGTTCGCTGATCCTTTTCCACTCCTGATCGGAGACCAACCGCATAGAGATCTTTGCGTAGGCTTTTGAAGGCAACACCGTCTTTGCTCCTTCCCCTGTATATCCACCCCAAATTCCGTTTACATCAAGAGTCGGCCGAATTGAACCTCTTTCCAGAGTAGAATATCCTTCTTCTCCCTGTACTTCTTCGATATTCAGTTTCTTTTTATAATCTTCAAGATCGAAAGGAGCCTCGGCCATTTTTGCTCTTTCGGCTTCGCTGTATTCCTTTACATTATCGTAGAACCCGGGAATGGTAATGCGGTTGTTCTCATCCTGAAGGGAGGCTATCATCTTAGCAAGTACATTAACAGGATTTGCTACCGCCCCGCCATAAAGTCCGCTGTGAAGGTCACGGTTCGGACCAGTAACTTCGACTTCCATGTAACTCAGTCCACGTAAGCCGGTAGTAATGGAAGGAGTTTCTTTTGCGATCATGCCGGTATCGCTTATAAGTATCACGTCGTTCTGCAGCTTCTCCTTATTCTTCTCAATGAACCATCCCAGATGTTCACTTCCCACTTCTTCTTCCCCTTCGATCATGAATTTGACATTACAGGGAAGTTTGTCATTTTTGGTCATGTATTCCAAAGCCTTCACATGCATATACATCTGGCCCTTATCATCACAGGCTCCCCTTGCATAAATGGCACCTTCGGGATGAATTTCGGTCTTCTTGATCACCGGCTCAAATGGCGGACTCTCCCATAGGTCAAGAGGATCTGGGGGTTGTACATCATAGTGCCCATATACCAGAACAGTCGGTAATTCTTTATCAATGATCTTCTCTCCATATACAACAGGATGACCCGGTGTTTCATAGATCTCGGCCACATCGCACCCTGCATCCAGCAGACTCTGCTTAACGGCTTCGGCGGTGTTTAAAAGGTCATTCTTGTATTTGGAATCGGCACTGATGGACGGAATTTTGAGGAGTTCTATCAGTTCATCAATAAAGCGCTCTTTGTTGTCATCAACGTAATTTTTTATGTCTTGCATTCTGAAATTTTTGGTATGAAGTAAAGGTAAAAAATAGATTTCAGATATGAGATTTTAGAGGTGAGACTTAAAGTGAAAACCCTTAAGATCTCAATACTGATATCTAAGCTCTCACATCTGGAAAAGAAAATTTTTCGATGTCGACAGCAAAATTTTTTCTTTTCCTATTTGCAGATTCAAACTTATACTTATATTTGCATCCGCTTACAACAAGCAAACATATTGAAATTACCAACGCGGGCGTGCCCGCCGGGAAATTCCCGAAAGGCATGGACAGCGTAAATACCAGGCAGGCGGGCGTGGTGGAATTGGTAGACACGCTAGACTTAGGATCTAGTGCCGCAAGGTGTGAAGGTTCGAGTCCTTTCGCCCGCACAAAAAGCTCTTCAGAAATGAAGGGCTTTTTTCATTTTCCACTTTTCATATATCCTTTCTTGTAATATCCATAAAGTTCGGGTCCTGAGTTTATCCTGAGCGGCAGTCGAAGGGCCCGCACAGATAGCTCTTCAGAAATGGAGAGCTTTTTTCATTTTCCACTTTTCATAAATCCTTTCCTGTAATATTCCATAAAGTTCGGGTCCTGAGTTTATCCTGAGCGGCAGTCGAAGGGCCCGCACAGAGAAAGCTCTTCAGAAATGGAGAGCTTTTTTTCTTTTCCACTTTTCATAAATCCTTTCCTGTAATATTCCATTAAAGTTCGGGTCCTGAGTTTATCCTGAGCGGCAGTCGAAGGGCCCGCACAGAGAAAGCTCTTCAGAAATGGAGAGC